>CAYZQE010000097.1:1465-8965 GCA_964480635.1 uncultured Gammaproteobacteria bacterium | reverse complement strand
ACTCATAATATTATTCGTCTTCCCAATTAAGTATTACCTTGCCAGATTGTCCAGATCGCATGACATCAAAGCCTTTTTGGAAATCTGTGTAGTGATAGCGGTGGGTAATTATTTTCTCTAATGGTAAACCTGTTTGTACCATCATTGAGGCTTTATACCAAGTTTCATAAATTTCACGGCCATAAATGCCTTTAATCGTCAATCCTTTAAACACGACCTGATCCCAGTCAATCCCTGATCCAGAGGGCATGATGGCTAGCATGGCGATATTGCCCCCGTTAATCATCAAGTCCAGCATGTTAGCAAAAGCATGTGGAGAGCCTGACATTTCTAAGCCCACGTCAAAGCCTTCATTAAGTCCAATATCACGCATAAATTCACGAGTGATTTTTGTTTTTTCTACGTTAACGGTAATCGCCCGTGGAACAATTTTATCAACCAGCTCTAGACGATAGCTATTGATATCTGTAATAACAATGGTTCGCGCGCCGCAATGTTCTGCAACCATAGCGGCCATAATGCCAATAGGCCCAGCCCCAGTGATTAACACATCTTCACCAACCATATTAAAGGATAATGCCGTGTGCACTGCATTGCCGTAAGGGTCAAAACAAGCCAGTAAGTCCGTTGATATCTCACGACTGGGCTTAAAGACGTTTTTAGCGGGTATGGCTACATATTCGGCAAAACTGCCGGTGCGATTAACCCCCACGCCAATGGTATTAGGGCACAGGTGACGACGACCAGCAAGGCAGTTTCGACAGCGGTCACAAACGATATGCCCCTCACCCGACACTATATCCCCAATCGCCAAGTCAGTGACGTTGACACCAAGCTCTTCAATAACGCCTGCAAACTCATGGCCGATTGTCATGGGCGTAGGAATAATTTTTTTTGCCCACTCATCCCAGTTATAAATATGAATGTCAGTGCCGCAGATGGCCGTTTTTTGAACCTTAATTAGAACATCATTATTACCAACCTTTGGTTTTTCAACCTCTTCCAACCAAAGACCTTGCCTTGCATGTTTTTTTACTAAAGCTTTCATATTATTCATGCCCCAAACGAATATGTGTAAGCGCCACTTCGACGTGCTCTATGCGCCAGGTTAACAGCTTTTGAACATATTCAAGAACTATGGATTGATATTTTGGGTCGTTATATCGGTTGATGTATTCATTAGGGTCATCTTTAAGATCAAAAAACAACGGCGGTAATCCAGAAAAATGAACGTATTTGTATCGTTCGCCACGTATCACATTAACCATGCATTTTTCTGGCTTCAAACCGAGTGGAATTTCATCATCAAAGTTGTAAGGGCTTCTTAAATCAAATTCTGCATGATATTCCTTGCGCCAATCTTTTGGTTGTTGATCGTAACAAAACGGTAATAATGAATAGCCATCGCATACACTTGGGATATCTTGCCCAATAACATCTAAAATAGTGGGCATAATATCGATGCTTTCTGTAAATGCTTCGACTTGTGTGCCTCGTGATTTATCTGCCGCAGGCGAAGGGTCACACACAATAAGAGGAATATGAAATGATTGGTCAAAAGGGCCTGGTTTTGACAACATCCAGTGATCACCTTGCATATCACCATGATCTGAAGTAAAAACAATTAGAGTATTATCGTAAACATCAATCTCTTTGAGGTAATTAATCAATCGACCAATTTGCGCATCAACCTCTGATATCATGCCTAAATAAGTTGCTTTCATTTGGCGTAATTCGAAATCAGAAAGTGAAGCGTTATCACGCGAATCGACACCATCCGTGTAATTAGTGCCCGCTTGATTAAAAATATAGTAATCTACCCAAGGATGTAATGAGGCTTCTTTCTCTGCTGTTTTTTGACGGATAGGCAATGCCATATCATCGGCATTATATTGCTCATTAAATGGGCTGGGTGCAATATAAGGTGGGTGCGGCGAAAGAAATGAGACATGCATAAACCACGGCTTATCTTGTCGCACTGACAGGTATTTGATTGCTGCCTTAACGAGAAAGGCCGCCCTACTATCTTCTGCTTTAAATTTAGCAGGCGCGAAGGTTTTACCTTTATTTTTAATCCCAACAGTCTCGGGATCGGGTCTTAGCATGTCTTTTGAGCTATCCGATTGATAACCTTTTTCTTTAAGGTCAGCGAGCCAATCTTTTGCTGGGCTATCCAAATGGCAAACGGGAGAAAACCCGGGCAAGGGATTCTCATACGTTTGTAGTACCCAGTCTTGTGATGAATATTGGCGCGGATCAAGGCAGGTATCTGTATAACCAAATAATGCAGGGTCATAACCTGACTTACGCGCTTCTAAAGCAATATTGGTATGGCGAGCATCCAATGGCGTTCCATTAAGCACAGAGCGATGATTATGCATATATAGCCCCGTATAAACACTGGCACGGGATGGCCCACAGGGTGTTGCTTGGGCATAATGCTGTTTAAACAGAACACCATCTTTAGCTAGCGCATCAAGGTTTGGTGTCTTAAGTTGAGGATGACCCACAGCAGACAAACAATCGCCTCTCATTTGGTCTACCATGATGAAAAGTACGTTTTTCTTCATTATTACTATCGTTCTAAAATTTAAAAATGTTTAATTAATAATACTTGGTTAATAAATTATAGTATCTGACTTAAAAATTGTTGAGTTCTTTCATGCTGGGGGTTATTGAAAAATTCAATGGGTTCATTTTCTTCAACAATATCACCTTCATCCATAAAAATAACGCGATCAGCAATGGTCTTGGCAAAGCCCATTTCATGGGTGACCACAATCATCGTCATGCCCGTGTCTGCTAATTCAACCATGACATCAAGCACTTCTTTAATCATTTCTGGATCAAGGGCTGAGGTAGGCTCATCAAACAACATGATCTTTGGGTTCATGCATAAAGAACGAGCGATTGCCACTCGTTGTTGTTGCCCACCAGACAGTTGCCCAGGGAACTTATTAGCTTGTTCTGGAATTTTGACTCGTTCTAGATATTTCATTGCTGTTTCAATGGCATCGTCCTTAGGCATTTTTCGCACCCTTGTAGGCCCCAGTATTAAATTATCTAAAATACTCATGTGAGGAAACAAGTTAAAATTTTGAAACACCATACCAACCTCGGTACGAATATGATCGAGATCTTTCAAGTTTTTTCCAAGTTTAATGCCATCAACAATAATATCGCCTTCTTGATGCTCTTCTAGTGCATTAATACAACGAATGAGTGTCGACTTACCGGACCCAGATGGCCCACAAACGACGATTCTTTCACCGGTGTTAACGGTCAGGTCAATGTCTTTTAACACATGGAAGCTGCCATACCATTTATTGACGCTGCTCAGTTGAATAATTACTTCATTAGACGCAGCAGATGCTAGCTGGTCTCGTTCCGGCTGGTTTTCCTGGTTTTTTATATCGGTCATGCTTATTCTCAGATTGTCGTTGTTATTATTTATGATCAGTTGATAATTTTTTTTCTAAATGTCTACTGTATTTCGACATGATAAAACAAATTAAGAAAAATATTATGGCACCAAAAATTAATGGTTCTTTATGTAACCCTAGCCATTGCCTGTCTTTACTGATTGAGTTCAACATGCCCAATAAATCAAACAATCCAATAATTGAGACCAGTGTGCTGTCTTTAAATAGCCCAATAAAACTGCCCACAATATTAGGGATCATATGCTTCAATGCTTGAGGCATAATAATAAAAATCATGGTTCCCCAATAGCTAAGGCCAATGGTATGCGCTGCTTCAAACTGTCCTTTAGGAATGGTTTGTAACCCTGCACGAACTGTTTCTGCCATATAACACGCATTAAACAGACACACTGCAATAATGACTTGTGTGAGTTTATTGAGCACAACACCTTCGGGCATAAACAATGGAAACATGGTAGTGGCCATAAACAGTACGGTAATTAATGGCACTGAACGAAAGATTTCAATAAAGCCGGTGCTCAGCACTCGAATAATAGGCAGTTCAGAACGCCGACCTAGAGCCAGAAGGATGCCACCAGGTAGGGCAGAGGCAATACCAATGCCCGCAATAACCAAAGTAAGAAACAAGCCACCCCATTTAATCCAAGAGACTTCAGACACATCCCAGCTCATTTGCCATATAAAAGCGGCGCCAAAGGCTACAATGAGAATGCCATTGAAAATGAGCTGCTTCGTTTTATCTGATGTTGATTTAATAACCGGTAATTCAGCTATGAATTCCGATAGGCTACGCCCAGAGAGCATACCAATAATGGAATGTATGGTATTAGCCAGTAAGGAAACCAATGCAGCAGAAATCATAACCTGCATAAATAAGCCTTTATCACCACCTGTAAACAAGTATCCCGCAAGAAAGGGATATAAAAATACGGTACTTACACCTATTAATATTTTTGATTTTACGCCGGGTAACCAAAGAGGTGCCATCCAAATAATTAGTAGCCCAATGCCTAAATCAACGCGCCACAATTCTTCTCTTGGGTAACGGCCATAGAAAATATTATCTAACCAATCAATAACGCCAGCCCAACATGCTCCATCAATACTAATGGCGAAACATTCTCGACGGGTTTCTGCCACCCAAACTGCATCGTAAATACCCCATACCCATAATCCTTCAAAGGTGATGTAAACAATATAAAGTGTGATGAAGGTAAAAATAGTGTTCGCTAGTGTGCTGAATAGGTTGATTCGCATCCAGCCAACAATAGAGCTGTCTGATATCGGTGCTACTCTATCAGGTGTTTTTTCATTGGTTACGATTGACATAATTAACGCTCCACTCGTTGCACATGTTTATTATAAACATTTAAAGCTGCAGATATTGTTAAGCTAACAAACATGTAAAATGCCATGGTCATGCCGACAATTTCAATGGCATGCCCCACTTGATTTAAGGATGTTTGCATAAAAACTGCGACAAGGTCTGGGTAACCAATAGCTATGGCTAAGGATGAGTTTTTAACCACATTCATCCATTGGCTAATCATTGGGGGAACAATGGCTGGCATTGCTTGAGGTATAATGACAATAGACATCACTTTAGCTGGGCGCAATCCGATGGATAGGCCCGCATCTCGCTGCCCTTTGCTGACAGACAAAATGCCTGCGCGTACCGTTTCGGCAAAATCAGCGGTATGATAAATGGTTAAGGCTACTAATAGTGCTAGGAATGCCGGTGGTAAAGCCGCCCCTCCTTGAAAGTTAAAGCCTTGAAGTGATGGGATATCCCAAGCAAGGGGTTGCCCAGTCAGTAAATAAAGCGACCCAGGTAATACAATAAGTATTGCTGCTGAAGGTAATAGCAATGAAAATTCAACGCCTGTTTTATCGCGGCGTGTATGAGCCCAATGTCTTAACAAAACAACGAGAGTTATGGCTATTAGTAAAGCAACGCCCGTCATCCACAATTGCTCGCCGGGGATAGGCCATGGCAGGTAGAGCCCGCGATTATTTAAAAGTACGAGTTCTGCGCCCATTGATAAATCGATGCTGCTACGCACCTGGGGCAGTATGGCAAACACACCTATATACCAAAAAATAATTTGGATTAATAAGGGTGTGTTGCGAAAAACTTCGATAAACGTTAAGGATACTTTGGAGATAAGCCAGTTATCCGAGAGCCTTAAAACGCCAACGATTACACCAAGTATGGTGCTAAAAATAATGGCTAGAACCGAAATGTAAAGGGTATTCAGGATGCCAAGTATAAAAATATCACCAAAGGTTCCGACACCTGCGACATATTCAACAAGTTTGAAGTCGGTATCAAAACCTGCTGTGACACTTAAAAAATCAAAGCCAGATTTCATGCCTCGTGATTCTAGGTTTTGAGAAGTGTTCGTAAAGAGATACCAGAGAAACCAACCGACTATAGCGGCAGCTATAAACTGATAAAATATGGAACGTACTCGTTGATCTTGAAAGAAATTAAAAGCCTCTTTCGGTCTCACGCGCATTTTTTGATTTTCTTCTATCACGTTATTACCAATTTATGAGTTATTAGTATTGGCTGGGTAAATACCACCGAAGCTATCAGAAAAAGGCTAACTTCGGCGCTATATACAGAGCAGATTGTTAACGCATAGGAGGTGAATACATTAACCCACCATCTGTCCATAGTGCATTAGGAGATCCTTTACGAGGGATACCAATGGCTGATTTACCACCACCAATATAGGTTTCATAGTTTTCACCGTAATTACCCACCTGCTTGATAATGTTATAAGCCCAATCTTTATCAAGCCCTAAAGCAGCATGAAGATTACCTTCAACACCGAGTAAACGGAGAATTCTAGGGTCTTTAGACGAGCTGCGCATACTATCAACATTAGCACTAGTAATGCCTAATTCTTCTGCATTAACCATGGTGTAAAATGACCATCTCACAAGGTCAGCCCAATGATTGTCACCATGTCTTACGGCTGGCGCTAATGGCTCTTTAGACAGTGTTTCAGGCAGAATGGTATAATCACTTGGCACTGGAAATGCAGCCATGTTGCCTGCTAATGATGATTTATCAACAGTAACGGCATCGCAACCACCTTTAAGAAAAGTATCGTCACGAACATTCCAATCTTCAAATGTCACTGAACTGATGTTTAAGTTATTAGTTCGGCTAAAATCGGCCAAATTAAGCTCAGACGTTGTTCCCGTTGTGACACAAACTTTAGCGCCCTTTAATTGATACGCGCTGGTAATACCGCTATCTTTACGAACTGTAAAACCTTGTCCGTCATAAAAGTTAGGGGGTAGGAAGTCGAGGCCAAGTGATGTATCACGGCTCATTGTCCAAGTAGCGGTACGTGAAAGCATATCTGATTCGCCATTGGCTAATGCTGTAAAACGCGCATTACTACCAATTGATTGAATTTCTAATTTATCAGCATCACCAAAAATGGCAGCGGCGACAGCACGACAGGTTTGCACATCAAAGCCAGCCCAGTTTCCTTTAGAGTCCATATTGTAAAAGCCAGGAGTTGGTAAGCCCACTTGGCAACGCAGAAAACCACGTTCTTTTACAATATCGTATGTTTTACCCGCTGAAGCAGTGCCAACGACGCCCATTGACAATGTAGTTGCCGCTATGATGGATGTGACTATAGTTTTTATTTTCATTTTTTGTCTCTCTTTTGTGGATGTTTTTAAACACGAGTAGGCTAAGTCTGAGTTTATTTTGAGTCCAATGCAAAATGCTCTGCGCCCCATGCATATTATGCATGGGTAATATAAGAATGTTGCGAAATACGCATTAATCTTAATTGTTATCTCAAAAATAACATTAATAAATAGCTTGTTATACAGTGAAGTTTATCGACTTTTTTAATTAATTTTTTTTACTAAAAAGAAGAATTGTTAGCTGATAATACTTGCCAAATTTTTTCTGCTTGAGGTGCAATAATATTCGTATTTCTATATATTTTAATGTCTAAACGAATATCATCTTTTTCATCACCAGCACGCACTATTAATCCATTTTCCAAATCATTAATTGCGA
>CAYZQE010000097.1:0-1365 GCA_964480635.1 uncultured Gammaproteobacteria bacterium | reverse complement strand
TCTTTTTCATCACCAGCACGCACTATTAATCCATTTTCCAAATCATTAATTGCGATAGATAATGGAATCCAGGCAACACCATAACCTTCTCGAACCATTGCATTAAGTGAGGCTGCAACCGTTGTCTGGTATACAGAAACAAACTTAAGATTATGGTAACGGCGATTCAAATGATCTTTTACCGGCAAAAGCGAAGGGGTAAATTGAGTCTGTAAATAAGGGATTTCTCCTGATGGATTTGATGGTAGCCACCATCTTGGCTTTCCATCTTTATCGGGGCTGACCACGGGCACTAAAGTTTCAATACCAAGCCGTAACGATGAATACTTTTTCATATCATTCAACAAAATTTCTGTGGGGTCTTCATAGCAAATAAAAAAATTAATTGCCCCTTCATCTAATGCTGATAAATAATCTTCTACATTAATAAAATCAGTTCTGACATTAAATATTTTTGATTCAATATCGGGTTGAATATGTTTAAGCCAACGGGGTATAAAGTACTGGGCCAGAGTGCTTAAACTTCCAAAGTTAATTTTTTCCTCTTCTTCGTTAACTTTTGCTAGGATGTTATGACGAGAAAGGTCTGCTAAACGCACTATCTCTTGCGCAATGGGTTTAAATATTTCTCCTGCAACTGTTAATTGAACTGGTTGACTATTTCGGTTAATAAGCTGAGCGCCAGCCCATGTTTCAAGTGAGAGAATGCGGCGACTAAATGCAGGTTGGGAGATAAAACGCTTCTCGGATGCAATCCGAAAATTCCTACATTTATCAAGCGCCAGAAAATCTTCAATCCAATTAAGATCCATTATTATGAAATACTAAATAAGTGTGATTGAGTTTGAGTATAGAAAAATAATAACGCTTGAAAAATGATCATTGAAATAAATATATATGATATAAATTTTATTATCGTCTTTCTAGTGAGTATTTACTAGTAGTCAATGGTTACTTTGATTTTATACTTTGTTTGCTTGAGTTCTAAATTAATTTAAATGATTTAATTACTTTAAAAACCTATAGCTTTTAAATTAAACCTCCATCATCATAATGTTTTATACGGCGTTATTTTGAGTTTAACGCCATAAAACAAGCTAATTTCATTATTTCCCCAAAAAAAAAAGCCCCGTCAGATTAACTAACGGGGCTTCGTAATATAATACCTGGTAATGACCTACTTTATTACGGGCATCCATGCCCTTCACCCCTACGGGGCACTCGCTACGCTCCTGTTAAAAATTATTCCATATAATTTTATCGCATCATCGCTCAAGTAGAACATGACCAGGCAAGCTAATTTCAATATATTCCCCAAAAAAAAAGCCCCGTCAGAATTAACTAACGGGGCTTCGTAATATAATG
>CAYZQE010000096.1:0-9041 GCA_964480635.1 uncultured Gammaproteobacteria bacterium | reverse complement strand
CAAGTTATTCTATAGTTTCCTCATAATACTGTCTAGATTTAACAATTCAAACTAAAACCGGTACTAAATTAATGCGGTTAACTGCATATCGGTGGTTTTAAGCACAATATGCAGCTTAAGTCATATTGCTATGAAGACTCTGCCTCCTCGCTTGTTGGATAAATACAATTGCCTTTTAGCTTTGCATTTATCTATAGAACAACATGCCCCGTATAAAAAGTGGTTGCAAAATCAATAGGGTAGACTCGATTGATTGTCAGCATCTACACATATTATAGGTCTATCTCAACTGGTCATTTGAAGAACTTTTGTCTGGCTAAATTGGCTTAGGTGGTTAGATGTTAGCAGTTGGTAGTTATTTTTTTTCGGTGGGTATAGTAGGATAGCTGAAATTTAAATATAAAAATTAAACCTATATGATTTTAACTAATGCTGAATCTATGTTGGGCTTGGGAGCCAATCTTTATGAGCTGTGTCACCAAGGCGGCATTATCTTTTTAAATGGCAATTTAGGTGTCGGTAAAACAACCTTAGTCAGAGGCTTTTTACATGCAGCTAACATTACTCAATCAATTCGTAGCCCTACTTATACCTTAATGGAGCATTATGAGACGGATAAATTAAAAGTGATTCATATGGATTTATACCGCTTGTCTGAACCAGAAGAGTTAGAGTATTTGGCGGTGAGAGAAATGTTAGCTGATGATACGTTGATTTTTATTGAATGGCCTGATAATGCAAAAGGCTTTTTTCGTCAGATAGATTTAGAAATAAAAATTGAATATTGTGAGCAAGGGCGAGATATTCAATTTATCCCATCAAGTGAGATGGGTGAAAAACTACTTAATCGTTTAGATATGATTTAATTGTTTTAATTAAGCTCTTACTGTCCAAGCCATATTCTTCAAACACTTGTTCACGTGTGGCATGATTGGGAAATTGATGAGGCAAACCTAAGGCAACACAGGGTTTATAAAATTTATTTTGCTGCATCCATTGCATCACTGCGCTACCAGCGCCGCCAGTTATGGTGTTATCTTCAAGCGTCATGATGACATCGTGTTGTTCACAAACCGTTTGCAGCATATCTTCATCTAAGGGCATAACAAAGCGCATATCAACTAAGGTGATATGGGTTGCTTTAGCCGCGATTAGAGCTTGCTCTAATAATGTGCCAAAAACAAGTAAGGCTACTTTTTGACCCTCTAAAATTTTATTCGACTGGCCAATGCTGACTTTTTTATTAATGTCGATTGATTGTACGGCTGTTGTACTGTCTCTTGGGTAGCGTACAAATGCAGGCCCGTTAAAGTCATACCCTGTGTTCAATAAAAGCTGTAATTCTTCACCATTTGAAGGGGTCATAATAATGGCATTTGGGATGCATCTAATAAAGCTAACATCAAAATTACCGGTATGAGTTGCGCCATCAGCGCCCACGATGCCTGCACGGTCTACGGCAAATAAAACATCACAATTTTGAATGGCAATATCGTGAATATATTGGTCGTAAGCGCGTTGCAAAAATGTAGAATAAATAGCGACAATCGGCTTTAAACCAGCAAAAGCCATGCTGGCAGCAAACGTAACCGCGTGTTGCTCTGCGATAGCAACGTCATGGTATTGCTCAGGCAGTACTTGAGAAAAGGCAACTAAGCCAGAGCCTTCACGCATGGCAGGTGTAATAACGTGCAGCTTGTTATTTGCTTCACCTTTTTTAACAATCCAATCAGAAAATATTTGAGTGTATGTTTTTTTGTCAGTCTCTGTTTTTTGAATAATGCCTGTTTCTACATTAAAAGGCCCAACGCCATGAAATTTACATGAGTCTAGTTCGGCAGGTTTATAACCCATGCCTTTTTTAGTCACAATATGCAGTAGTTTAGGGCCTTTAATTTTTTTAAGATTTTTGAGTATTTTAATTAAGTTATCAAGATCATGGCCTTCAATAGGCCCGTAATATGAAAAGCCTAATTCTTCAAATAAAGTACCGGGAACGACCATGCCCTTAATATGTTCTTCAGTGCGCCGCGCAATTTCCCAAGCTGAAGGAATTGTTTGTAAAATGCGTTTACTGTTTTCACGCATGGTGGAGTAAATGGTGCCCGATATAATGCGTGAAAAATATTTTGATAATGCGCCAACATTTGGTGAAATAGACATTTCATTGTCATTGAGGATAACTAAAATATCGGCATCAGTCGCTCCAGCATGATTAAGTGCCTCAAAGGCCATGCCACCAGACATGCCGCCATCACCAATAATAGCGACAGCAGAATTACCCGAGTTTTGATATTGGTCAGCGATAGCAAAGCCAAGCGCTGCACTAATTGATGTACTGGAATGACCGACGCCAAAATGATCAAACTCGGACTCCTCACGTTTAGGAAAACCAGATAAACCGCCTTTTTGACGCATTGTGTTCATTTGTTCACGACGACCCGTTAAGATTTTATGCGGATAGCTCTGGTGGCCTACATCCCAAATGATATGGTCATCAGGTGTGTTATATAAATAATGTAATGCAATCGTTAATTCAACTGTTCCTAAACCGGCAGCTAAGTGACCGCCGGTTTTGGCAACAGAGTGAATAATAAATTGACGTAGTTCATCGGCTAGCGTTTTTAGATCTGCTACCGACAGCAGTTTCAAATCATCGGGGTGATTAATGGTATTAAGTAGGGGGGTATTAATATTAGGCACTAGTGTTCTCTTTCTACAAACCAGCTTGAAATGTCGCGTAAAATATCAGCTTCTTCTCCAAATTCGCTGATGGAATCAAGGGCATGTTGATGTAAGTCTAATGCTTTTTCTTGAGATTCCTTTAAACCAATAATAGATGGAAAAGTAGGTTTGTTTTGTGCCATATCAGAGCCTTGCGGTTTGCCTAATGTTTCAGTGTCACTAATGACATCTAAAATATCGTCTTGTACTTGAAATGATAGCCCAATAGCTTTTGAATATTTATCTAGGGCATTAAATGTTTTTTCATCAATGCTGTCACAAGAATAAGCGGCCATATGAATACAGGTACGAATCAAAGCGCCTGTTTTATGGATGTGCATGTTTTCTAATTCAGCAATGTTTAATGTTTTTCCAACCGAAGCAAGATCAAAAGCCTGACCACCCGCCATGCCTCTAGAGCCAGAAAATAACGATAAGGTTTCAATCATTTTTAAGCGTTTAGTTGCATCTTTAGTCATGCTCTTATCATGGCTTAAGATATAAAACGATAAGGCTTGAATGGCATCACCTGCAAGAATGGCTGTCGCTTCATCAAATTGTTTGTGGCAAGTAGGCCTACCGCGCCTTAAATCATCATCATCCATGGCAGGAAGGTCATCATGAATAAGAGAATAAGCATGAATAAGCTCTATTGCAACGGCAGGGCCATCTACAAGTTCTAATGGGATGTTAAGCGTTTCGGCTGTCGCATAAACTAAGGCAGGACGTACTCTTTTACCTTTAGCCATAGCGGAATAACGCATCGCTTGATGCAGTATTTGTGGTGACATTGAAGCGGGAGGAAGCCAATGTTCTAATAGTTTATCAATGCGAGCATTGTATATTTTAATGCGACTGGATAAGCGTGATTTCATAGTGTTGACTAATCTTCAGCGTCAAAAGGTATTGTTTTTTGAAGTCCATTTTCTTCGATTAAAATATTAACCTTTTGCGCTGCTTGATCTAAAGCCGCCTGACATGAATTGGCTAATTTAATCCCTTTTTCAAACGTGTTAAGTGATTCATCCAATGCTAAATCACCACTTTCCATTTTAGTAACAATGGATTCGAGTTCATTTAATGATGATTCAAAATCTTTGATTTTTGGTGCTTTTGTGGCCATGAGTCTTAAAGAGTTAGGATATTTAGCGCTATTATAGGATATTCAGCGCTTCAACTAAATGATTGACTGTCATCAACTCGATATTTTTTATTTTTTGGCGCTTAGGGGCGTTCGCTGTTGGGACAATTGCTTTAGTATAACCGTGTTTACTGGCTTCACGGAGACGTTCTTCACCATTAGGAACAGGTCGGATTTCACCCGATAAACCCACTTCGCCAAAAACCAGTAAATGGGGGTCAACGACTCGGTCTTTAAAACTAGAGAGCAAGGCAAGAATAATGGCTAAATCTGCACCCGTTTCATTAATGCGCACGCCACCAACGGCATTAATGAAGACATCTTGGTCGGCTAAGGAAATACCGCCATGTCTTTGTAAAATAGCGATAAGCATTGCTAAACGGTTGCTCTCTAACCCTACGCAAACACGTTTAGGGTTGCCATGATGACTATCGGTCACTAAGGCTTGTATCTCAACTAAGAATGGGCGAGTGCCTTCACGAGACACCATAATTACGCTACCAGATACAGGTTTAGTATGGTGTGCTAAAAATAGCGCAGATGGGTTGCTGACATTTTTTAAACCTTCTTCTGTCATGGCGAATATGCCTAGTTCATTAACGGCACCAAAGCGGTTTTTTACGGCTCTAATCAAACGAAACCGAGTTGAGCTATCGCCTTCAAAATATAAAACAGTGTCAACCATATGCTCTAATACCCTTGGGCCAGCCAATTGACCGTCTTTGGTCACGTGGCCGACTAAAAATATGGCGATATTTTTTTGTTTAGCTAAGCGGACTAATAATGCGGTACTTTCACGTACTTGGCTAACAGAGCCGGGGGCTGACTGTATGGCATCGGTATAAATGGTCTGAATTGAGTCAATCACCATGACGGTTGGTTTTAGTTTGTCGGTGTGATGAATAATTTCTTCTACGCAAGTTGAGCTGAGTAAGGTGAGTTTGTCATTGGGTAAGTTTAAACGATTGGCTCTTAAGCTCACTTGCTGTAAAGATTCTTCGCCAGTGACATATAAGGCATTGACCGATTGGCTCAGGTGAGCCAAGCATTGTAATAATATAGTAGATTTTCCAATACCGGGATCACCGCCTAATAAAATAACAGAGCCATGCACAATACCACCGCCCAAAACGCGATCTAACTCAGATAATTTGCTACTAAAACGTGGTTCATCACTTATAGGGACATCTTTAAGGACAATGCTTTGAGTGATGCTACTAGCGTGCCAGTTGCCTTTTTGTTTGTTTGAAGTGATTGCTGCGTATTGCTCTAAGCTATTCCAGCTTTTACAGTCAGCACATTGACCAGACCATTTAACATGCAAGGTACCGCAATCGGTGCATTGATATTGAGCTTGTTTAGCCATTATTTATTGTTGCTTGGCCTTAGGGATTATAAGGCGAACTGTTTTTGCAATATTGTTTTTAACTAATAAAATTTCAAGGGGGTATCCATTAATTTTAATGCTGATTCCAGCTTGAGGAATATTTTGTAATGAATCTTGTAGTAGACCATTGAGTGTTTTAGGGCCATTAGCGGGTAGTTTTATATTTAATTGTTTATTTAAATGACGAATTTGAGCGCTACCATCAACAATATATTCGCCTTCATCGTTAATATAAAAATCTTTATTAATAGTATTGGGGTCGGTGGTAAATTCGCCAACAATTTCTTCCAAAATATCTTCTAACGTCACTAATCCTTGAATGTCGCCATATTCATCCACCACAAAGCCAATGCGGCGTTTGTTAGTTTGAAAGTTTATAAGTTGAGTTGTTAATGCAGTACCTTCTGGTATGAAATAGGGGGCAGAGATCATTTTTTTAAGGGCTTCTGGGCTAAAATCATCATCCATAATGCGAGGCAATATTTTGCGCATCATGGTCATACCTAATATTTGATCAATAGAACCTTGAAATACAGGGATACGCGTATAAGGCATTTTTGTGATTTGATCTAAAGTGTCATCCCAGTTCTCTTCAATATCGATACCTGTTATTTCATTCCGTGGAATCATAATGTCATCGACCGTAATCTTTTCTAAATCTAATATGCCAATCAACATATCTTTATGTGATTCAGGAATAAGACCAGATGCCTCTGTTACGGCAATACGTAGCTCTTCAGAGTTTAAAGCATCATTAGAAAAGGTTTTTTTAGGGCTAAACAAAGCCATAACATGGCTTGCTAACCAGTTAATGCTTATGACTAATGGAAACAAAATTTTCATCAGAACTATGTAAACATAAGCGGCAGGATAGGCTATTTTTTCGGGATGTTGTGCGGCAATTGTTTTGGGCGTCACTTCTGCAAAAATGAGAAGAACCAAGGTTAAAGCACCTGTAGCAATAGCAATGCCGACATCACCATAAATTCTATAACCAATGTAAGTCGCTAATTGGGTAATAATGATATTTATAAAATTATTGCCCAATAAAATAAGGCTAATTAATTGATCGGGCTTTTTAAGTAATTGGAACGCATGAAAGGCGCCACCTTGTTTTGTAGCAGCAAGGTGTTTTAACCGATAACGGTTTAAACTCATCAATCCTGTTTCAGAGCCCGAAAAAAATGCAGACACTAAAATAAGTACAAAGAGAATTATAAATAAAGTACTGAGGGATAGATCGTTCAAAAGAGAGGCCTAAACTTTTAGAAGAATTTCAAGAACAAATTTGCTGCCGAAGTAAGCCAGCACAATAAAACCAAAACTAATAAATGTCCATCGTATCGCTATTTTACCGCGCCAGCCAAAAAGGAAACGGCCGATTAATAGTGTTAACAATGAGCCCCAGCCGATTGAAGATAAAATGGTTTTGTGAACAAGGTGTTGAGCAAATAGATTATCAAAAAATAAGAAACCACTGACTAATGCTAAGGTTAAAAAGATAAAGCTAAAACTTAAAATTTGAAACAAAAAGCTTTCCATGTCATGAAGTGGCGGTAACTTTCTAACCAGTCCTGTTGGGTGATGGTTTTTAATGGCACGATGTTGAAAGGCAAGGGCAACGGCTTGAAGCGCACCAAGCATTAATAAACTGTAAGCGATAATTGAAATAAGAATATGACTTTGTACGCCATTTGAAATGTCGCCAATGATATTAGTCGACATAAATTTATATTCTAATGCAATAACAGCCGCACTAAGAGGGAACATAACAATGCCAAGGGAATCGAGAGGACGCTTAATGCTAGCAATTAATATTTGTAAAGAGACCAGCCAACTGACTAAAGAAGCAGAGGTGAATAAGCTTAAGTTAAAGCCAGAAAGAAGGTAAATGTTACTTTTTAATGTGATGGCATGTAACGCTAAAGCAATAAGAGCAGGGGTTAGGCAAAACCAACGCTGCTGCATGAAATGAGAAGATGATTGAGATACTTTTTGCTTATAAATTAATAAGGCAGAAAAGCAATATAAAATAATAATGAATAGGGTTAACAAGAGCTTATTTTTCTAGTTTTAGTGAGTTAAATAATAGCGCAAAAAAGAAACAAAAACAGCGTTATGCACTGAGATATTGTTAATAAATGAGACATAGTTCTATTTATCAACTATATCTAAGACAAAAGGGATGCAATTTATAGAAGTCTTGATATATTTAGCAAAGAATCACTAATGAACATAAAAATTATAAATGAGAGTTAAAATTTTAGGTTGGGCTGGCGGTATTGGTAGTCATCTAAGAACAACCTGTTTTCAAATAGATGACGATATACTCATAGATGCAGGCACAGGTTTAGGCGAAATGGCTCTAAACGACATGTCGGGCATTCGCCATATTTTTTTGACTCATTCTCATATGGATCATATTACTGGCCTCCCATTACTGGCTGACAGTATGTTTGGTGTTAATGATGAACCGATTATTGTTCATGCCCAAGAAAAAACCATAAAAGCACTCAAAGCACATATATTTAACTGGATTATTTGGCCAGATTTTTCAGAGTTACCCAATAAAGAAAACCCATGCATAAAATTTGAAGTGATGAATCCTGGTGAAAAAATCACCATTCGCGAACGCACTTTTGAAATGATACCGGTTAATCATACTGTTCCTGGTGTTGGTTATTGTGTTGAGAGCGCTAAGGGGGTCATTGCTTTTAGTGGCGACACAACGACTAATGACACCTTATGGTCAGCCTTAAACAAATACGAAAAACTGGATATTTTGTTTGTTGAGTCAGCATTCCCTAACAAAGAGTTTGAAATTAGTAAACTGGCAAAACATTATTGCCCAAGTACTTTAGGCGAAGACATTAAAAAGTTAGAGCATAAGCCAGAAGTTTGGTTAACACATTTCAAACCAGGCGAAGAAGACCTTATTTTTAAAGAATGTTTAGAGTCGATTCCCGATTTTAATGTTCATCGCTTGACCGGTGATGAAATCTTTAAGCTTTAACGACATAAGTCAGTATTAAAAATTATGGTACTTAAGTTGGAGTTCATTGCGCTATAATCAGTTTATTAATTCCTTACCTTTATCTAAAGACTAATTCCTATGTTTAATAATCTATCCGAACGCCTAACGCGTACCGTTAAAAATTTACGTGGCCAAGGCCGTTTAAGCGAAGAAAACATTAAAGACACCATGCGTGATATCCGTATGGCATTGCTTGAGGCCGATGTTGCCTTACCAGTAGTACGTGAATTCATTGATAAAGTTAAGGCTAAAGCGGTTGGCAAAGAGGTTCTAACCAGTCTCACCCCGGGACAAGTGCTTATAAAAATTGTTCAAGATGAGCTTGAAACGGTTATGGGTTCAACCCATGAGGGTTTAGATCTCAATCAAAAACCACCTATTGTCATTTTAATGGCGGGTTTGCAGGGCGCTGGTAAAACAACGACTGCCGCTAAGCTGGCTAAAATGCTGATAGAGAAAGAAAAAAAGCATGTCATGCTTGCCAGTGTGGACGTTTATCGCCCTGCGGCTATTCAGCAGCTTGAAACACTCTCTAAAGAAGTTAATGCCGCCTTTTTTAATTCTGACGCTAGCCAAAAACCTGTAAAAATTGCCAAGCAAGCCTTATCGTTTGCTAAAAAACAAAATGCAGATGTCCTTATTATTGATACAGCGGGTCGTCTGCATGTCGATGATGAGATGATGGATGAGATTAAAGAATTAAATGCAATTCTTAATCCGACAGAAACATTGTTTGTTGTTGATAGTATGACGGG
>CAYZQE010000095.1:0-9100 GCA_964480635.1 uncultured Gammaproteobacteria bacterium | reverse complement strand
TTTATGATGCAGAATTTGGGGGTTGGGGTAGGCCATTAAAATTTATAGATGCAGGCAGTATGGAATATGCGCTGGCTCAAGCCGAGCAAGGCAATAAGCTGCAAGAGATTTTAGCCCGACAAACCTTGCAGGGCGCACGTTTGTTAATTGACCCTGAGTGGGGTGGCATGTATCAGTATTCAGATAAGCTTGATTGGTCGTCACCTCATTTTGAAAAAATCATGTCATTTCAATCCGCTGCCATTAAAACCTATTCTCGAATGAGTTTATTGCTAGACGATAAAGATTATTTAACGCCAGCACTAAATGTTTATACCTATCTTAGAGATCATTTAGCAAGCCCTGACGGTGGTTTTTATACCAGTCAAGACGCTGATTTAAGTTTAGCCGTTGATGGCCATAAATATTTTGATTTAAGCAGTCAAGAACGGTTTAAATTAGGTGTTCCCAGTATTGATAAAAACAGGTATGCCCGTGATAACGGTTGGGTAATAGAAGCTTTAAGCGTACTGTATGCCGCCTCTTCAGATGACGCTATATTAGCGAAAGCAAAAGAAACAGCGCAGTGGGTGATAGACAACCGTAGTTTAACGCCAACAGGGTTAAGAAAAGGCGGTTTTTCTCATATCGGTGGTGCCCATGGAGAGCAAACAACAAAAATATTTTTAGGTGATACCTTAGCGATGGGTAAGGGAATGTTAGCTCTATATGCGGTCACAGGGGAGCGGCAGTGGCTAAACCATGCGCGTGATGCCGCCACCATGATATTTAAGAATTTTAAAGATGACGACGAAGGAGGGTACATTACCGCCGAAGTTGTCGAGGGCTCTATTGGCGTCTTTAGCAAAGCGGCTAAAACCACCGAAGAAAATATTCACATGATGCGTTTTTCAAATAACTTATTTCACTACACGGGTGATAAAGTTTACAAGGAATATGCGCATCAAGCATTTAAATTTTTAGGCTCAGATGCGGTGACAGGTTCAAGGCGTTTTTTAGGCGAACTGCTGCAAGCTGATGATGAATATAACAACGACCCCGCGCACATCACCATCGTGGGTAAAAAAGATGACCCTGCCGCACAAAAACTATTTGCAGCAGCGATTAAATACCCCTTGGCGTATAAGCGAGTGGAGTGGTGGGATAAACGAGAAGGCGCTATGCCAAACCCAGACGTGATGTATCCTGAGTTAGAAAAAGCCGCTGCATTTGCTTGTGCTAATCGTTCATGCTCTTTACCCGTTTTTGAGGGGAAAGATATTGCACAAGCCGTGAAAAGAAGTTTATTAGTAGATGACCGGTTAGAAAAATATTTGCTACAATAATGAATCTATTTTAATTAAAGTCATTGTTGTGCGATGATGACTATATATTTTAAACAGGTATGTTCTATTCGTGCGATACATCAAAACAAGTTTAAGCTTTTTTGTTAAAAGTTTGCTTCTGATTAATGTCTTTTCATCAGTAGTCGCAGATGGTTTAACATTAAATTGGCAAGCGCCTACTGAGTTTAGCAATGGTTCTTCTTTGAATGTTAAAAAAGATCTTAAGGAATATCGCCTTTATTATGGCTCTAGTAAACAATCAATAAAAGATCATGTTGTTAGCATAAAGCCTTCAGAGCGCTCAGTCTCTTTGTCGTTACTTGAATTATCTAAGCTTAATTCATCAATCGTTTATTTCGCAATGACGAGTGTGTTAAATAATGGCTCTGAAAGTGATTTATCACCTTCTATTTTTTACTTACCTTAACCTTTAAAATAAAACTATGGCCGATCAAAAAAACAAAGGAATAACCCGGATTATCAATGCATTTGGTTTCTCAATGCTTGGCTTTAAGGCTGCATTTAAACATGAAGAAGCTTTTAGACAAGAAGTGATATTAGCACTCATATTATTACCCATTGCTTTTTATTTAGATGTGTCAAATGTTGAACGTGTTTTATTGGTATTGAGCGTTATTTTTGTACTGCTAGTCGAAATTCTTAACTCAGCTATCGAAGCCGTTGTTGATCGTTTTGGTGGTGAGCATCACGAATTGTCAGGTCGAGCAAAAGATATGGGTTCAGCTGCTGTTTGGTTGGCTTTGCTTATGTTGCTCTTCACATGGATAATGATTGCGCTGTAAATCGTCATCAACTAATTGGCGACAATACTGTGCTAGCTCTTTGCGTTGCATTTGTTGATATTTTTTTATGTTCTTAACTAAATTAACCTTAACGTAGCTTCTTTTTTGCCCTAAAACATATAATAAATGATCAAAAAATGTTTGTTGATCCCAGCCCATTTTTTTATCTCTAGTTGAGTTGTTGGTTGAATAAGATAAGCTGAAGACACTGATACTAGACTTGGCGCCATAGGCTGATTTAAGCAACCTCGAATGAAATGCTTTAGTGTTTTCACCAGAACTTGTCGTACCCTCTGGAAATAAACCAACGTTGTCACCTTGGCTTAATGCGTTTTGAATTTCATCAATGGCTCCTTGTGAACCTGAACCCCGTTTAATCAGTAAAGTGCCGCTAATAACGGTTAAAAACCCTACTATAGGCCACTGGCTTACTTCCTCTTTTGATAAAAAGTGCAATTGGTATGTGCCGCCTAACACTAAAATATCTAACCAACTCACATGATTGCAAATAATTAAAGTGGGGTGTTGAATGGGTGTTTTTTTAGAACTCATTTTGCAGCCAGTAAAATATCGAGCACCATTAAGCCATAAGCGTATGAGTGCTTTTGGGTTAAAGAGGTTAAGGCTCTTTACGGGTTTTGTTAGTAAGATAAGTGCGACTAATGCACCTGTCATCACATGTGCGCTTAACAGCGATAAACGAAATATTATTCTAAAAATTTTAATCATTCGGGTATTATACGCAGATGATAAATTATCCTGAAATAGATCCCGTTTTTTTAGCCTTAGGCCCTATTAAATTACATTGGTATGGCATCATGTATTTATTGGCGTTTGCATCCGCTTGGTGGTTGGGGCGTTCTCGTGCTAGGTCGTTAAAAATTCTTAACGATAAACAAGTAGAAGACATGATTTTCTATGGTGCGATAGGCGTTATCCTCGGCGGCCGCATAGGCTCCACCTTGTTTTATCATTTCGACCAGTTTATAGATAACCCGATGTATTTACTCAAAGTTTGGGAAGGCGGCATGTCGTTTCATGGCGGCTTTATCGGTGTCTTGGTCGCGATGGAAATATATCGGCGTAAAGTGGGCTTAAGCTTTTTTCAACTCATGGACTTTGTCGCGCCTTTAGTGCCTATTGGTTTGGGTTTTGGGCGTTTAGGTAACTTCATCAATGGCGAACTTTGGGGCGCGCCAAGTGCAGTGCCTTGGGCAATGAAAATGTCATGTGAGACATTTCCACCCGAACGTTTTTATGATTTTGCAGGCGCTTTATGCCAAGCCGCTAGGCATCCCTCTCAGCTGTATGAGTTTGCCCTTGAAGGCGTGGCGTTATTTTTATTGCTTTGGTTATATTCGAAAAAAACTCGACCTGTTATGGCAGTGTCAGGGTTATTTTTAATCGGTTATGGCGTGTTTCGCTCTTTAGTCGAACTAGTCCGTTTGCCTGATTTACACATTGGTTATTTAATGCAAACCACGTGGCTCACCAAAGGCATACTATTATCGGTGCCAATGATTGCTGTCGGCATTGTTTTAATGATAATTGCCTATAAAAACAATAAAACAGCATGAAGCAATATTTAGACCTATGCCAACGCATTGTTGATGAGGGCGTTTGGGTTAATAATGAGCGCACGGGTAAGCGTTGCTTAACGGTCATTAATGCAGACCTTGAATACGACGTTGAAAACAATCAATTCCCCCTTATCACCACGCGTAAAAGCTTTTGGAAAGCAGCCATTGCTGAATTAATAGGCTATTTACGTGGCTACAGCAGTGCCGCCGACTTTAGAGCCATTGGCTGCAATACATGGAATGCCAATGCCAATGATAACCAAGCTTGGCTAAAGAATGAGCATCGCAAAGGCGAAGACGACATGGGGCGGGTTTATGGCGTGCAAGGGCGTTCTTGGAAAAAACCAGATGGCTCGACTTTAGATCAATTACAAAAAATAGTAGATGACTTAACACGGGGTATTGATGACCGTGGAGAGATTATGACGTTTTATAATCCCGGTGAGTTTCATATGGGGTGCTTACGCCCTTGCATGCATACGCATCATTTTTCGTTGTTGGATGGTAAGCTGTATTTAAACAGTCTGCAACGAAGTGCTGATTTACCATTAGGTATCAACTTTAATCAATGTCAGGTCTATACATTACTCGCATTAATGGCTCAAATTACAGGCCACAAACCTGCAAAGGCCTATCATAAAATTGTGAACGCACATATTTATGAAGACCAATTAAAGCTTATGCGAGATGTGCAGCTTAAACGAGAGCCTTATGCATCACCCCAATTAAGCATTAACCCAGATATTAAAACCTTAAAAGACATAGAAACATGGGTAACAACGGATGATTTTGAAGTGACGAATTATCAATGTCACGATGCCATTAAATATCCCTTTTCAGTATAATGCAATTCGCGCCCTCTTCTAACAAAAAAGGGCAGCAACAAATAACCGAGAAATAACAATGACTTTAATTTTAGATGAATCAATAGACGTTTCGGTAGAAACACAATACATAAAAGAACAATCAAAACCCGATTCTGATTTTTATGTCTTTTCATACACCATTACCATTACTAATAATGGCTTAGAAACGGCGCAGCTAATGACCCGCCACTGGGTTATTATCGATTCAAATTCAAAAAAACAAGAAGTGCGTGGCGATGGTGTGGTGGGTGAGCAACCCATTTTAAAACCGGGTGAAAGTTTTGTGTATACCTCAGGGACGATGATTGAAACTCCCGTTGGAACGATGCACGGTAGCTATGGCATGATGGGTGAAAATGGCAATAGCTTTGACGCGATTGTGAATGAATTTATCTTAGCAACCCCTCGGGTTTTACATTAAGGTTTAATTTAATGAGCTTAAAATTTAGCTATACCTTAATGGCACCTGTTTATGATAGTTTAGTGGGGGCAGCCACAGAGGCAATACGCATTAAGAGCTTTAGCCAATTAAAAATTAATGAAGGCGACACTGTTTTTATCGATGGCATTGGCAGCGGTTTAGACATCCCTTTTTTAGATGAAAAAGCAAATTATGTTGGTATCGACATAACGCCTGCCATGTTAGCGAAAGCGCAGCTACAAGCCGACAAACGCCCTGAATTAAGCATCACTTTACAGGCAGAAAATGCACAACAATTATCTTTTGAAAATAACAGTTTTGATGCCGTTGTTATGCATTTAATTTTAGCCATTGTGCCGGACAATGAAGCCGCATTGCGTGAAGCGTGCCGAGTTCTAAAACCCGGTGGGCAATTAATTATTTTAGATAAATTTATACGTAAAGGTCAATTAGCTATAGGGCGTCGTTTGTTAAGTGTCGTCATGCGTCATATTGCGACTAAAACAAATGTCGTGTTTGAAACACTATTAGAAGCAGTGCCTGATCTCGAGCTTATTAGTGACAAACCTGCTTTAGCTTCGGGTTGGTTTCGCTATATCGAGTTGCGTAAAAAGGCTTAGTTTATGTCTGTTTATGCGATTGGTGATATTCAAGGGTGTTTTTCAGCGTTTAAACAATTATTAAAAAAAATAAAGTTTAATCCAGACAAAGACACGCTTTGGATATGTGGTGATTTGGTTAACCGTGGCCCCGATTCTTTAAAAACATTAGAATATATTCGATCATTAGGTGATGCCGCACAATGCGTGTTGGGTAATCATGATTTACATTTGTTAGCGATTTACTACACATCAGTAGAGCCTAAAAAGTCAGACACCTTAAATGACATATTAAATAGCCCCGATGTCGACAGCTTAATGTTATGGCTGCGTCAACAACCCTTATTTCATTACGATGTGCAGTTAAATTGCGCCATGGTTCACGCAGGAGTTTATCCTGGTTGGAATATTGAGGATTGTGTGTCCTATGCGCAAGAAGTGCATGAAGTGATACAAGGAGAACACTATTTAAGTTTTTTTCATTCTATGTATGGCAATAAACCGGATCATTGGCAACCGAGTTTAAAGGGTATGGATCGCTTACGTTTTATTACCAATGTCTTTACTCGAATGCGCTTTATAGATAAAAATGATCGCCTGCATATGAAATTAAAAGGCACACCCTCAAAGCAAACCAATCCAGATATTTATCCTTGGTTTGAGCGAGCTAAAAAACACATTAAACATAATCGCGTTGTTTTTGGACATTGGTCTACATTACCGTCTCAGCAATATGATAATTGCTTTGCCTTAGACAGTGGTTGCTTGTGGGGCGGTGAGTTAAGCGCATTAAAAATTAGCAGTAAAATACCAAAGTGGATTCGATTGGATTGTGTTTAATTAATCTTTAGAAATTCTGAAAAACCATAGGCTTATGAGCCTTTTGCAAAACCTTAAAAGCTAGTGAATTTATTAAGCTAAAAAAGAAGAAGACCCCATTAGTGCTTTAAAGTCTTCGGTGGGAAAATCAGCATGAATGTTGTTCAGTGTCTCCTTAACAAAACTTGGATTTAATGTTTTTCATGCTTATATTAAGTATCGTGTCCCTTAATTACTCATTTTCCAAATCACTTCTGTTTAAGAGGTACCATTTCCCATGCAGAATGACTTAGTGAAGTAGACGAACAGGTTTCTAGCGATAGCACGCGCCAACGATCATTGGGCGAGTAAGTTCTAGAGGACTTATTACCTGAGGTTAAGCAGAGATCGAAACCACGCAGTTTAAGTTGTCCATTTTCGGCATGATCAAACTTTTGCAAGTCTGCTGTATCATAAAAAGCAGCATGTTCATCGCATGGTCGGAGTAAAACGGACGATCCTGGCAAAACGGTATTATTTACACCAAAGGCAGTCACACAAACGTTTGGGGTAGGGAATACTAGCTGACCCTTACTAGTGTAAATAACAGTACTATCAGACGTTGCAAATGGTTTGCAGTTGTGAATAAACAAAGGTAAGTCCACGCGTAAGGTTTTACCTACTCCCAAAATATCAAAACAATAACCATCGTTCGGACGATCCAGGCGATCTATAAGGCGTACATGGATCGAATCCTGACTCGATGCATTGACAGAAAAGGTAGCGCTAGCTATTAGTAAGCTAAGTGCCATTAGAGTGATGGGTTTTTTCATAGTGTATGTTTCGTTTAAATAAACTGTTAATTGAGTTAGTCAGTTAATACGTCTGCCGCCAATTTTCAATTGACGACTAAATTTTTCTTTGATATTCATATGGTAGCCTATTTCATACATAACGAATTAGTTTCAGATGCCGTGCGAGCAGTAAAATTTGATGCCTCATTAGACTTTTGTGATGAAATACATGAAATTGGTTATGAAATGTTATGGCAAGGTGTACTAGAGTAAGTTTTTTACTCTGTATTGAGTGATTTAAAATAGGTATACTTAACCTATACAATTTTAACTAACAACGGTTGTTGAATGAGCATAAAGTCAGATAAGTGGATTCGCCGAATGGCCCAAAACGAAGGTATGATTTCGCCTTTTGAACCGGGTCAAGTTCGTGAGTCTAATCAAGGTCGTATTATATCCTATGGCACATCAAGTTACGGCTATGATGTACGCTGCGCCCCAGAATTTAAAATTTTTACCAATATCAATTCAGCCATTGTAGACCCCAAAAATTTTGATGATGATAGTTTTGTCGATGTGCATTCTGATGTGTGCATTATCCCACCCAACTCGTTTGCATTAGCCAGAACGATAGAGCATTTTAAAATACCACGTAATGTTTTAACCATTTGTTTGGGTAAATCGACTTATGCACGTTGCGGCATTATCGTAAACGTCACACCGTTAGAGCCAGAATGGGAAGGGCATGTGACCTTAGAGTTTTCAAATACATCGCCATTGCCTGCAAAAATTTATGCTAACGAAGGCGTTGCTCAAATGTTGTTTTTTGAAAGTGATGAAGAATGCGAAACATCGTATAAAGACCGTGGTGGAAAGTATCAAGGACAGCAAGGTGTTACCTTGCCAAAGGCCTAGTTTAAAAGTAAACATAAATGGGATATTGGTATCTTGTTATTGCAATTGTCGCTGAAGTTATTGCTACGACAGCTTTAAAAGCTTCGGATGGGTTTTCAAATTTATGGCCTAGTATTATTGTTGTTGCGGGATACGGAATAGCATTTTATTTTTTGTCACTGGTACTAAAAACAATTCCGATTGGAACTGCCTATGCTATCTGGGCTGGTATGGGAATAGTATTGATAGCGATATTAGGTGTAATTATTTACAAACAAACTTTAGATATGCCGGCTATTATTGGTATGGCACTGATTATCTCGGGTGTTGTGATAATTAATGTTTTCTCTAAAACAGCGAGTCATTAAAAAAAACTAAAACGGTCATTTTTTATTTTCTTCAATGGTGTTAAACGATATAAAAATAAACAGCGATAAAATGACTAAAGCTACCAAATAAAACAAACACATGAAATATGGCGTGGTTAAATTTTATGGCTTTTATAGAATAAATAATGGCGCCAATAATATAAGCCGCCCCCCCAATGCTTAACCAAGTCATACCTTGTTGTGCTAAGTTCGCCTTTAGGTCATCCATAAAAAAAAACCATTCCGCCCATGAAAACGTAGAGTAAGGTTGATATCAGACTGAATTTTCCAGTAAAAAACAGTTTAAAAATCACGCCAATGATTGCTAATAGCCACGCAGTTATAAACATTTTCCAGCCAAAATCAGAATTTAATGAGATTAATGTAAGGGTGTATAAGTGCCGGCTATTAAAATATAAATAGAAGCATGATCAAAAACACGTAAACGGGCTCTTTTTACAGAGTCGGTCGCGTGATGATAAAACGTGGATGCGGCATACAAAATGATTAGACTGATGGCGAATATACTAAAGCTGAAGGTATGTAATAAGCTGGTATTCAGTAGCGGGTTATTAATGATTAATACTAAAGCAATACAGCTTAAAAATAATCCGAAAGCATGAGTCAGAACATTGATTTTTTCTTCTATAAG
>CAYZQE010000094.1:0-9172 GCA_964480635.1 uncultured Gammaproteobacteria bacterium | reverse complement strand
ATTACGCTAAAAACACATCACTCAATAGTAAAACCTATACAGAAAACACTATTTCTTGACTTACTAAGGGTTTACTCCCTCTTTAATAAGCCACCGTATTCACTTAATAACAGGGTTAAGCATGGGCTGTTTGAGCTTGCGAGTTTCCCATGCGCCTGTTTATTAAGTGAATACGGTGGGAACCCGTAGGGCTTATTAATAAAGGGCACGTTTTTGTTTGCCTTTTTTGGTGTAAAAAAAGACAATGCCCGTGCGGCATGAGCACGCAACTCTCAACCAAACACAGACAACAAAACAATACGACTACTTAAGACGTTAAGCTAGATATAAAGTGCAGAAAATAAAACTGATTAACCTCGAATCTTCCTCGTCATCTCTTTATTAAACAAAGCCATCAAAAGCTCTATGCCATTAACCCTTGGATAATTCGGCCTCACAATAAAGGCTATTTCTCTATGCGGCCCTTTTTCATCTAAAGGCACTTTAACTAATGCCGCATTGTTATCCACCAATGATGCTAATGCCATTTCTGGCACTAAGGTTGAGCCTATCTTTCCCGCCACTAACTGAACCAAAGTGGTTAAACTGGTGGCATTAAGGTTAATCCAAGAATTACCATCAAAATTACACGCTGACAACACATGGTCTTTTAAGCAATGCCCATCTTTTAATAAAATAAGCTCATCAGTATCAATATCAGCTGCTTTAATCAATGTGTGATTCGATTTATTCCCTTCAAAATGCGTGATCCAATGAAAGTTTTCTTGCCAAAACTTAAACGCTAACAAACCATCTATTTTATAAGGTAAAGCGATAATAGCTGTATCTAACTCACCATTTCTCACTTGCTCTACTAAAACATGTGACTGCTCTTCACTAATATCTAATTCTAAATTAGCATAGTTGTTTTGTAATACGGGTAATATAATCGGTAATATAAAAGGACTAATTGTTGGGATAATACCAATGCTCATTGGTCCGCTAAGTGGTTTACTTTGCTCTTCTCCTAGCACATGAATATCATCCATTAACAGCTTAATAGACTTAGCCTTATCTAATACTTGCTGTCCTAATGCCGTAATGAGCACCTTTTTATTGTCTCGTTCAAACACTTGAAAACCTAATTGCCGCTCAAATGCTTGCAAGGCTGTGCTCAATGCCGAAGGCGAAACCGAACAATGCTCAGCTGCTTTTTTAAAATGCAGCGTACGCTCCACGGCTAAGGCATAAATTAAATGTTTTAAAGAAATCATATTTAATATTTTAGAACATGATGTTCTATTAATCCAATTTTTCTAATCATAAAAATTCATCTAAAGTCCATACCATGTTTAGAACAAACATATTTATTTTAATCCCTATAGGAGAAACACCATGGCAGTAATAAACACTAAAATTAAACCCTTCAACGCAACCGCTTTTAAAAACGGTGAATTTTTAGATATTAGTAATGAAGATATGGAAGGAAAATGGTCCATCTTTTTCTTTTACCCCGCTGACTTCACCTTTGTATGCCCAACTGAGTTAGGCGACCTTGCAGACTCGTATGACGAATTTCAAAAGCGTGATGTCGAAATTTATTCAGTATCAACTGATACACATTTTTCTCATAAAGCTTGGCACGATTCATCTGACACCATCGGCAAAATTAAATACACCATGATTGGTGATCCTATGGGTGTCATCACTCGTAATTTTGATTGCATGCGTGAAGACAGTGGCCTTGCAGATCGCGGCACATTTCTTGTTGATCCTGACGGCATTATTCAAGCCATGGAAATTACCGCAGAAGGTATTGGACGTGAAGCAGCGAGTCTTTTAAACAAGGTTAAAGCAGCACAATATGTTGCATCTCACCCAGGTGAAGTTTGCCCAGCAGCATGGAAAGAAGGCGAAGCCACTTTAGCGCCATCTTTAGATTTAGTAGGCAAGATTTAACCTAGCCTCTAATTAGCTTAGACCTATCAGTCCATTAATTTGGATGGACTGATACATAAATAGGAATAACATGATGTTAACCAATGAATTATTAACCGCCGTTAAAAGTTACACGGCAAATATGCAAAAGAAAATTACGTTTGTTTTGCAAACCGGCGAACACTCTAAACGCCAAGAATTAGTTGATTTTTTATCAGGCATTGCAGGTGTTAGTGACAACATTCAATTTGAACAACGAGATACTAATGGTTTTCTACGCAGTGCTATGAGCTTTATGCTTGAAGCTGATGGCGAAGATACGGGTATCCGTTTTTCTGGTATTCCAGCAGGACATGAATTTAATTCATTAGTGCTAGCCCTATTGCACGCCTCAGGTACAGAAATAAAACTGGATAGCTCAGTAAAATCAATCTTAGGTAATATAAACGAAAAAATGCACTTCGAGGTATTTATCAGTTTAAGCTGCCACAATTGCCCCGATGTGGTTCAAATATTAAATCAATTTGCATTGCTAAATCCAAACATTAGCGCAGAAATGATTGATGGTGGCATCTATCCCGATTTAATTAAACAGCGTGACATACAAGGTGTTCCGAGTGTTTACTTAAATGGCGAATTATTTGCCAATGGTAAAGTCGATGCAGCTGTATTAATAGATAAACTACTTGAACACACCCCAAACATTAAACAAACCTTTACTGAGTCTGCACTACCATTGCAAGATGTGACCATTATTGGTGGCGGGCCTGGTGGCGTAAGCGCAGCGATATACAGCGCACGTAAAGGTTTAAAAGTCACCATAATAGCTAAAACATTTGGTGGCCAAGTGAAAGATACCATGGGAATTGAAAACTTAATTTCAGTCTCAAAAACAACCGGCCCAGAGCTAGTCGGTTCTTTAAAAGAACATTTAAATGACTATAACGTGACGTTAAAAGAACACTTAAGCGTCGAGCATATTGAAAATGGTGACACTAAAAGTCTAACGCTTTCTTCTGGTGAAGTGATAACAAGCAAAGCTATCATTGTAGCAACAGGCGCACGTTGGCGTGAACTTGGTATTCCGGGTGAAAAAGAAAATATAGGTAATGGTGTCGCTTACTGCCCTCATTGCGATGGCCCATTTTATAAAGGCAAAGACATTGCCGTTGTAGGTGGTGGTAACTCTGGCATTGAAGCGGCGTTGGATCTTGCTGGCATTGTCAAATCTGTGACCGTTTTTGAATTTATGCCTGACTTAAAAGCTGACCAAATATTAGTTGATAAAGCGAATAAAACTGACAATATCACCATTATTAAAAATGCAGAAACCCGTGAAATAACGGCTATTAACGGTAAAGTTAATGGTATTGTATATAAAAATAGAGAAACAGAAGAAGCGATCAATATCGCCTTAGAAGGTGTCTTTGTGCAAATAGGTTTAGTTCCCAACAGCCAATTTGTAAAAGACTTAGTTGAACTTAACCCTTATGGTGAAATAGTCATTGATGAAAAATGTAAAACGTCTGTCGAAGGTATTTTTGCCTGCGGTGATGTCACAACCGTTCCCTATAAACAAATTGTTATTTCTATGGGTGAAGGTTCGAAAGCCTCTTTAGCCGCTTTTGAATATTCTTTAACCGGTCAGTGGTAAATGTTTATTTAAAAGCACCATAAACTCGTCTGCATGTTCATAGTGTAGCCAATGGTTTCCATTGGCTACCACTTCAATATTAAGCTGTGAAAAGTTTTCGTTGATGCTCTCTAAACCTGCTTGACTGTAATATTCAGATTTTTCGCCAAATACAAATAAACTTTTAAGCGTTAACTTATTATCTAAAACTGGCGCTGCTACAATCGAGCTCATATTATCTAATAGGTTTTGCCAATCTATTTTCCAATACCAACGTTTATCAATATGCGACAAGCTTTGTAATAAAAATAAACGTACAAAATCATCATCAATAGATGATTTAAGCTCTTCATCTACCTGTTTACGGTTTTTAATATTCGTAATATCTACATTTAAAATGGGTAAAATTAAATCATTGTAAGCATGTTGATAAGCGACTGGCGCAATGTCGACGACCACAAGTTGAGAAAACTTATCCTTATGTTCAGAGATTAATTGCATCGCAATTTTACCCCCCATACTGTGACCCATCACAATAGGTTTTTTGAGTTTCAAATGCTCTACAAGCAACCAAACATCATTAGCCATAAGGTGATAATTCATGTTCATACTATTAAATGAATCACCGTGGTTACGGCAATCCACTGTAATAACGTGATAGTGATTAGCTAGCTTTTGACTGATTCGGCTCCAATTTTTATGTGAGCCAAACAAACCGTGAATGATGACAATGCTTTGATGTGATGCATCGCCTAATTCAACATAATGCAGCAGCGGCATTAATTAAGTAGCATAGGGATTAAACGCTCGTAAGGGACATAACCATCTATTTTTACGCCTTTTGAAGTAAAAATAGCCGGGGTTCCAGTAACTCCAATCGAATTACCTACTTCAAAACCTAGATCCACAATTGATGCTTGGTCGCAAGTTCCATCATTCTCTAGCTCACCAGGTTCGGTTCCTTTTGCAACGTGCATCGCATACTCACGATCTTTGGCACACCAAACTTGCTGTAGCTCTTTATAACCCGGCCCTCTTTTACTACCGCGAGGAAAAGGTAAATACTGCACTTGAATACCAGCATCAATTAAATGCTTTGCTTCGACATGCAATTTTGTACAGTAAGGACATGAAGTATCCGTAAAAATAGTAATCGTTTCTTTGGTTTCACCTTTGGCTGGGTAAATAATCATATCTTTATCATCAAACACGGCTAATTTTTTTATTGCATCATCACGCTTTGCAACTTCTGTATAGTTTTTCGCATTTTTTAAATCAATGAAATCACCTCGAACAAGATAACGCCCATTTTCAATTAAATAACCGTAGGTATCTCCGAACTTCACTTGATAAACACCTTTTACTGGCATCTCTATCGGCTCTGAAACTTCAGCTCTATAGCCTAATCGCATTTCTAATAAATCGGTAATTCCACCCGTGTGGTTATCTACCGCTAAAGAACTAGAGCTGGCTATAAGGGCACAAAGGGCGAAGATTGGTTGATTAATTGAGTATTTCATAAAATTTTAGTAACAATGATTAAGTAAAAGTGGCTATATGACACTGACTTTAAACGTTAAGTTCAGAGCAAAATAAAATTTGAGGACAATTATGTCGCTGACAGGTAAGACTGAGCCCATCTGCCAGCAAAGAACTATCTAAACGATGTCGGCCCACGAGAAGGCACTAAGGGCATATTTTGAAAACCGGACAAGGGGCGGTAACCTTGAGGATAACCTGCTGGATATCCGGCATTTGGCCTTCCCCCTATATAAGGTGAATAACCATTAGGCGGAAAATTAGCATTCACGCCATTTTGGCCCCAAGGGTTTCCGTTGTGTTGATTGGTGAAGGGCATATTATTTAAAGGCGCTGCACTCCATGGATTTGCATTCCCATAATAATCGTTATAATTATTATCGCCTGTAAACTCCTCCATCCAATACATCGGTGTCCAAACTGGCCAGTTATTACCCCAACCATTGCCACCAAAAAAATCGTTGTTACCGCCCCAAAAGGCATGTGCATTAATGCTAGTAAAAGCCACGACCAAACCAATTAATAGTTTTATATTTTTCATTTATCTGCTCCTTAATCTCTGAAATTATTAAACTGTAGAGGAACACCAAATTCCTCTCCTCTTAAGCGTGCCATCAAGTCTTGTAAGTCATCACGTTTTTTACCCGTAACACGAACCTGCTCACCTTGAATGGCAGCCTGTACCTTTAGTTTAGAATCTTTGATGAATTTAACAATCTTCTTAGCATGTTCTTTATCAATACCTTCATTAATGCTGATGTCTTGTTTTGCTGTGGTGGCATGTTCTTCAACCGTGCCAGACTTTAAGCAAGAGACATCAATGCCACGTTTGGATAACTTTTGATGAATGATTGGAGTCATCTGTTGTAATTGAAATTTTGATTGAGCATGTAAAACTAAGCCCCCATCATTTGATTCTATTTTGGCGTTCGAGCCTTTAAAGTCATAACGTGTACTGATCTCTTTATTGGCTTGATCGACAGCATTGGTTAATTCGTGATGGTCTATTTCTGACACAATATCTAAAGAAGGCATAATATATATTCTATTTTAAGGTGAAATTAAAAAGCTTTGTGGCCTCATTGTACGTCATTTTTGGTACTCTAAGAGGATCATTATTACCTGAGACAGATCGCCCCGAATAATCATAAAGAGCCGCACTACAGCTTTCTTTCAATTGCTCTTGTTTATGTTTTAAAACAATACAGCCATAATCAGTTCCTATTGCTAGAGCAATAAAATACTCATCTTTAACCGAACGCAAAGCATCAGCTTTAGGGTGTTTTTGTTTAAGCGCAGCGACTTGCTTTGGCGTGCGATGTATTAAAATAAAAGGCAGTTGCTGATGCTGCACCATAACAACATCATGCTGCTTAAACTCATCAATATGAATGTTTATCGTTTTAATAATGGGTATAGCGCGACTAGAGCCAATAAAAACGTATTGTAAAATGACCCAAGTAATCGCTAAAAAGCCAAGCCAAGTTAAATATTGAATGGTTTTGGTTAGAAAATTGCGGGAGATATAAGCAAGGGGGTTTTTAATAGCCAATCTTTATGACAACGCTAATTGAACAGTTTGGCCTGCTTGTGCAGTACAGTACTCATTTAAACATTCATTTAGTGTTCTTTCTGAATCACTATTAAGCACCCAGTCTTGTTTATCATCGTTATAATCAAAGTGAAAACCACCTGATTTGGCAGCCACCCAAATTTGCTTTAATGGTGTTTGCTTATTGATAATCACCTGACTTTTATTTTCAAAAATTAAAGTCAGTACCTCACCCATCATATCAAAATCTATGTCCACCTCACATTCATCTAAGGCATCTTCAATGGCAAAGATCGTGTCTTCGGCAATTTGTATAAATTCAGTTTCAGTCATTTGTTTTCTCAAAGTTTAAAGAGGCAGAATTAATGCAATAACGTTGCCCTGTTGGTTGAGGCCCATCTTCAAAAACATGGCCTAAATGACTGCCGCAATTTTTGCAAGTTACCTCAACACGTTTCATTCCTAGTGTCACATCGGTATGTGTTTGCACCGAATTATTTTCAAACTGAAAAAAAGAAGGCCATCCTGTACCCGAATCAAACTTAGTGTTCGATTGAAATAAGACGTCATCACAGCACTTACAGCGATATTCACCCTCTTCTTTTGTATCCCAATAAGCACCACTAAACGCTCGTTCAGTGCCCTTTTCACGACACACTTTATAGTCTGCATCACTCAGCTTTTGTTTCCAGTTTTGCTTAACCATTATTTATAAAGCTCTTTTCCATCCATTAAATAGATCCATCCTTTTGCAATCCGATAGATATACCAAATACCCAAAAAGAAAAACACAACGTAACCAATTAATAAAAAGTATGTCAACACTGATAAAACCATCCATAGCAATCCAAACCAAAATGTATTCTGCTGCCAGCGATAGTGTGAGCTATAACGACTCTTTAATAAATCCTCTTTTTTAATGTAATTTATAATCATGCCAAAAAGTGGCGTCACTACAAAAATAAAAAAAACGGCCTGTAAAATATAACCAATAAAAACAAATTGCCTTAACTCTTTGTCTTTTGCATCGGTATCATTTTTAATTTCATTTAAATTCATCATAATTATATTATAAAATATTTAGAGCACCTTTTATACTGCCAAAACCACTAACATATGTTATAAATAAAGTAGGGCATTACTTAAAAATGTCGGTATAAAAATGTTTTATCTAAAAAATTATAAAAATAAAAACGTTTTCCCACCAAGAGCTTCATTGAGCTACTCACAATAAGATTTTGCCCAATCAGAACGACCTAGCGCACTAACGGGTTCAGGCTTAACAACTGATGGCTTTCCTGAAGTGACTTTTAAACTACTTGGCGTTGGCGGCACCTTGTCTGAAAACGGCTATTATTTTGATGTATTTGTTCAAAACTTATCATCGCTTAACGCTAATGCAATATAATTTAAAAAACATAGAAAAAACATAGCGCTAGCTAAATCAATTTTAATAGAAGGGCTAAGAGCCACGCCAAATAACGCACAGCTTAAAACGTTAAATACGTCGATCAATAAAGATGAAAATAAACAACGAAAGGCTCTGGAGGATGAGATAAAACGTAAAGAAGCAGATGCGACTACCAAAGAAAACCGACGAATTGCTTCAGTTGAATTACAACGACAAAGAGAAACCAAAAAACAATTTGAAGTTGATTTTCAAATCAAAAAAGAAGCACAAAGGCAGCAACAAATTAATAGCTTGTATAAAGATGCGCAGCTTTCTTTAAACGACTCTCAATTAACGCTTAATTCAATCGCTGTAGCAGTTGATCACTTGCAATCATTAGAGTTTTTATCCTTTAATGCCTCTCAAAATATTCAATTAAGAAAGGATATTGATAATGCCTATCTGTCTTTATCTGAATATCAATTTTCTATCAATGAAAATCAACAAGCTCAAGAAACCATACGAGCGGGTCTGCAAATCAATTCTAAAAACATTAAGCTAAGCAATTTATTAGAAAAAATTAATCTCCTTCAACAAGAAAAAGATAAGGCGATTGCTGCAACAATAGAATCAAAAAAACCAGAACCCATCAAAGATGAGCCCTCTCTGCCAATATTTGGTACTTTTTAAAACCATAAGTTTACTTGAAAAGGTAGGGCATCTATTGCTCTCTTAACTGATAGGTTTAACGCCAACAAATGTCATTAAAAGGTTGCTAAGAGCCCCCTTTATTAACTAATTTATGACTCATGGCTATAATCCTATCTTGAAAAATAAATATAGGCTCCCCTCTCACCTCATTTTAAAATTCATCTAAACTATGCCCCTCCCGCAACAGAGAGCAATAGCAAAAGCGGTTATTGCAGATTGATTAAAACTACTTAAACTTGCTGATAAATTTCAGCGCCTTTTTTACTGAATTCTTTAGACTTTTCTTTCATGCCGGTTACAAGCACTTCGTTTAAATCAACGGTTTGCTTTGCTGCATATTCACGCACTTCTTGGGTGATTTTCATAGAACAGAACTTAGGCCCACACATTGAACAGAAGTGAGCTACTTTGCCTGATTGCTTAGGCATAG
>CAYZQE010000093.1:0-9208 GCA_964480635.1 uncultured Gammaproteobacteria bacterium | reverse complement strand
GACAGCCATAAGCGAACTAAATGGCGACGGCGATCAAATTCGGGGTAATCCTCGTAATCTGTTCGTGCATGAACGCACTGATGATTATGCACAATGCCCAAGTCACCTGGTTTCCATTCAAGATCAATATAAAACTCTTTTTTTGCTGCAACAGCATCAAAATAATCTAACGCTTCTGTTTGCAGATCAGTTAAAGGTTCAGCATCATCTCTTTCTAAGGCAGCATCAATAAATGTTCTATCATGCATGCTTAATAATCGCCCTTCATGACGATGAAAAACAGCCATTTCAAACGTAGCACCCTTGCCTTCTGGTATTTCACCTTTACGGTCGATAACAAAGGGAGATTCTAGAACTTCAATTAAATCAGGCCGCGTTGCTAAAATTTCGTTATAAATTGAATAAATACTACTGACTGAAAATATACCCCCAGATTTACAGGGTTTTAAACAGAGCAAGCCGACAATATCTGCACTATCTGTATGATATGGTTGTTTTACAGCGGTGGTATAAATTCGTGTTTGTTTATCATCGGGGTCGGTACCAATATCTTTAACGTGCCCCACAATATGGCCTTTATGGTTTTGAGATACGGGTAAGCCCAACCAAGATCCAAGACCGATATAGGCACGTATTATTTCTTCACGGCTATAACGTGTTTCATCAACTGGCATTCCATGTAAAATAATTATGCCTCGCCCATGCACCACCTCATCATATGCTTTAGTGAGTTTTCGACCTAAAATTGGCAATGCAAATTTATCGTGCGTTATGTCCGCTATGCCTATGTTTAATTCAATGGTGTTTTTAACAGCAACCAATAGCTCATCGACCTCTTGTTCACTGATATCACAATGTAAACTTGGTTCATTTTGTAGGTCACAGCCTTTCCAAGCAGCAGGCCCTTCAAAAGGTAACAATGGTGATTTGAAAGCTTTAAATTTATGGGTCATGATGCGCTCTTAATGATAAAATTATAGAATCACTATAAACTTATGAGCTATACGCTCAAATACTATTTTATTAATTTTATATGCAGTTATCGCATAACTACGGCTTGTATATTCTACACAGATGCGTTTTTAAATTGGCTTGTTGAGATATGGGGTCTAAATAAGCGTTGATTAAATGATTAACGCCTAAAGTAGGATGAAAGGGTTGCGTTTCGTCCCAACCAATGGGAACAAATACGCTACTCACACGAATGCCAAGATGTAACCAAGCTTTTGCTTTAATCCGCCCTAGTCGAGTGGCAATAATAATGTTATCCCCCTCTTTAATATTAAGTTTTGCCGCTTTACTAGGGTGTATTTGGCAATACAGTTCTGGCCACATTTCTTGAGCTTGCCAAAAATAGTGCGTCCAAGAATGAAAGTGCGGCGCAGGTGGTCTACCTGTTATTAATTCAGTATCAAATTCTAATAATTGTGCCTTATCAGTAGGCGCAGTCACAATGCTGCCACCAAATGTAAAGGAAGGCCTAAAATGAAAGGGCGAAATAACGGACGATGAATTTTTTTCGATATAGGGCAAATCAATCAACTGTTCTTGTTCACTATAAAACTCAGGTAACGATGACAATCCCTTTAATTGAAAGTCATCTTCAATTTTTTGTGTCCAAAACTCTAATTTACCACTGGGTGTTTCATAACAAACCTTTGTATTGATTTCTTTTGATTGTTTTTCGGTGATATAAACGGGATCTATTTCTCCTTCATCGCCATTAAAAACAGGGACACGAATGGTTCTATTGGCTTGTTTTAAAAGATTTTTAGTTTCTGCTCCTTGCAAATAAGGGGTAGGCGCAACAATCACCTCATCCCATAGTTTTCTTGGCTGTTTATAATCCTCTTTTAAAATATCATCAAAACCAAATTTTTTCCCCAGTTCAATCCAAAACCAGTGGTCTGATTTTGCCTCACCTGGGGGGTCTATAAGTTTATCATTCCAAACAAAACGCCTGTCTTCGGTAAAACGTGCTGGGCCGCCCTTCTCAATGCCTGTGGCCATAGGTAAAACATAATCGGCATAGTGCGAAGTCGCATTTTTAAACAATTCCATATGCACGATAAGATCGAGTTTTAATAATGCTTCTCTCACTTTTATTTGTTCTGGCCATTGTGCAAGCGGATTATTACCTGTAATTAATGCTTTAATTGGGGCTTTTGCATCACTTTTCATGGCAGCTAACCAATCTATGGGGTTTATCCCTACCGCTGGTTTAATTTTTGGTTCTCTGTCTTTAGGGATATCAAAGGGTTTCCAGCGTGTATCTGATGATACATTAAAATAACCTCCTCCCTTACGACCCCAATTACCCGTGATGGCAGCGATAAACATAAACACACGATTGGTTTGAACCGAATTGGTATGTTGGTTTATGCCTCGGCTTAAAAAAATCATGCAACCATCAGCTTGTGCAATGGTTTTAGCCAGTGCTTGAGTTTTTTTGGCCGATATATCCGTTATACTTTCTGCCCACTGGGCGTTATAATTTTTATCTATAATAAAATCACGCCATACTTTCCAGCCCTCAACCCAGCGTTCACAAAATGCTACATTATGTAGATTAGCTTTAAAAATACTGTGTATAAGGGCTAAGCCTAATGCCATATCAGTACCTGACCGAATGGCTAGCCAATCATCGGCTTTACTGGCTGTGACCGTTAACCGTGGGTCAACCACAATCATTTTTGCCTTATTGTTAATGCGCCAATCATTTAATAAGCCAAAATTAACAGGTCGTGTTTCTGCTTGGTTATCACCTATAAAAACATAAACTTGTGCTTGACCAATATCTTCTTTAGTAAAGGTGTTGGGTAACATGCCATTACCCTGAGTTAAATCGAGTGCTATGCCCTTGCCTAGATCACATAAAGGTTCTGAGGTGGCTATATTTGCCGTACCCCATAGCCGTGAAAACAAACGAATGGCTCCAACAGTATTCAGCACGCCTGTTCGCGAACCTGCTTGTATGGCTAGAGCTTCACTGCCATGTGCTTGGCGTATTTTTGAAAGCTTTGCAGAAATTTCATTCATCGCTTGTTGCCAACTGATAGCGATAAAGTTGTCACTGCCTCTTGGCCCCACTCTTTTTAAAGGGTGTGTTAAACGATGTGGGTTATCATAGAGCTGTAATGTCATTTGCGACTTAGAACAGATACGCCCCTGAAACTGCGGGTCTTCTTCATTGCCATAAACATGAACGACCTTATTGCCGCTAATGTGATATTTAACAGGGCAGCCATTGAAACAAATGTTGCATGCACCGGGTACAATTTTAACGGGCTGTTGCTGCTGTTTTAATTTTTCTGCCTGACGATAACTGCCTGTTGCTAAAGATGACTCTAAATTATGCCGTGCTTTTTGGTCATTAATTAAAGAAATTCCAACACTGTTATCTTCTATATTGTCGCCATGATCAATGAGGCGTTTTAAATAAAGGGTGGCTGGTTTTTGTAAAAAATGATCGGTTTCAAGAATCTCTCTGTCATCTTTATTAGCCTGTTTAATTAGCTTATCACGCGTATTAAAACTGATGGCTCTGGTTGGACAAACAGAGGCACAGGCAGGCTCTAAATTTTTTAGCCTACGGTCGGCACATAAATCACATTTTACCGCATGGTGTTGTTCTGCGTTGTATCCAATCGCACCATAAGGGCAAGATAATGCGCATTCACCACAACCCGTACAGCGATCTTCATCTATAGAAACAACGCCAGTAATGGGATCTTTACTGATGGCTTTAGGGGTAACTGGGCAAGCACGCAAACATGCCGGACGTTCACATTGTTGGCAGGTGACGGTTAAAAAATCGAGTCTTGGTAATGTCGTTTTATCACCAGAGGGAAGTTGTTGCTCATCAAACCACATGACTTTATTACGATAGGTTTGAGGCCCTAAAGCATTCGTTTGTTTACAGGCCGCCTCACAGCTTTTACAGCCAGTACAACGCTCTAAATCAATCATTAAAGCCAATTGAGTTGATGCATTCATTTTATGCACCCCAAGCCGTAATATACCACCACTCAATGTCACCACCTTGTACCGCATAACCTGCAAAAAACAACACAATAATAATGTGGCTAAACAGGCCTACAAAAAATAAAAAGGCAATCAACATGTGTAAGCGTCTAGACCAACAAGTGATAAGCCCTGCCTCTTTTTTATATGCAATCATTCTTGCCTCATTGTCAGCGAGTAATTGATATTGCGTACTTTTAATGGGGTGTTTTAGCCAGTGTTTTAAAGCGGGTGAAAACAACGCTTCAGTTTGTGTCGCATCAATGCCCTTTAACAAGTCGATTTTTTTATTAATAATGTTTTGTAATGCTATTTTATCTAATTGATCTGGTGATTTAAATCCACGCATCATACTACTGCGTGCAAACATCAAACTAAATCGTTTGCTCACTATAACTCTTATAAAAACGCCTTGAAAAAAAAGAAAAATCAAGCACATCAACACAAAACCAGGTGGTGTCAGCCAATTTCCACCACTCACATGAAGTGCAATAAAGATGCTGCCTAATAGAGCAAAAAGTACATGAGCAATAAACCAACTGGGTGGACTTTGACTTAGGGCAGAACGTTTCATAACACTAAATAAAAATGGTGCTAATAAAAACATAAAACCGATAGCCGCTGAGGATTGGCCTATTAAAGAACCAGGCGAAATAGCTTGAGAGAAAAATAAGGTAAACAAAACACCGAATACAGTGAGGATTAATAAACTCACTAATAAAGCATTTGATAGATCTGGGCGATTATATGGTTTCAAATGGTCTTAATGGCTTAAAAAGAGATAAGCAATGAGATTATAGACAATTAAAAATTTGATCAAATACTTATGAAGAATATAACTATGTGTTTATAGCATTCGTAGTTAAATTGTTTTTAAGTGATAACTAAAAATCAAGGCTAGGAGGACATCTAGCCTTGATTTAGGTTGTTAACGAACAACAATGACCGAACAATCAACACGATCGGCAACACTAGAGCTACAAGCACCTAGCATTCTAATGTTATCCCGTGATGCTTTCTTTCGGCAACCAATAATCACTAAATCTGCCTCCCATTCAGAGGCTTCATCAATGATGTTTCGTGCTCGTTTACCTTGCCTTAAAATGGCACTGACATTGCCATCTACATGTTCAGTTGCATATTTTTTAAGCATAGAGCTCATTTCATTTTTTATTTTCTTTTGAGCATCTTTAGGAAAATAACTGGCCACTAACGGCATACCATAATCAGGGATAACACTGACTAAGCGAACTTCTGCGCCATTTATTTTGGCCATGTCATTAGCTGTTTTACACAGTTTTTCAGCATTTTTTTCACGAAATACATCAATGGCGACTAATATCTTTTTATACATTTTTATCTCCGTTTACGATACTTGGCTAATAACAGGCTGGCCATATTTTCTAATTCTGGCTTTTTGTGAAGCAATCACTAAACCTAATATCATCAATGCTAATAGATAAAACCAATGTTTCGCTGGTCTATCATTATCAATCTGTATGCCTTCAATAATGTAATCAAAATCAAGTTTTTGTTTTTGAGCAACGCCGCCAAAAACTAAATTATCAATCATGAGTTGGCCATCTTCTTCACGCAGCTCTAAACCCGCTGAGTTAATAAGGCGTTCTTTGCCTGTAGCGCCGGCCTTACCGACTGGTAACATAACCACTTTATCAACCGCTTTACCTTCAAGCGTTTCACCGCTGACACGAACTCTAATTTGTCCATTATCTGGTGCTGCTTGGGCAATTTCATAAATTTTACTGGCTTCAACTTGTTGTAAAGGTGGATATAGTTTGTCCATAAAATAGCCTGGGCGAAATAACATAAAGACAACGACAAGAAGTAATAATGATTCCCACTTAGCACTCTTGGTTAAAAACCAGCCTTGAGTTGCTGCAGCAAACAAGAGCATAGCCGCCGTAGAGGTTACGATCACCAGAAGTAAATGTTGAGGGCTCCTAATACCTATCATCAATAGCTCGGTATTAAAGATAAACATGAACGGTAATATACCTGTTCGAATATCATACATAAAACCCTGAATACCGGTTTTAATAGGGTCTCCTCCTGATATTGCGGCGGCGGCATAAGCCGCAAGCCCCACCGGAGGTGTGTCATCTGCCAATATACCAAAATAAAACACGAATAAGTGAACGGCAATCAACGGTACGATGAGACCCGATTGAGCACCAAGCTCTACAATAACCGGTGCCATAAGTGAAGACACCACAATGTAGTTAGCAGTGGTCGGTAAACCCATGCCAAGCAATAAACTAATGCCTGCCGTTAACATGAGCATAATGATTAAGCTACCACCTGAAATATACTCAACCACCTCAGCCAAAACAAGTCCAACGCCTGTTAAGGTAACAGTACCGATAATAAGACCCGCAGCCGCAGTTGCAATACCAATACCAATCATATTACGTGCACCAGCAACCATACCTTCTTTAAAGTCAATCCAACCATCTGCAAAACGTTGCATGGGGTTAATTTCGTTTCTAAGAAAGGCTTTAATGGGCTTATGTGTGAATAAAACGAAGATCATTGCCATTGAAGCCCAAAAAGCAGCCAATGCAGGTGATAACCGAATAACCACTAAACACCAAATTAACAAAATAACGGGCATTAAGAAATACAGGCCCGCTTTTACGATAGGGCCAACTTCTGGTAGCTCATTAATCTCATCTGAACGACCTAGTTCTGGGTATTTCACGGCCAATTTAAGTAAGAAGAAATAAACGATAAAGAATAATACAGCCGAAATCCATGGGGTTGCATCACCTGCCACAGCACCTAACCAACCTAAGCTATAATGCATGGCTAAAGAGACTATAACGATGCCGGTAACAACGGTGACAAAGGTTAAAGCACTTTGTAAAAATGTTCTCTTCACACGCCTTGGCAAGCCTTCTAAGCCTGCTTTACAAGCTTCAAGGTGAACGATATAGACTAAAGCAATATAAGAAATAAGCGCGGGTAAAATAGCGTGTTTTACGACTTCAATATACGAAATACCAACGAATTCAATCATTAAAAATGCAGCAGCACCCATCACTGGTGGGGTCAACTGACCATTGGTTGACGAAGCAACCTCAACTGCGCCTGCTTTTTCTGCACTAAAACCGACTCGCTTCATTAAGGGAATGGTAAAAGTACCTGTAGTAACCACATTGGCTATAGATGAACCGGATACTAAACCGGTCAGTGCTGATGAAACAACCGCTGCTTTAGCAGGGCCACCTTTTAAATGACCAAGCAAACTAAATGCGACCCAAATAAAGTAATTTCCTGCGCCTGCGCGTTCTAATAAAGAACCAAATAGCACAAACAGAAAGACCATTGAGGTTGAAACACCTAAAGCAATACCAAATACGCCTTCTTGTGTTATCCATAAGTGGCTCATGGCTCTTGAAAACGAAGCACCTTTCCATGCGACAACTTCTGGCGCTAAATGACCAAAAAATATGTAGCATAGGAAAATGATTGCAATAATCATGAGTGGTGGACCTAAGGCACGCCTTGCGCCTTCAAGCACTAAAATAACACCAATGCCAGAGACAACTAAATCCATCGTGATGGGTAAGCCTGGACGATCAGCTAAATCAACAGCGAACACTGCCAAATACATTGTCACCATGATGGCTATAAAGCCTAATACCCAATCGAATAAAGGTATTGATTTACGTGACGATGATTTAAAAGCAGGATAAGCAAGAAACCCTAAAAATAAGGCGAATGCTAAGTGAATAGAACGTGTAGCTGTATTATTTAATACAGGAAGGATATCGGGAATCATGTAGGGAAAAGGTGAGGCAATCCATAGCTGGAATGCAGCCCATGCAAATGCCGTCCAAAATAAAAACTTTGCAATCAGTGGATTATCTGGGTTACGACCTCCCGTATCAGTTTCAGCAACTATGGATTCAAGTTTACTTTCATCCACTTTAAAATCGTCTTTATTATCCGCCATGTCTTCCTCTGAATGCTTATTGTTGTGATTTATTAATTTTTATTATTTGTAATTTGTAATTTGTAATTTGTAATTTGAGATTTATTTTAAACTCAGTCTCATCACTATTGACTCAACAAGAATCAACAGTGATGAAACTAACCAGAAAGTCTGGTTAGTTATAAAACAGTGGCTGAAAACCAGCCAACTGAATTAAATGGAAATTACATCCATCCACGTTCTTTGTAGTAACGTACAGCACCATCATGTAAAGGAGCTGAAAGCGCATCGCTGATCATCTCACTTTCTTTTAAGTTTGCAAATGCAGGGTGTAATTTTTTGAATCTATCAAAATTATCAAACACACCTTTTACAACTTGGTAAATTGTTTCAGCTGGTACTTTAGCTGAAGATACGAATGTGGCACCCACACCAAATGTTGTCACGTCTTTATCATTACCTGTGTACATGCCACCTGGGACAGTAGCCATACGGTAAAAATCGTTATCAGCCACTAATTTACGTATTTCTGGCGTATCGACTGTTACGATTTTAGCATCACACGTTGTTGTCACTTCTTTAACCATGCCAGCTGGATGACCTACCAAAATGATGAATGCATCAATCTTGTTATCACATAATGCTTGACCCATTTCAGATGACTTTAGCTCAGATGCTAATTTAAGGTCAGAGCGTTTAATGCCTAATGCTTCTGCCATAACGTCATAGGTTGCAACAGTACCAGAACCAGGTTGGCCAACGTTCATACGCTTACCTTTAAGATCCATAACACTATTAATGCCAGAATCAGCACGTGCTACGATAGTTGCAGGCTCTGCATGAACAGAGAATACCGCGCGTAAATCTTTAAAAGGGCCTGCCTTTTTAAACTTAGATGTACCGTGGTAAGCATGGTACTGCCAATCAGATTGAGCAACGCCCATTTCTAATTCACCGGTACGAATTGCATTAATGTTAAATACCGAACCACCCGTTGACTCTACTGAACAACGAACACCATGCGTTTTACGGGTTTTATTAACCATGCGGCAAATTGAACCACCTGTTGGGTAATAAACACCCGTTACGCCACCCGTTCCAATAGAAACGAATGTTTTTTCAACAGCCATTACGGGTGTTGCAAATGTTGAAGCTGCCATAACGCCAGCCGCTAACATTGATAAAGTAAATTGCTTTTTCATGATTTGAATCAGTCCTCTTTTTAAGTTT
>CAYZQE010000092.1:5525-9622 GCA_964480635.1 uncultured Gammaproteobacteria bacterium | reverse complement strand
TTATGCGACCATTTTAACCTAGTGTCAAAAATAGACCGGTCTATTTTTGACACTAGGTTAAAATGGTCATTTCATTTTTCTTGGGTTTGCTTTATTTTAAATAACATATCCCCTTCTTTCTACAGACTGCTTGTCTTGCACCAATAATTAAAACAATGGGGGATATTTTAAGTAATTGCTGAATTTGATCATTCAAATATCTATTTAAATAAGTCATATCCAAGCACTACGCTTGGTTTTTACTTATGTAGAGATATAATTTAAGAGATAAGTACACATTTATTAAGCTATTGAGTAAAATTTAGTTACTTGACCACTACACTTGGGTTTCTTAAAATATTTGTAATGAAAAAAACTATCAAAAAAATAATTAATACGCTATTTATTTTAATTGTATCTCCCTTATTAATTATTCATTATCTTTCACAATTAATCACACCCAAAGGCTGCTTTATATTTTTTTCGCAACTTTTAAGCCTGATACCAGGAACTATAGGTAGTTATTGTAGAATAGCCTTTAATCGCCTTGCCATGGCTCATTGTCACTATGAAGTGGTTATCGGTTTTGGCACGCTTTTTTCACAAACAGACACTGAGATTTATAAAGGTGTTTATATTGGGCCGCAATGCAATATTGGCTCCTGCATTATTGAAAAGAATACATTAATTGCTAGTGGCGTACATATTATGAGTGGCACTGGACAACATAATTTTGATGATTTAAATGTGCCTATTCAACAACAAGGGGGGCAGTATGAAAAAATTAAAATTGGCGAGGATAGCTGGATTGGTAACGGCAGCCTAATTATGGCTAATATAGGTAAAAAATGCATTATTGGGGCTGGTTCTGTTGTTACCAAAGACATTCCTGACTATTCTATTGCTGTTGGTAACCCTGCTAAAGTGATTAAAAACCGTAAAGATATTTAATAGCAGCATCTAAACTTTGTTATCCTAAAGCTTAGATGCTTAAACATGATTAAAGCTTAGTCTTTTGGTTTTAATACTAAAAATGAACCAATCGCCAACACGTCTAAATTACCTTGTAAAAATGCTCTAATGCCATCAAAAGGCGTGCAAACAATTGGCTCTTCATGCATGTTAAAACTGGTGTTTATTAAGCTTGAGATACCGCTGATTTTTTCATATTCTTTTAAGATATCGTAATAGCCTTCATTCACTTCTCGTCTAACTAGCTGTGGCCTTGCTGTACCGTCTACATGAACCGCTGCTGGACAATCCTTTTTCATTAGGTCTGTGCAGTCAAAAGTTACCGTCATAAACTCAGCGGCATGTTCTGCACCTTTAATATTATGATAATATTTTTCTCGCGCTTCATAGAGTGTTACTGGTGCAAACGGCATAAACTCTGTACGTCCCATGCGCTTGTTTAACCATTGGTTCACCTCGGGTTCACACGCGTGATACATGATAGAACGATTACCTAATGCTCTAGGGCCATATTCCATTCTTCCGGCAAACCTTGCAACTACTTTTCCTGAATGTATAAGCTCTGCTACTTCTTTGGCTAAATGGTCTGGCTGAGTAAATGCTAAACCGGCTTCTTTTAGTTCTTTGGCAATTTCTTCATCACTAAAGTCTGGGCCAAAATAAGTACTGGTAATACTTGGTTTTAATTCATCTGTTTGTGAATGATATAATGCAGCGCCTGTTCCACAACCACCATCACCCATATTAGGATATACAAATATATTATTCACGCCTTCAATTTCAAAAATGCGTTGATTAAGTTTAACGTTAGCGGTCACTCCACCCGATAAAACAACGGTGTCAATCCCTGTCTTCTCGACCCAATATTTTACAAATTTTGTTGCTACCACTTCTAAAACATTTTGATATGCAGCTGCTACATCAATTTTAGGAAAGTGTGATGCTAAATAACGCGAAAAATAGACATTATTGGCTTCAAAAATTTTAAAATCACCATTACTTTGATCGATTCGACTTAATAATATCGGCGATAAAATATCTGGGTCACCATAAGAGGCTAAGCCAACAATTTTACCTTCATGTCGGCTTGGTTTAAAACCTAAACTAGAGGTAACATGCTCATATAATGTGCCTAATGAATTAGGGAATTCAATGCCATGCAAACGTTTAATTTTGCCACCAATCGCTTCACTAACTGACCCTGCCAAACCTGTGCCATACCCGTCTAGCGTTATGCAGAGGGCTTTTTGATAACCACTGGCAAAATAGCTATTGGCAGCATGAGTCAAGTGATGATCCATTCGTTTTAATTTACCACCAAGGCCTATTTGCTCTAATCCTGTTAAAAGCTCATCTTGATAGGAGTTAAAAGAAGCACTCGCTTGATCCGCCCAATTTCGCGAACCTTTTAACGCAGTTTTTGCAGAAACAGTCGCTTGGCTTCCCGCTAAACTATAAAACTTATCATAAAGAAAACCTTTTTCCATTTTTTCATTGGGTAAGGCTAAACCATGAATTTTTTCATGCCTTTTAGGCACTTTCTTTTCAGCCTCTGCTAACATCTTTTTTAAGTCAGCACCTTTAAAATTCGAGATGAATTCTTTTTCATTCTTTAAGTTTTTTTCAATTAGTTTCAGCTCATCTTTCGATTCCATAAACGGATAGACAACCATATCAATTTCATCAATTGATGTATTGGTGTAGCTTAACGCCTGCTGAATAGCTTGAAGTGGAAAACCATCTTGTTGTTTGTTGCGAGTAAAACGTTCCTCACCTGCGGCAAATAATATTTCACCATCTTCTACTATGGATGCGGTGGAATCTTTATCTAGGGGTGAAATACCAAGAATTTTCATTTATCTCTCTCCAATTGAGCTTTTAATTGTAATGGGGTCGTCGCCACTCCCGATAATTCACCTAAAAAGAAATCAAAATAACGTCTAAAGGTATCTAAGAATTGCTGCACTTGTTTATTATTGTTGGTGTACATCGTTTTGTTGGGTACAACCGTGGGACTATGAAAATTCCAAGTAAACGTCCTAACGCCTTTTTTATATAAGAAACGCGTTAATTTAATATGTTCTTCTGTTGAATACCCTTCAGGCGATAACATCAACCTATCAACAATGGATAATCTAGATAAAATGCCTCTTGCTTTTATCATGCTTAAATAGCCCGAAGCATTATATATATGCTTTGATAGCGTGCCAGCCATACCGACAAAGGCACCTGACAATGGAATCTCTAGTAAGTCCTTATCTTGGCCAAACCAATAAGGCTCTGTTAGTGAATCACTAAAGTTTGGCCCGCCGTCAGCACGATAATCAAACGCACTACAAATCGAAAGATCTATTGTAAAGCCTAATTCTTTCATTATTTTAGCCGTATGCTCCCCTACACCATAACGACCTGCTTTATAAATTTCAGTTTTTATACCGAAAGACGTTTCAATTTGATCATGTAAACAAGCGAGTTTTCTTTTTTCAATATCATACCCTAAATTACCGGGATACATATTAGAAATAGTTACTTCTTCTTCAAAAGGAGGGCTTACCCAGGGGTGTAAATGAGCGCCAATTTCACATTGTTTATTGTCTAAAAATTCTTTTAAAGGGGCATAACCATCAACCTGACTTGCAATGGGATAGTCAATGACATAACAAGGAACTATGCCATATTCATCAAAAATATCCTGCACCAAGTGAATTTTTGACATGGCTGAAACAGCAATGTTCTCTCGTGAAGGAGGCTCTGACCAATTAAATTCTTCTTCGGTATCTATAACAACGATAAGCTGGGGTTTAGCCGCCGTATCAAATTTAATAGCTGGGTATTGATTTAACATCCGTTAATCTACTGCTTATTTATAATAGTCATTAAACCATTCTGTAAATTTGGCAATGCCATCTTGAACGCTTGTTTCAGGTTTATAGTCAAAATCTCTTACTAAATCATCAACATCAGCATAGGTATCAGGCACATCCCCAGGTTGCAGTGGTAGCATTTCTTTTTCTGCTACCTTACCCATAGATGCTTCTAAAGCAGAAATATAAGTATTTAACTCAACAGGGTTATTATTGCCAATATTATACACACGCCATGGTGCATAACTGGTTGCTGAATCTGGATTATCGCCATTCCAATCT
>CAYZQE010000092.1:0-5425 GCA_964480635.1 uncultured Gammaproteobacteria bacterium | reverse complement strand
CCAAAACCGACTAAGTTTGTATCGATATAAGCCATGGGATTTTCTAATGAATAACGTACGCCCGCTTGGGCCGCTAAATTTACAACTCGATTAAATTGTTGCTCTTTAAAGAGTGATGCCATGCCATCCCGGTCTTCTAAAGACATTCTAATATGTGTGTAATTTGGATGATCGAAATGACGCGCTAAGCGAGCTTCTTTTAATGCTGGGTCATAATAATCATTATGGCTATCAATGCCTACAACTTCATCTCCACGGTCTAGTAACCTAATTGAAAGAGCAGAACCAATAAAACCAGCAGCACCAGTTACTAAAATTTTCATATGTTTATTTTTTATTATTTAAGGATTAAAAGTCACTATATCTGACAAAACACTTTCTACACCATCATTAGAAACAGAAGTCATAGCAAGATAAACAGTGGCAAATGAACTCACTAAATTAGCATCAAAACTTTGAGTAGAAAATGATGTTTTATCGACACTTATACTGGTGAAATTCAGAGTTACATTTCCTTCACTATCGCCATAATAGATTCGATATTCAGACAAATCATCAGCGGGTGTTAAAAGGTCAGCGTTTTCAAAATTAGTAGGCGCAGCCCAAGATAAAGTAAAAACCTTGTTAGCCCCTCCGCCACCGCCACCATCAGTACTGGTACCAGTACCACTATTGAGGTTACTTTCTATATCAGAACAAGAAAGCAACGAAAACACACTCATTAATAGCAAAATTTTTAACATAATCAACTCCTTCTATATGTCATTATTTATGGTTAATTAATCAAAGCCATTAGGGTTTTTAGACTGCCATCGCCATGTATCATCACACATTTGTTGTAGGTTTTTTTCTGCTATCCAGTTTAATTCTGTCTTAGCTAGAGAAGAATCTGCATAACATGATGCAATATCTCCTTCTCTTCGACCCACAATTTTATAGGCAATGTCTCTATTTGCTGATTTTGCAAGTGCATCCTTCATTTGTAAAACACTATAGCCAGTGCCTGTGCCTAAATTATGAATCATAACACCCGGAGACGTTTCTAACCGTTTAAGCGCAGCTATATGGCCTTTAGCCAAATCAACTACATGTATATAGTCTCTAACTCCGGTTCCGTCAAGTGTGTCGTAATCATCACCATAAACTGATAACTCTTTTAACTTGCCTATAGCAACTTGAGAGATATAAGGCATTAAGTTATTGGGGGTTTCATTGGGGTCTTCACCAATTTGCCCGCTTTCATGTGCGCCAACTGGATTAAAATAACGTAGTAAAGAAATATTCCAATCATTATTCGATTTATAAATATCTTGTAGCATTTCTTCTACAATTAATTTTGATCGTCCATAAGGGTTTGTTGCCGATGTTGGAAAACCTTCTTTAATTGGTAAGGAGGCTGGGTCGCCATAAACTGTTGCAGATGAACTAAAAACAATGTTTTTTTGCCCATGTTCTTTCATCGCTTCACATAAATTGAGAGTGCCTGCTATATTATTTTGGTAGTACTCAATTGGGATATAAACTGATTCACCTACTGCTTTTAAACCCGCAAAATGAATAACGGCATCGGGTTGTTCTTGTTTTAAAACTTGAATGGTTTCTTCTTTATTACGTAGATCAGCTTTTATAAACTTAATAGATTTATCAGTTAATTTCTCTACTCGGTTTAATGATTCTTTTTTACTGTTACTGAGATTATCAAAAACCACAACCTCATAACCTTCATTCAATAACTCTAAACACGTATGAGAGCCAATATAACCCGCCCCACCTGTGACTAAAACTTTTTTAATTTTATTCATTTTTTAAACTTTTTTATAAACTATTCAATAACATACGAATTTGCTGACGCTGATCAAAAGATTTAGTATTTGAGCCAATCGTATTTAAAACAGTTTTTGCCATTGCTTTATCACCAACGGCTATCAACACTTTGGCATAATTCATTTGAATTTCAACAAAATTAGGCTGTGCTTTCGCTGCTTGTTGTGACAATGGCAAAGCCTCAGTAGCTTTATCATCACCCAATAAAAGCATGGCTAAGGTATCTTTAATAAAAGGACTTTCTGGCTCTAAAGCCAATGCTTTTTTAGCTAACTTAATGCCTTGTTTCACATTGCTTTCACGATATAACCAAGCCATATTATTTAACACAATGGCATTGTTAGGAATCAGCTTATCAACTTTAGCGTAGGTCGCATTAGCTTCTTCATTTCTATTTTGATTAATGTAAAACTGGGCTAACAGCATCAATGCTTTTTTATCTTCAGGGTTTTCTTCCAACCAAAGTTCGACACCTGTAATTGCACCATCCTTATCTCCAGACACCCATTTATTACGTGCTAGATCAATGACTATCTCTGAGTGCGGTGTTTCTTTTAATAAACCTTCTAATGTAGAAATGGCTGATTTATAATTTTTATCATTACTTGTTAATTTGGCATGCAAAAATTTAACATCAACATGCTCGGGGTAAATTTTAGACATATTAGTAATTCGAGTTTCAAACTCCTTTTTATTACCTTCTAATAAAGCTAAACGCGTTAAAATTAAGCTCGCAGAGAAATGGTCAGGTTTAATTTTTAAAACTTGCTCAAAAGCTGATTTCATCTGATCCTTTTTCTTTAGATAACCATAATTTTGACCTAAAAGAAAATATGGTGATGCTGACGATGGGTTTTTAGCCACTAGCTTCTTCAATAACACTTGTGCAAAATCGTGTTCCTTTAAACCCATTTTTGCTTTTGCATTAATTAACTGTACTTCAATTTTACTTTTATCCGCATCACTTACGTCTCTTAATACATTAAATGCTTCTTGGAATTTAGTTTGCTTTAAATATTCAGTCGCTAAAATAAGCTTAGGCGAAAGAACAGTAGGATTAGATTTCACAGCCTTTATAAGATAATCCATTTTAGGTACATCATTACCTAGTTTTGACTCAACAACAGCCAAACTAATAAGCGTTCTTAAATCATTTGGGTTTTTCTCTAAAACATTTAAATAAATCAACTTAGCATCTTCAATCTGATTTGTTTGTAATTTAATTCTTGCCATATTGCTAGATGTTAAAGGATCAGATGGAAACTTCTTTAACGTTGATTCAAACAATTCAATGGCTTTATCTTTATCACCATTCGAGAAATAAGAATGAGCTAATAAATTATAAGCCAATGTATCTTTTGGCTTGGCATCAATCATTTTTTGCGCAATTTTTGACGCTTTATTAAAAGTTTTAGATTGCATGTAACTTAAATATAAAGATAAATTGGCTTGAGCTAAATCAGGATCTAAATCTAAGGCTTTTAATAAAGCCTGCTGGCCTTTTGCCACTGTCTTTTTGTCACGAATTAAAATAGAGCCTAGCTGAAACTGAGCAGTTGCTTGAGTTGGATTTTGCGCTGCCGTCTTTTTAAATAATGCTAAACCTTCAGCTAACTGCCCATTACGCACATATGCCCCACCTAAAAGAGACAATGCTTTAGCATTATTCGGGTCAATTTTTAGCAACCCCTCTAATTCAACAATTGCCTGAGAGGGTTTATTGGTTTGCAACAAAGATGTTGCTAAAACTAATCTTGCTTGAGCATTTTTAGGATCTATTTTTAAATATCTGCTAAGTGAATTAATGGCACTTTCAAAGTTTTTCTTTTGGTAATGTGTTAATCCCAATACAAACAAACTTGGAGGATATGCCTTGTATTTAGCGAGCACTTCATCTAATTTTCTTTGCGCCGTATCAAAATCTTTTTGATAAAATGCTATCACACCTTCTGAATGCATTATTACTGGCGTTAATAAACCGGCCTTTTTAAGCAATTGCAAATCAGCCATAGCTTCATCATATTTTTTTAACGTTATTCTTACCAATGCCCTAGATAAATAATCTTGATGAACTAATTTTCTAAGATCAATTGCTTTTGTATAAGCGACTTCAGATTTTTCTAAGTTTAATTGAGTTCGTTCAACATCACCCATTTGGCTCCATGCATCAGCAACATTTAAAGTTAACAGCGGCTTTAACCATTTAATTTGTTCGTCTACATTACCTTTACGCGCCTCATATTGCGCCCACATTAATCGAACAGATGTATGATCTCTGTCTAGTTGTTTTGCTTTTTGCAATTCTGATAAAGCACTATCTAGGTCTTTTTTACGTAAAAAAGCACCTGCTCTTATTGCCAATATTTCAAGTTTTTCTTCTTTGATTAAATTACCATCAAGCGTTATTTCATTGGTTATTTCATCATTTTTATTGCTTTGTGCGTAGGCTTTGCCCAATGAAACTACGACTTTAGTTTTATCCACACCGAGTGAAATCGCTTTTTTAAGCTCTTTAATTGCCGCATCACTACTATAGGTTTTTAAATATGCTTTCCCTAGTAAAATTCGAGCTTTTGCATTTTCAGGAGACTGCTTAATGCCATTTTTATATTCAATAATGGCGCTCTTCCACTCTTTTTCATCCATATAACTAGAGCCGCGTTGAAGATATTCTTCAGTGGTAAGCTGCGTAGAACACGAAGTTAAAAAAGCGACTAAGACAAACGTAATTAACGACTTAAATTTCATTATTAATAATTCCTTATTTTATATTTTATTTTTATAGGCTGTTTTAACTCAACCAATATCAACTGAAAGTACATAGGTTGATTATAACACGACTAAAAGTCGCTCAAACAGGAAGTGAGGCTTTAGCCTCGCTAGTCATGTGGGACTAAAGTCCCACTTCCCAGTTATTTCTACACATTAATTCTTCCTCAGAACTGAAACAAATTGACGATAAAGCCTTGCACTGAAAATGTATAGTTTTAAATTAGCGACCTGAGACAATAAACCTTTAGCCTGAGGTTAGTACCTAGCTTTTAAACTGTCAATTGAGAGAGGCAAATTAACTTAACTCATATTCTGGTATATCTTGCCCTTTAATAAATACATCGTCCATTCTCCCCCAATTAAAATCAGATAAAAGATGATTTAAACGTTTTTCGGTTTTATCTAAGTTCAAATAATGCCTAAACTGAGATTTTGCAGAAATATTATTTTGTTTTGGCTGGTTGGGGTCAATTTCCCATGGATGAAAATAAAAAATTGAGGGCATCTTATCTTTTTTATTTACCTGACCAATAATCCATCGTGACAAAAAATAGGGGTAAAACCGAAAAAAGCCGCCGCCACCCGCTGGGAACAAACGATTCATAAATTTCATAGTTGTAATAGGGATCTCTATTAATCCTGTTTTTTTATCTTTAAAAACAAAACGAGGTGCTTCAGGATAACCATAATGATCGTGTTTAATAGGATAAATACTCGAACTATACTGGTGGCCAGTTTGCGCCAAGACATCTAAAGCCCAAATATTATCTTTTCCAATTGAATAGCTAGGCGCTCTGTATCCTTTAATTTCAACACCCGAAATATCTTC
>CAYZQE010000091.1:0-9658 GCA_964480635.1 uncultured Gammaproteobacteria bacterium | reverse complement strand
TTAGGCCCAAAAGGACGTAATGTTGTATTAGAAAAGAGTTTTGGTGCGCCAACCATCACTAAAGATGGTGTGTCAGTTGCAAGAGAGATCGAATTAGAAGATCGCTTCGAAAACATGGGTGCGCAAATGGTTAAGGAAGTGTCATCACAAACTTCTGATATGGCTGGTGACGGTACAACAACAGCGACAGTATTAGCTCAAGCCATTGTTCGTGAAGGCATGAAAGCAGTCGCAGCGGGTATGAACCCAATGGATCTTAAGCGCGGCATTGATAAAGCAATCACAGCTGCCGTTAAAAATTTACACGAGTCATCAACGTCTTGTGATGATACTAAAGCCATTGCTCAAGTGGGCACTATCTCAGCTAACTCTGATGCCAGTGTTGGTGACATCATTGCTAATGCGATGGAAAAAGTGGGCAAGGAAGGCGTTATTACTGTTGAAGATGGCACCTCTTTAGAAGACGAGCTAGATGTTGTAGAAGGTATGCAATTTGATCGTGGTTATTTATCGCCTTATTTCGTTAATGATCAGCAAACTATGTCTGCTGACCTTGAAAATCCTTACATTCTTTTACACGACAAGAAAATTTCTAACATTCGTGAGTTATTACCTGTATTAGAAGTCGTTGCTAAAGAAAGCCGTCCATTGTTAATCATCGCGGAAGATATTGAGGGTGAAGCACTTGCAACTCTAGTCGTTAACAGTATGCGTGGTATTGTTAAGGTATGTGCGGTTAAAGCACCTGGTTTTGGCGATCGCCGCAAAGCGATGTTACAAGATATTGCTATTTTAACGGGTGCAACGGTTATCTCTGAAGAAATTGGTTTAAGTCTTGAGAAAGCGACAGTTGAAGATTTGGGTTCTGCTAAGAAAGTCAATGTCAACAAAGAAATCACCGTGATTGTTGATGGTGCTGGCAATAATGACGAAATCAAAGGCCGTATTGATCAAATCAAAGCACAAATCGAAGAAACAACATCTGAATATGATCAAGAAAAAATGCAAGAGCGTTTAGCTAAATTAGCAGGCGGCGTTGCAGTCATTAAAGTTGGCGCAGCCACTGAAATGGAAATGAAAGAAAAGAAAGCTCGCGTTGAAGATGCATTACATGCAACTCGTGCCGCAGTAGAAGAAGGCGTTGTTGCCGGTGGTGGCGTTGCGTTAATTCGTGCTGGTGCAGCAATTGCTGATTTAAAAGGTGATAATGATGACCAAAATGTAGGTGTTGAAATTGCACGACGTGCGATGGAAGATCCTATGCGTCAAATTGCAACGAATGCAGGTGATGAAGCCTCTGTTGTTGTTAATAAGGTATTAGCAGGCGAAGGTAACTATGGTTACAACGCAGCGACTGGTGAATATGGGGACATGCTTGAGATGGGTATTCTTGACCCAACTAAAGTAACGCGTTCAGCTTTACAAAATGCAGGCTCTGTTGCTGGTTTGTTGTTAACAACTGAATGCATGATTGCAGAGTTACCTAAAGATGATGCAGCACCAGCTGGCGGTGGCGATATGGGCGGCGGAATGGGTGGAATGGGCGGCATGATGTAACTCATAGAGATGTGAGGCATCTTAGAAATCTTGGATTGATTTCTAGCCAAACCCTTCTACTTAATCGTAAGTAGATCCATAAAAAGCCCGTAAGGCTAGTTCTTACGGGCTTTTTTATTGCCTGTTCTTATTTCTTAATAATTGGTGGTTGTTCAGAGATTTTTTAAAGAGTCTCTGAACAAGTCCAATAATTTTGAACTTGCTAAAACTGCCGCTATTTTCACCGAAAATCGCAGCAATAGAGTGACTATTACGGCTCATTTTGACGAAAATAGCGATAGTTTTTTCTGCGCTCAAATTTTATTAACTTACTCAGAGCATCCTTAATAAGTTCTCATTTGACCAATAAGAATGCCTTGAATAGTCACCCGCTCTTCATTATAAATCATCGGTTCCATTTCCCTGTTTTCAGGAATTAAAGCAATTTGGTTATTTGGACGTCTGCGGAAACGCTTTAAAGTGACTTCACTTCGGTCAATCATAGCAACAACAATATCGCCATCTGTTGCGGTTTGTTGTTTTTTGATAATGACATAGTCATCATCATGGATACCGATTTCAATCATTGATTCGCCACTGACTCTAAGAGCAAATTTGTCAGGGCCTGCGAAATATTGTCCTAAATCAAGTTCACTATCATCTTCTATAGCTTCTAGTGGTAAACCTGCTGCTATCCTCCCAAGAAATGGAATGGTAAATGCCTGATTAGGCTCATCTTTATCGACTAATTCTAATCCGCGTTGGCTATTAGGGTGTTTATATAAATAGCCTTTTTCAATCAAAGCATTGACGTATCTGTGGGCAACACCCCGTGAGCTAATGCCGATGCCAATAGCTATTTCATTAAGAGAAGGGCTGTAATTATTTTGAGTAATAAATTCGGTTATAAAGTCTAAGGTTTTACTTTGTTGTAACGTTAACATACTTGGGTTCTCCTTTTGTACTCAATACTAACTGAGAACAAAAAGAGAATAAAGAGTTAAATTTAAATTTTATTCATTGAATTTATAATTCATATCACTTAGCCTTCGTTTTTTTAAAGTTAAGAATCCATATTATATGAATTTAAAGAATATGAACCAACTAGAAAAAGCATCTCAATCAGGCCGTGGTGAATTGCTGCGCCTTGGCCTTGGCTTTTTATTTGCTGTTGCCATTTTACTTTATGTAGGTAGCCAGTATGGCCAAATTGAGGGCGGTTATATCCTAATTGTTGCCGCTATTGTTGGTGGTTATATGGCGATGAATATTGGTGCAAATGATGTGGCTAATAATGTTGGCCCTGCGGTTGGCTCTAAAGCTCTAACGATGACAGGCGCTATTATTATCGCCATCATTTTTGAAGCAGCTGGCGCCATTATTGCTGGTGGTGATGTGGTCACTACGATTAAAAAGGGAATCATTGATCCTTCACTAATTAAAGATGCTGATACGTTTGTTTGGTTGATGTTGGCTGCTTTATTGGCGGCGGCTGTTTGGTTAAATATAGCGACTTACTTTGGCGCACCTGTTTCAACCACTCACTCCATAGTAGGTGGCGTTTTAGGTGCGGGTATTGCTGCGGGTGGATTTGCTATCGCTAACTGGAGCAATATGGGGTTAATAGCGGCAAGTTGGATTATTTCACCGGTGTTGGGCGGGTTAATAGCGGCATTCTTTTTGTATTTGATTAAAAGGCTTATTACCTATAAAGATGATATGAATTTAGCCGCTACAAAGGCTGTGCCCTATATGGTTGCTTTTATGGCTTGGATGTTTTCTACCTACTTAATTTTAAAAGGTTTGAAAAGGCTATATAAATTCGATTTATTAGGTGCTTTAGGCGTTGGTCTTATCATTGCCTTCATTGTTTTTCTTATCTCTAAGCCATTAATTAAACAGGCAGCTAAAGCACTTTCGAATGATAAAAAAAGTGTTAATCAGTTATTCACTTTACCGCTTATTTTTGCTGCGGCCTTATTAAGTTTTGCTCATGGCGCTAATGATGTTGCGAATGCGATAGGCCCACTAGCCGCTATTCACGACAGTATTGTTAATGGTGGCGTCACAGCAAAAGCAGCTATTCCTTTGTGGGTTATGTTGATTGGTGCTATTGGTATTGCTTTAGGCTTAGCGTTATATGGCCCTAAGTTAATTAAAACAGTAGGCTCTGAAATTACCGAACTAGATCAAATGCGTGCGTTTGCAATTGCAATGGCTGCGGCGATAACGGTTATTATTGCTAGCCAATTAGGCTTGCCAGTTAGTTCTACTCATATTGCCGTTGGCGCAGTATTTGGTGTTGGTTTTTTACGAGAATATTTAAAAACCAGCTATGCAAGAATGGAACAAGATATTATTGATCACCATGATGAATTGGATAAGGAAGATGTACAAAGCTTTTTAATGGATTTTAGACGTGCATCAATTGATGATAAAAAAATTATGCTTAAGCAATTAAAAGATAACTCTGCATCGGCTGAATTAACGAAGAAAGAACGTAAAGGCCTTAAAAAAGTCTATAAAAAAGAGTTAGTAAAGCGTTCTGCTGTCATAAAAATAGCGGCTGCTTGGGTTATTACAGTGCCAGCATCTGCATTAATGGCGGCCGTATTTTATTTTATGATTCGTGGAATTATGATTTAACTGAGACTTAAAATTATGAATGAAAAAAGATTAGCGCTGACACAATCTATTATGGAATTATTAGATGATTGGAAATTACTCGCAAAGGATAAAATAACGTTACTTGGTTTACCAGATGATGTTCGTGTTCGTCATATGGAGCAGTATCGCAAAGATAAAGCCTTTCCAGATTCTGATAAAGTGAATGAACATTTAGTGCATCTGGTTGGTATTTCAGATGCCTTAAGAACAACATACCCAAGAAACCTAGAGATGGGTAACATTTGGCTAAAAAAAGTGCATAAGCGTCTTGATAATAAAACACCTATCTTTATTATGACCCATGAAGGTTTGCGAGGCATTAAGAGAGTTCGAGGTATTTTAGATTGCACCTATGAGTGGAATATGACGGGATCTTCTCATTAATTCAAATATATCTATAAAGTGTTATAAAGCACTTGATAACACCCCCCAAAGGTAATATATTTTAGTTATTGGTTTAATATAATTGAGGTATGAGATGGAGCGTCGACTAAATGCATCTAAAGCTGCAAAATTAGCGGGTATTAGCCGCAGGCAAATACAAAAGGATATCCAAGAGGGTAAGTTAGATGTATTTGAAGGGGAGGTGACGGTTAAATCCTTAATGTTGCGTTACCCAGCAATGGAAATGCATAATATGAAAGAAATTAAGCGAGTCGCCCGAATACAACAACGAGCTGCCAGTAAAATTTCAACTGATTTCCTTCCTGCTGATCAAGTTGTGGTTGATCAAATCAACCGTATTCAAACTAAATTAGACGATGCTCATATGAAAATAGCTGATTATGAAGGCTTAATTTTTGAGATGAAAGATCGTTTGGTTGCGATGAAAGAAAACTGTGATCGTCAGCAAAAACAAACATTAGCTGCATTTATTAATTGGATGATGGTTCAATATCAACAACGACATGGCTAATACACAGAAAATATGGCACTTTTTAATGTTACGTTAGAAAATACAGGGCATACATTTAAAAATTCTGAAAAAGAATCAATTTTACATTCAGGTTTAGTGTCTGGATTAAATTTAAAATATGGTTGTGATGGTGGTAACTGCGGTGAGTGCATCGCGCAGTTAAAAAAAGGTACGATACAGTCAATTCAACACTCTGACTACGTGATGGATCGGCAACAAAAAAAGCAAGACTACTTCCTCATGTGTTGTCATTCTCCTTCTAGCGATATTGAAGTTAATGCGATAGAACATGGCTCTGAAAATGAAATTTCTGAGCAAAACATTGATGCTAAAACCTATAAAATTAACCAGCTGTCTGAACATGTCCGTGAAATAGAATTTAAAACACCGCGTTCACAACCTTTAAAGTTTTTTGCGGGTCAATATGTAACGATTACACTAAAAAACGGCATCAAACGTAACAAATCACTCTCTAGCTGCCCCTGTGATGGCGTGAAACCCAGTATTCATGTGCAACAGCATGCTAATGATGATCCTTTTAGTGACTATATTTTTAATTCGTTGAAAAAAAATGAAATGGTAAATATTGTAGGGCCTAAAGGGCATTTTACTTTAGATGATGAATCTAATATGCCCATTTTGTTAATTGCTTATGAAACCGGTATGGCAAGCATTAAAAGCTTAATAGAACACTTATTAGCGTTAGAAAAAGAACAACCCATAGAGCTATATCATTTGCATACACCTGATTGTGATCACTATTTAGATAACTTTTGTCACGCCTTAGACGATGCCTTAGATAATTTCCAATATTCATTGGTCTGTTTAAAAGATGACCACATAGATACTTTAGAGGATGTTTATCAGCACATCATTGATGAGCACGATGACTTAACAGAGTTTGAAGTGTATGCGGCATTACCTAGGCAATTTCATAAACAGGCGAGTAACATATTATTGCAATCAGGGATGCTAGAAGAGCAGTTTAAAATGGATTATTTAGAACGTTTATAAACAAAAAAGCTTATCAACGAGAAGCACATTATGCTGCTTGTTGATAAGCCTTATATCTGTATTTAACATCACCTAATTTTACTGCTTTCTTTTTATCCTTTTGAATGGATGGTTTATTAAACCGATTAATAAAATGCGCAACAGGGTTGCGTAACTTCTTTTGTTTCATGGTTCACCTCAGTGAGTTGATTGTGTTTCCTTTTGTTGATTAAAAAGGGCATAACCGCCAAATAACACGGTATTAAAAAATAAATCACCGATTAAGGTGTTTTGATAAAAGGGAATGCCGGCTATATAACTTTCAATTAAACCTGTAAACCTAGCAGGATAAGTGTCATACATTAACCAAACACCAGCATTAGTCACTAAAAAGAACATTAACGATGTACCTAATGCCGCTAGGAAAATAGTGAGGATATTTTGATGTTTTTTAATTGAAATACCAACCAATACCGTCACTGCAAAGGCCAAATAAACAAAAATCATGGTGCTGTGCATACCTAACACCAAATCACTCAGTAACAAAGCTGCAAAAGGGATAACAAAGGCTAGCTTTTTATCGGTTAGCATAGCACCAGCAAATAAAGCCATTGCTGCAATAGGGCTAACATTAGGGATTATTTGCAGTAGCCGAAACGCTGCTAGTGCAAAAATAATGCTGATGATAGAAATCGTTTTAGTATTCATGCGAAACCTAATGTAGTTGGGTTTAAATTTTAATCGTATTATTAATATAGTATCACTAGTATCGTATGATGAGTAATAAAAGTGAGTTAGCTTTTTCTGGAATATGCTGATTGCCAGTATGTTTCTTGCCTATTTGTCTTTATCGCCATATAGCGTGTATAAACGAATAAGAAATCTGAAAGTCGATTTAAATATTGATAAGTTAATGGATTGATGTCCACTAACAATAGAGTGGCCGAGCGTTCACATCGTCGACAAACTGTACGACAAATATGCAACTGAGCGAGCAAAATTGACCCGCCAGGTAAAATAAACTCTTTAAGTGATGGTAGTTCTTCATTGAGCCTGTCTATATCTGTTTCAAGTGCTGTCAAATAAGGTTCATCAATCAAAATCACATTGGGTTGGCAAAGTTCTGCACCAATATCAAATAAGTCGTGTTGGATTTTAAGCAATATTGGCTTTTCAGCATCGTTAATAAGCTCTAAAGCACTTCCAATGAAGGCATTTAATTCATCAATCTCACCCAATAAATGGACGCGATTATCAGCTTTAGATAACCGCGACCCATCAGCAAGCCCAGTGCTTCCATCATCACCTGTTTTAGTGGTTACTTTTGAAATTCTAGGCATAATTGGCTCATATATTGGTGATTAATCGGCAAAAGAATAATTAAAGGTTAAAAAGGATGTGCGCCCTTTGGTATTGAAATTATTAGCTGTCTGATAATCCACATCTTGTATGTTTTCAATTTTTAATGAGACAGTATAGTGTTTTGCCAACTGATAAGAAGTATTCAGATGAATTAGATTATATGCTTCTAACTCAATAGTATCAAAACCAGAATTATCTCTAGGGCCAATCATGCTAATTTGAGTTCCAACGTTCCATTTGTTGGTCTTATATTGAATGTTTGCCTTTAGCGCCGTTTCAGCTCTCCTTGATAAAATCACATCATTGTCTTCGTCCCTAGGGGATTGTAAAACAGCACTAAATTGATAAAACCAATGTGGACTGTTTGACTTGATTTGTAGTTCTGTCCCCGTTATTTTAGCATTCGCAATATTTTGGTTATTCGTGCCGTTATAGGTAATGAGATCTCGAATATTCGTTTTATAAAAGTTGATATTAAACTCAGCTTGCTCTGAAAGTTTAAGCGAAAGGCCTATTTCGGCAGATTTTGATTTTTCTGCGTCTAAATCAACGTTACCACCAAAGCCAAAGCGGTCTGTAGCATCAGGCGCTCTAAAGGCAGTACCTGTCGTTGCGTGAACGGATAATGCCCTTGAAAAGTTAATTTTATAATCAACATTCCAAGTGTTATTACTGCCAAAATCATCGTGTGAAGTGTTTCTTGTGGTGATGGCTAGGTTATGAATGTCTTGATTAAATTGTAGCAAACCGTAATACGATTTTATGTCAGTCTCTGAATCAATGCTAGTACCAAACGATAAGGCATCTACTTTTTCATTGGCATTGACTGCACCAACTGACACGGTCACTTGCTCATTGATTAAATAATTAAGCTGAAGCTCTAATTCTTTACGTTGTGTTTTGGCAAAATCAAATTGAGACAAAAAATTGGCTTGGTTTTGATCAATATCATCATTAATAATGCTGTAACGAAGGTGAGTGTTAAGTGCTTTATTAATGTGACTTTGCCAAACAAAAGCACTCGAATTATTTTTGTAGTCTTGGTCTAAGTCGCCAAAACTATAGTATTCAACATTACCGTCAGCGTTCCAATGGCTTAGTTTAAAGGTTTGATTGCCAACCGTGTAATCAACAAAAGCATTGATGCTTTTACGTTCATAACCATGATCTTCGGTAGAATCGTCAGTCACTGGAAAGCCATCTGTAGAAAAGCCACTAAAAGAAATGCCAGTTTGAAAGTTATCGCCACCTTTATTAATCGACACAACAGTTTTAAGCGCACCATCGTCGCCAGCGCCCAGTTGAATGTTGGCGGTTAAGCCTTTGGTATTTTTACGCATAATGATATTGATTACCCCGCCAATAGCTTCAGAGCCATATAAGCTAGACCGAGGGCCTTTAATGATTTCGATGCGGTCAATTAAATCGGGTGATATATTTTGTAATGCCGCACCACCAATGGTGGCAGGGTTGATTTTAATGCCGTCAATTAAAATAACCGTATGATTACTTTCGCTACCACGCATAAACACCGATGTTACTTTACCGTTATCACCATTTCGAGCAATGTCGATACCCGAGTGATATTTAATAATGTCTGCAACATCAAGAGCTACCGTATTTTTAATTTGCTCAGCCGTAATAATTTCAACCGCAATGGCAGATTTTTCAATAGGCTGTTCAAATTTAGTAGCAGTCACTACGATAGGCCCTAAGGCGGCAAAAGTTAAAGATGGCGTAATACTAAGTGCTAATAATAATGAAGATTTAAGTTTCATGTGAGTTCTCATAATAGAGACACGCACAGGCAGGCAGGTTAAATTATTAATTAAGAAACATGACAAGCTGTGAGAAAAGCCCTCCGCAATTCTGGTCTTGTAAATAATAATCAGGCCGGTCTCCGGACTTTGAACACTACTTTATTTAAAGAGCGGTTCATCACCGTTGCGGGGGCAGTGCCTGTTTCTCACAGGCTTCCCAGATTATCGTTGTTTCCAACGCACCTAAAAATGAAGGTGCATCATAAGCATTAGCTAATAAAGGTCAAATTGTTTTGCACAATAATTTTGTTTTTACTTGGATAATAATACGAGTCTTATTAGAATAAGGTTTTACTAAAAACTTAATAAGAGATAACACCAATGGGAAGAGCCTATCAAAACCGTAAAGCATCCATGGCAAAGA
>CAYZQE010000090.1:0-9719 GCA_964480635.1 uncultured Gammaproteobacteria bacterium | reverse complement strand
TAAAGACTAGGGTGGGTAAGGGTTTGTGGGGTTTTCTTTCTGGCACTATTTAGCTGAATTCCAGTACCGATTTAACCGCCGATTTGATTTAGAAGCTTTAGTCCCGAGGCTGATGTATGCTTGCGTGCAGAATCAGCCTCGAACCCTTGCATCGATTCGGTCTGCTGAGTTTCGTTGCTAATCACCTTATGTTATTCTTTTTCATGGATACCACCCTCTTTGTTTAGTTGATTTTAACGATACAACTATGGCACATTGTGATGCCGAATTAAAAGTGGGTGGTGTCCATATCATCTGATTAAGTCCATAATTTTTATCTAAGCCAAATTGTTGTCAGCTAGGCATCGGATTGTAGTGTCATCTAGATACCACAAAATTCTATAACAACGCTGGCGATCATTTGGCAACGACCCGTAGGGAAGCTATATGGATTTGTTCAGAGATTGCTTGAGGGTCGTCAGTAAAAATATGATCCAAATGACTGTCCCTGCAATTTGAGCCGACTTCTGCGCGAATCATTCTATCAATTAATCAAAAAACCCAATAAATTGCTTGCTACTCTAATTTTTTAAACGGTGAGCTTAACATTAATTCGTCACAGTGCTCTTGTATCATCTTTTTTTCATGATCGGTAAAGCGTTTTATTAATGTTTTAAATTCAGGGTGAGCAATCCAGTGTGCAGATACTGTTTTTGTTGGCAAGAAGCCACGGCTAATTTTATGCTCTCCTTGAGCACCGGGGTCAAACGTTGTCAAGCCATGTTTTATACAGTAATCAATGCCTTGGTAGTAACACAATTCAAAATGTAAATGATCATAGTCTTCTGAACAGCCCCAAACGCGACCATACAAAGTTGTATCACTAACAAACAGTAGTGATATGGCGATCATTTCTTGTTGTTCGTTATGGGCACTAAAGATAAGGGTGTTATCCCCAAGGTTCACCCCTAAGTTTATAAAGAAGTTTTGGGTTAGGGTCGCTGTGCCATTTTTTCGGTAAAATATGCTCGAATAGAGTTCATGTACTTGAATTAACTCTTCTTTGCTAAGCTCATTTGCTTTACGTTGCTTCACGGTTAACTTATTAGCCGTTAAGGCTTTACGTTCTTTTTTTATGTTTTTGCGTTTTCTTGAACTGAGTTCAGCCAAAAAACAGTCAAAGGTTTTATAATTGTTATTACGCCAATGAAATTGACAATCGTGGCGTGTTATAAACTCATTTTTCTCTAATAGCTCAACGGCTTCTTGTTGATTAAAAAGCACATGCCAAGAACTAAAATTAAATTGTTCACTAAATTCTTTAATGTGGCTTATTAACTGTTGGATTAAATGTTGCTTATCTTCGGCCTCCGGGTGGCATAAAAAACGAGGGCCTGTTGCAGGTGTGTAAGGTATGGCAGTGACTAATTTTGGGTAGTACTCAAGCCCACTGCGTTGATAAGCATCTGCCCAAGAATGGTCGAAAACTAACTCACCATATGAATTTGATTTAATGTAACACGTTGTGGCTGCCATTAATTGATCGTCCTTTTCAATTAAAAAATAGTAAGGACTCCAACCGAAAGGGGTTAAACAGTTGTGTTGTTCCAAGCCATATAGGTAAGCATATTTAGTAAAGGGGTAATTATCGGGCGTTAAGATATCCCAAGCATCTGCGGTCATTTCAGCAAGGCTTTGAATAACGCGTATTTTCATAAGATCGTGGCGTGAGTTAGGCTAGGCTCTAATAAATTTAAAAGGCTAGCCCAACTCATGGGTTTATTTTAAGCGTTTATTCAGCTTCATCTAAATAACGCTCGGCATCAAGTGCAGCCATACAGCCAGTACCCGCTGAAGTAATTGCTTGTCGATAAACATGATCCATGACATCACCTGCTGCAAAGACACCTTTAACGCTGGTTGCCGTTGCATCACCAGTCGTACCGCTTTTTACTGTAATGTAGCCATTCTCCATGTTTAATTGGTCTTCAAAAATGGCGGTATTGGGTTTATGGCCTATGGCAATAAAAATACCGGTTAACTCTAAATCTTTAGTGTTGTCATCTTGAGTGCTTTTAATGCGTAATCCTGTCACGCCTGTATCGTCGCCTAACACTTCATCTAATTGATGGTTCCACTCTATGCTGATGTTACCTGTTTTAGATTTTTCAATAAGGCGGTCTTGTAGAATTTTTTCAGAACGAAGAGTATCACGACGATGAATCAATGTGACATGTTTGCATATATTAGACAGATACAATGCTTCTTCGACAGCCGTGTTGCCACCACCAATAACGGCAACATTTTGGTTTTTATAAAAGAAACCATCGCACGTAGCACAACCAGAAACACCACGGCCTTTAAATTTTTCTTCGGATGGATCGCCTAAATACATGGCAGATGCGCCCGTAGCAATAATTAACGCATCACAGGTATATTCACCGGCATCACCAATAAGTCGCTTAGGCGTTTCGTCTAACTTAACGGTATGAATGGTGTCAAAAATAATCTCTGTATCAAATCGTTCGGCATGTTTTTGCATGCGAGCCATTAATTCAGGGCCTTGAACACCATCGTTATCACCCGGCCAGTTATCAACATCCGTTGTTGTCATTAGCTGACCACCTGCTTCCATACCTGTAATCATAACGGGGTTAAGATTTGCTCTTGCTGCATAAACTGCGGCAGAATAACCCGCAGGGCCAGAACCCAGAATAAGTGCTTTACAGTGTTTAGTGTCGCTCATGAAATGTCCTATTAATTTTTAATATAGTGTAGATGGGGTAATGCCCGTAAAATTCAATAAAGTATAAGTGATTTTAAATGCATTTAGAATGTGTGAAATTGCATTTCATGTATTGATTCTTATGAGTTAAAATAGCAAAAACTTATAAGATAAAATATTTTGGCTCAAGCAAATATAAAAAAAGATAAATCAGGCTCAAAAACAATTGATACAGCTCAATTTCAATATCGTCTGCAAGAAGTCGGGATGTTACTGTCTTTTGCACTAGCAACGTATCTATTTGTTTCTATGTTTAGCTATGATTTTAATGACCCAGCTTGGTCACATTCTGGCTCTAACCAAAGTATTGAAAATTATGGTGGCTTAGCCGGAGCTTGGTTAGCCGATTTAATTTTTTACCTCTTTGGTGTTCTAGGCTTTATGTTGCCAGTGATGGTGTTTTATAACGGGCTGATTTTAGTAAAAACACATAAAACAAAATCTGAATATCGCCGACAACTGTTAATAATTCGTTGGGTGGGTTTTATTCTCATCATGTTTTCTGGCAGTGCCTTAGCATCATTGCATTTTAGTGTTAGCAATCAAATGCTACCGTCCGATGCAGGCGGTATTTTAGGCCAAGTAACGGGGTACGGATTTGCTGAAAACCTTGGTTTTTTAGGTGCTACTGTTTTTCATTTAGCGATATTTTTAGGTGGCATCACATTGTTTACGGGCATGTCATGGCTAAAGCTTGTAGATTATGTCGGTTTAAAAACCATTCAAATGGTCTCGTTTTTTATTGAACGTTATGACCTTTATAAAGACCGCCGTGCTGGCAGAGTAATGATGCAGCAACGCGAACTAGATTTTTTAGAAAAAAAGAAAATAATCGAAAGTAAAAGGCCCGTTCGAATAGAGCCGGTGGTGCAACAAGTTGAACAAAGCGATCGTGTGCAAAAAGAAAAACAAATCTCTTTGTTTGCTAGCGACGATATTTGTAAAGAGGGAATGCCACCCATAAATTTATTAGATGAACCACACAATAATGTGGAAGGTTATAGTGATGCAGCATTAGAGGCGATGTCACGTCAGTTAGAGCTTAAGTTGCAAGATTTCGGTATTGAGGTTGAAGTGCAGTCTGTATTACCAGGGCCTGTCATAACTCGATTTGAGATTTTACCAGCCGCTGGCGTTAAAGTGAGTCAAATTGCGAATTTAGCAAAAGATTTAGCGCGTTCATTATCGGTTATGGCGGTACGTGTTGTTGAGGTCATTCCGGGCAAACCAGTGATGGGTATAGAGATACCAAACGAACAACGCGAAATGGTATTTTTAAGTGAAATCATTAGTTCTCAACAATTTGATAATTCGAATTCGCCGTTAACTATGGCATTAGGTAAGGATATCAGCGGTTTGCCCAGTGTGGCTGATTTAGCCAAAATGCCGCATTTATTAGTGGCAGGTACGACAGGCTCTGGTAAATCAGTCGGCATTAACGCTATGATATTAAGTTTGCTTTATAAATCCACGCCAGACCAAGTACGTTTATTGTTAATCGACCCTAAAATGCTTGAGCTCAATGTGTACGAAGGCATTCCTCATTTAATAGCTCCGGTCGTGACCGATATGAAAGAAGCCGCTAATGGCTTACGTTGGTGCGTTGCAGAAATGGAGCGTCGCTATAAGCTAATGGCTGCTCTTGGCGTGCGAAATATCTCCGGTTATAACAAAAAGATAAAAGAGGTGGATGCTAATGGGCAGCCTTATCGAGACCCTTTTTTTAATGCAGAACAAGAATTTGCCAAAACTGAAGGTGATCTTTTAGAGCACATGCCCTATATCGTTATCGTAGTCGATGAGTTTGCCGATATGATGATGGTGGTCGGCAAAAAGGTAGAAGAATTAATCGCTCGATTAGCTCAAAAGGCTCGTGCAGCGGGGTTGCATTTAATTTTAGCGACACAAAGACCATCCGTCGATGTTATCACCGGTCTCATAAAATCAAATATTCCAACGCGCATTGCCTTTCAGGTGTCATCCAAAATTGATTCTAGAACAATACTTGACCAAATGGGTGCTGAACAGTTATTAGGCCACGGTGATATGCTTTATTTACCACCAGGCACCAGCATTCCAGATCGTATTCATGGCGCATTTGTCGATGACCATGAAGTGCATAAGGTTGTAGCCGATGTGAAAAAACGTGGGAAACCAAATTACATTGAAGATGTCTTAGCAGAGCAGGTCGAAACTTTATTACCAGGTGAAAATGGTAAAGACTCAAGTGGGGGAGATGCAGACCCGCTATATGATGAAGCGGTTGCCATTGTGACTGAAACACGAAAAGCATCCATTTCTTATATTCAGCGGCGTTTGAAAATTGGCTATAACCGTGCGGCAAGAATTGTAGAAGAAATGGAAGCAACGGGTGTCGTCACGCCGGTGCAAAATGGTGGCTCAAGGGAAGTGTTAGCGCCTCCTGCACCCTTAATAGATAACTAAATTATTTTAATTTCAGGAATTCAATATGATAAAATTGACGTTAACTTTATGTTTAATAAGCTTTATATCAATAGCGCAAAGCTCGACTGAGATAGCCCAACAACGATTAAACGCGGCTTTAAAGACGCTCGACAGTGTACACGTTAGTTTTGAACAGACCGTGATTAATGACAATAATCAGGTAATTCAACAGTCGACAGGTAGCCTTGCCATTCAACGACCTAAAAAGTTTAATTGGACGTATAAAACACCTTACGAGCAACAAATTATTGCAGATGGTGAAGAAATATGGGTGTACGACGTTGATTTAAAACAAGCCAGTGTGAAACCGATGGATGATGCGATTGGTAAAACACCCATTATGGTATTAATGAACTCAAAGACCTTAGCCGCTGATTTTAACATTAACGAAATAGGCCAAAAGAAATTTTTATATTGGGTTGAATTAACGCCAAAAACCGACAATGGTCAATTTGACCGTTTATACTTTGGCCTAAAAGATAATGAAATTATGGCGATGGATTTACGCGACACCTTTGGACAAAGCACACAAATTGCGTTTAAAGCGCATCGTTACGATGTCATTCATAACCCTGCCACCTTTATGTTTGAAGTAACCCCTGATATTGATGTTTACAGTGGGCAGTAGGCACGTATCCTTTTTCGCGAGCTGGTAACATGGTGCAATATTCTCTTTTAGCCAATGAAGAAGTGGATAGTAGTTTATCACCTCTAGCATATCGTTTGCGCCCCAAAAATCGTGCTCAATATATTGGGATTGATGAATTAGAAACTCAGTATCCTTTTTTAAAATTAGACATTCCTCAAAGCATGATAATTTTTGGCCCACCAGGGTCTGGGAAAACAGCTTTAGCTCATGTAATTTGTCAAAAAGATGATATTGAATTGTTTACATTTTCGGCTGTTTTATCAGGTGTTGCAGAACTAAAAAAATTATTTCAATCAACGCAAGACTGCTTACAACAACATCATAAAACGCCGGTTATTTTTATAGATGAAATTCATCGTTTTAATAAGGCGCAACAAGATGCCTTATTGCCGCATGTCGAAAGTGGGCAGTTTATTTTAATTGGCGCAACCACTGAAAACCCTCGAAGTAGTATTAATCGAGCGCTTCTATCAAGAACAAAAATTATTGAACTAAAGCCTTTAGAATATAATAAATCGATCCAGATAATTTCTATTGCAGCTAAACAATTAGCGTTAAATTTTTCTCAATCAGAAATAGAGCTAATGGCTGAGTTTTCTGGCGGTGATGCAAGAAAGGCTCTAGGTAATCTTGAATTAGCCGTTAATTTGCAAAATTCTGATGAATATTCGATAGCGATACTTAAAACATTAATGATCGAAAATTCGAGAGCCTATGACAGAAATAAAGACCGTCACTATGATGTCATTTCAGCCTATATAAAAAGCATGAGAGGCTCTGACCCAGATGCCGCAATTTTATGGTTAGCCGTTATGCTTGATGGAGGGGAAGACCCCGTCTTTATAGCGAGACGTTTAGTGATATTTGCATCAGAGGATGTTGGTAATGCAGACATTAATGGATTAACCATGGCGAATAATGCACTTAATGTCGTTTCTCAAATTGGAATGCCAGAAGCGAGAATAACCTTAGCCCAAGCGACGACTTATCTTGCCAGTACCGTAAAAAGTAATGCCGCCTATAAAGCAATCAATGCAGCGTTAGATTATGTTAAAACGAATAAAACCTTACAGGTCCCTGAGCATTTGAAGAACTTTCCTGCCAAAAATCACCCACTAAAATACCAATACCCTCATTCATTTGATCATGGTTGGGTTGAGCAGCAATATAGCCCCCTAGATACTCCGCAGTTTTATAACCCCAAAGATGTTGGTGTTGAAAAAAACATTAAAAATAGACTTTCACAGTTATGGAGCAACAATAAAAAGTATTAACGCCTGCCGTAAGTTAAAAATCAATAAGATAGCTGACTTTGCTAGAATATTTATTCAATAACTGCTATAAGTGCAAGTTAATTCAAATAAAATATAAATATCATGCATAGAATTGTTGTTGCTAATGCAAAAGGGGGGTGTGGAAAAACGACTTTATCCACCAATATTTGCGCCTTTTATTCATCTAAAGGCTTAAAAGTTAGGCTGTTTGATTATGATGACCAAGAGTCAAGTTTAGAATGGCTGCGTCTACGTCAACAACAAGAGGTTTTAAATAAAAAAGGGCAGATCGAAGGTGTACCTGCTTTTAAGAGTTATGACCACCACCATACACGTTCTTGGATGCTACGTGTTCCAGAAGATACTGATAGAGTCGTTATTGATACGCCAGCCGGTACGTCAGTTAATGAATTATGTGCCATGCTCAAATCAAACGATCATTTGATTATTCCAGTCATGGCATCTCCCATTGATATCACCGCAGCTGAGAAATTTATTCATTTATTAACACAGCAAAAAGTGTTTAAAGATAAAAATATAAATATTGCGGTTGTCGCCAATAGAGTGAAGAAAAAAACTAAGAGCTATTTTGATTTAGAGCAATTTTTATTTGCACTAAAAATACCGTTTATTACCAGTTTAAGAGATACGCAGCTTTATTCTAGGGCTTATGAAATGGGAATAGGGATCAGTGATTTAAAAACTTCACGTGTTGAAAAAGATAAACATCAATGGCACCCAGTGTTTCGTTGGTGTGAAAAACACACGATAAAAAACAGTGTTGTCCCTATACCTATTAAGTCACAGAACATCTCATAAAAGGGGTTATATTTTACAAATTATGATATGGTTTAATGCCCTAAACCACTCTTAATTTATTATGAATAAAGCTTTACCTTTTCTCGCTATTTTTCTTTTTAGCACCAGCTCAAATGCGAATGATTTTGAGGTTTTATTGAGCTCTGAAACCGCTCAATTTTCTCTTTATTCTGATTCCAGTGTTGTTGGCTGGGGTGGCTCAGACTTGGCTGTTCGTTTGTTATATAACGATATCAATGATGTCATGGTTCAAGCTGAAATTCTATCAATTCGCCAAGCTGATAAAAACACACCTTTAACATTAGGTGTTGGTGTCAAAGGTTTTATTGGGCAGCTTGATGAGTTAAATGAAAATATTTTAGCTATAGCCATTGGTGGCTCTATACGTTACGTGATACCAGCAACTATGCCTATTACAGTTTACGCGAATGTTTTTATTGCGCCCAAGATCACTAGTTTTTCTGATTCTAAGGAGATAACTGATATTAATGTTGGTGCTCAAATAGAAATTATGCCTCAAACAGTTATGTTTATGGGTTATCGTCGTTTTAATATAGATACTGATAAAGTGTCTAATTACCGTATCGACGACAACAATATTCATTTTGGCGTTAGATTGACCTTTTAGTTTAGGTATTATTGTCTTGGCTGAATTATCTTCACTTAAAAATATGGCTCAATAGTGGAGAAGACGATGTTTAATTTTAAACATCAAATGATGTCATTAATTTGTTGTGCAACAGTCAGTTAATGTAGTGTCATATTATTTTTTTATAAAAAGGGAAGGATCAATCCACGATTGATTCAACCCTACGCTCCAATGTAAGTGTGGCCCCGTAACGCGTCCTGTAGCGCCGACTAAACCAATCTCATCCCCTTGCTTAACCATGTCACCCACTTTAACGAGTATCTTGTCCAAATGAGCATATAGCGTAATTAAGCCTTGACCATGATCTATATAGATCATATTGCCACTAAAAAAGTAATCACCTGTTTGGATAACATGACCAGCAGCAGCAGCTAAAACGGGGGTTCCTTTATTCGCTGCTATATCCATCCCACTATGTGGCCGCCTTTTTTGACCATTAAAAATGCGTCGCTTACCATAACTACCGGTTAAGATACCTTGAACAGGCTGAATGAAATTTATATTAGGCGTGGTGTCAGTAAATGTTTTACGTGCTTTATTCTTTAAGCCTTTTTCTCGAATAATACGATCCATATCACTGGCATATGGATTCACTTTCCGTTTGTTTTTAATCGTAATAGTTTGCGTTTTATATTTTTTATCACGTACCTTTATATAATGCTTAAATAAAGCATCTTGATTACCCCAAAATCCCTGAACCACATATTCTTTTTCACGTAAGGAGAGCGGTAAGCCTACAATGAGAGTCCATTTATTATCTTTTAGCAGCGTGGCTACTTTTTTACCTTGGAATGTAAAGTTTGGTGTTAAAACATTTTCACCTAAATCTATAATAGCTATCCCACCGGGTACCCTAGAGTCTTTTGGGAAGGCAAAGCTATGTGTAGTAAAGCCTACTAACAATAGGCTTAGTAAGTAAATACTGATTTTATTTAATGTCATATATTGTCTTTATATTAGTTATCAATGGGTGAAAATTTTGGGCAAAAAAAAAGCGCTACAAAATGTTTGCAGCGCTTTAATTGGTTATCCGCTTAAAGTTATCTTAGCTAGCAATCCCAGCGTAATCAGCAATGCCAGGATTATCTAAAACATTCT
>CAYZQE010000089.1:0-9945 GCA_964480635.1 uncultured Gammaproteobacteria bacterium | reverse complement strand
TATAAGCTAAAAGGGGTCAGTACCCTTTTTAGCTTGTCTTTATTAATGTTGTTCATTCATTTTTTAGAAAATCAGTAATAACCTTGCAGTCCATTTTGTCTTTTTCACGAGTTGATGTTTGTTTTGTTTTAAGTAAGCCAATCAGATCAATGGTTTTAATTTCGTTGCCTTCGACTTCTATAGATCCCGCATTGTTTAAAAGACTTTGGTAGCTTTCTCCTCCGGCATTGGTCATTAAATCAATAACTATTTCATCTATAATTCTGATGTTGTCAGTAAATGCTTCATTTGGTATTTTAAGGATAGATTGATCGCTTAATATGCTTAATGCTTTTTTTAGATCAGCAATTTGTTGAGCGTTTAAGTTGTCTGGAATGAGTAAGTCAATGTCTTCTGTTCCTCTTGTGTAGCCATGAGAGTGTAAGGCGTAGCCACCAATGAGTAAGTAATTTACATTGTTTTTATTAAGTGATTGAATAACGTTCAATAGGTCTTTTAGTGTGGCTGGGCGAGCTGTATCAGTCATTTTTTTTAAAAACGGTATGTGCTGTGGCCCATCGCATTCTTTTTAGAGTTGCTTTGTCCCAGTGAGCATTGGCTTCTTGGTGGGTTTTAAATGCCAGCCAGCCTTTTTTCATAAAAATTTGTTTTATTGGCATTAATGCCTGCATAGAGTCGTTAAATTGACTGGCTTTAACTAATAACTGGGCGGAAGGTTTTAGTGATAAAATTTGAGTTTTTCGTGAGCCATAAATTTTCATCGTTTTATTATAAGGGGGTTAAAAAAAAACACAATTCAAAGCCTTGTCCAATATGAAATGAGGTTTAAAATAAAAACTTTTTTATTGTTTATGTCATGCGAGGAGAAAGAAAACTTCGTAAATTTATACTCAATGAAAGAGATGGTTAACATTCACGTCAGCACAAATATTTTGCTCAGGTTTGTCAACTCATTCCAAAGCAAGCTTATTTATGTCTTAATAATGTTACCTATCATCTAAAAGTCACTCTCTATGAAAGTAATCTCAGTAAACACTAATGGCATTCGAGCCGCCGCTAAAAAAGGCTTTTTTGATTGGCTTAAAGCGCAAGATGCCGATTTTGTGTGCATTCAAGAAACCAAGGCTCAAGTGCATCAATTAACGGATGATGTTTTTTCACCAACGGAGTTTGTTAGCTACTGTGACGCCATAAAGAAAGGCTACAGCGGTACAGCTATTTACAGCAAGCATAAGCCGTTAGAGGTTATCACTGCTTATGGCGATGATGAATTTGATAACGAAGGGCGATATTTAGAATATCGTTTTGAGAGTTTATCAGTTATTTCTTTATATGCGCCTTCTGGCTCTTCGAGCCCAGAGCGGCAACTGGCTAAGTTTCGTTTTATGGATTCGTTTATGAGGCATTTAATTGAATTGAAAGAGCAACAGCGAGACATTGTTATTTGTGGTGATTGGAATATTGCACATCAAGAACGAGACATTAAAAACTGGAAAGGCAATAAGAAAAATTCTGGATTTTTACCAGAAGAGCGTGCATGGCTAACTGAATTATTTGATGAACGAGGTTATGTGGATGCCTTTCGAACCTTAGAACAAGAAGAGCATTCATATACGTGGTGGTCGCAACGCGGTGCGGCTTATGATAACAATGTCGGTTGGCGCATTGATTATCATATTGTTTCGGATAGCTTAAAAGACAAAATCACTCGAACAGAAATTTATAAAGAGCAGAAGTTTTCAGATCATGCGCCTTTGATTATGGAATATGATTATGAGCTTTAAGGCTTTAATGAAAACTCATCGTTTAAATCAAGGTGTTTATCCACTAAATAAACGAGCAACAATACCGGCACGCCAATCACAGAAGCGAAAATAAAGAAATTAACATAACCCACGCTATCAACGATAGTGCCTGAAAAACCACCGATTAATTTGGGCAATAATGTCATTAATGAGCTAAAAATAGCATATTGCATGGCGGTAAATTTTATATTGGTAAGGACTGATAAAAAGGCAATAAATGCCGCACTGGCTAAGCCTGCGGTTAAGTTATCGGCAGAGATAACAAGGTATAATATTTCAATATTTGGGCCTGAGTTTGCTAACAATACGAACATTAAATTAGTCAAAATCGTCAATACTGCACCTAGCATTAAAGTTTTTATCACGCCTATTTTTAGGGTAATAAGTCCACCTAAAAAACCACCTGCGATTGCCATGAATAAGCCAAATGTTTTAACAACCGTAGCAATTTGTGTCTTAGTAAAACCTAAATCTTGATAAAACACATTGGCTATCACGCCCAAAACTATGTCGGATATACGGTAAAAGCCAACTAAAGCTAGAACTAATAAGGCCACTTTTACAGGGTAGCGATTAAAAAATTCGCTAAAGGGCTTAACATAGGTGGCAACGACCATTTTTTTATTAATAAATTGTGATGCTATGATTAATTTGGTGACCATATAGGCAATGCCTAAAGCCAAAAATAGACGACATGTTTCTAATACAAAACTGGCTAGATGTTTATAAGCTATTATTTCAGTTAAGCCCTGTTTTAACCCAACCATCCAATTCGCTGACACCAAAAAACTGGCGATAAAACTGCTTACTGCAATGAGAAATAAGACAAAAAAACCAAAATAATCACGACTGCTATAGTGACCCTCATCATCAGTTTGTTGTGTGATAGGTTCGGGCATAATGAGCGTTGTTATGACGCCAATAAACATGGTGCCGGCAATAATGAGATAACTTGTTTGCCAAGCCATGTAATTATATTGACCCATATCTGAGCCAAATAAATCGGCCAAAAATAAAGCACCTGCACCTGCGATGAGCATGCCAATGCGATAACCCGCCACATAGCTAGACGCCATTAATGCTTGTAGCCGTGCATTGCCAATCTCAATACGATAAGCATCTATCACGATATCTTGCGTAGCTGACGAAAAGCCCAATAACACAGCGGCTATGGCCATCATGGTTAGGCTATTTTCTTCGGATGGGTCGGTAAAAGCCATCCAAGAAATAGCAAAAATAATGGCGAATTGGGCGACTAAAATCCACGCTCTTCGCTTGCCTAACAAACGGGTCAAAAATGGAATAGGGAGCTTGTCGACTAAGGGTGCCCAAACAAATTTAAATGAATAGCCTAAAGCCGCCCAGCTAAAAAAGGTGACGGCAGAACGTGCTACACCTGCTTCTCTTAACCAAAGAGATAAAGAAGAAAAAATTAATAAAATGGGAATGCCTGCTGAGATACCAAGAAACAAGAGAGTAATGACTTGGGGAGAAAAAAAGTTTTGTAAGGTGCTAGGCTTCATTAGATAGATTGAGTATTAATTATTTAAAAGTTATGGATTGCTATTTTCACAGTGTTAATAACGTGTGAAAATAACCTATGTTTTTATCAATATAGGATTTTGTGAATCATTTATGAATAGTATCACTAAACCAATTGTTTTATGTTTTTCTGGCCATGATGCCAGTGGTGGCGCAGGCATTCAGGCTGACCTTGAAACAATAGCCAGCCTTGGCGGCCATGCATGCTCCATTATTACCGCTTTAACCGTGCAAAATACCCAAGAGGTAATTTCTGTTCACCCTATTGATGCTAAATTAATGCAACAAGCTGTGGATTGTTTGTTGAAGGATATTAGGCCAAAAGCCATAAAAATCGGCATTATTGGTAGTGTTGACGCGCTTGAGGTTATTGTCTCGACAATCAAAAAGTTACCCGATATCCCAGTCGTTTTAGACCCTGTGCTTGCTAGTGGCTCAGGCAACACGGAAATGGCGAAGGCCGAGTTAATTCAACAAATGATTAATAAGCTCATGCCTTTAACGACGGTTATTACGCCCAATACACCTGAGTTATTGCAATTGGTTAAAAGCCATAATCCGCCTTTACTCAATCAAATGGGTTGTGACTATGCGCTCATTACAGGAACTCATGCAGAAACAGACCAAGTAAATAATGAATTGTATTTTAATGAACGCATGTTGGATGTGATGACTGTTGATCGTTTAAAAAATGATTACCATGGCAGTGGTTGCACCTTAGCGGCTGCCATTAGCACCATGTTGGCTTTTGGCTTAGACCCATTACATGCGTGCAAAGAGGCGGTCGATTTTACCTACGCTAGCTTGCAAACAGGCTTTAAAATAGGGCAAGGGCAACACATACCCAACCGACTATTTTGGTCTGATGGTGAGTAATCGTTTAAAAGGCTTATATGGCATTACTAGCCAAGACATGCTGCTTGATAATGCTGTGTTATTCGAGCATGTTGAGCAAGCCTTAAAAGGCGGTATGGCGATATTGCAATATCGTAATAAGCACGAACCACGCTTACAAAGTATTGATGATTTAATCCGCTTAAAAGAGCTTTGCCATCAATATAAGGCGCTATTTATTATAAATGACAATGTAGACTTGTGTTTAAAAATAGGTGCAGATGGCGTTCATCTAGGTAAGGATGATGAGGGGCTTGCTCTTGTTAGAGAGCGACTGGGGCTAAAATCAGTGATTGGCGTGAGTTGTTATGACGATTTGTCTATCGCTCAAAGAGCAAAAGACAACGGTGCTAGTTATATTGCTTTCGGGGCTTTTTATGCCTCGCCTACTAAACCGAATGCAGCGATTGCGCCTATTGATCTAGTCCAGCAAGCTAAACAATTAAAGCTGCCTATTTGTTGTATTGGTGGTTTGACTTTAAACAATACTCAGCCGCTTATTCAAGCGGGAGCGGATATGACTGCGGTCATATCCGCACTTTTTAATGTAAAAAACACTCAAAATAACGCTAGAAATTTTTGTGACTTGTTTTAAGTGAAAAGAAAAAGATAGCTTATTGACTTAGATGCTTAGCAAATATGCTCTAATGAGCGCTATCAAAGGAAAATTAATATCATTGAGAATTGGCGGCAACACGTGATGCAAATTCTGTTAATGCTTGTGCCTCGACACCGCCAGAAGCGATTTGAGCCCCACCGCCGTGTCTACGACCTATCGGTTTACTGACTAAACGATCACCGCTTTTGGTTGTGATGAAGTTTTGTAAGGCAGCAACATTGCGAACGTCATCATTGCTAACAAATAACAAGCTGGTGTTACCCGCCTTTTTACCTTTTACATGACAAGCAGTGCATTTAGCGTCGACCGTAGTTTTGATTTTGCCAGTGTATAGAGACGTCAGGCTTGTGTAAGAGCTGAAGTTTACCGCATCTATTTTTGGTGTGTTTTCCCCATTATTATCACAGGCACTTAAAAGTATAGGGAGACTCAATGCTAATAGTATTTTTTTCATGTGTATTTTTCCTTAGGATTTTAGTGTATTTGTGGTGCGACCAATGTGAGCTGCTGGTTAAAAATTAGGCAGTTATGATAGGCATTTACCTTAATATTAACTTAACTGAGCTTTAAGTTAAAAGCAAATATGGTTGCTGTTATTTTAAGCCTATTTAATTTTCATAAGGCTTGAGATAACGCTGAGAATTTTGCTAAATTGTTTTAAACTCGTCCGCAATTCATTTTAACAGGAAATGCACTATGCCAACATCCTCAACGTTATTTCAAAAAGCCCAACAATTTATTCCCGGTGGTGTTAATTCGCCCGTACGCGCCTTTAATGGCGTCGGTGGCGACCCTGTTTTTATCGCTCGTGCTAAAGGTGCGTACTTGTACGATGCTGACGATAAAGCTTACATTGACTATGTGGGCTCTTGGGGGCCAATGATTTGTGGTCATGCCCATCCTGAGATAATTGAAGCGGTCAAAAAAGCTTGTGATAATGGTTTAAGCTTTGGTGCGCCAACGGCTTTAGAAGTAGAACTTGCGGAACGTATTTGTAACATCATGCCAAATATGGATAAGGTTCGCATGACCTGTTCTGGCACAGAGGCCACCATGAGTGCGATTCGTTTGGCGCGTGGTTATACCAAACGTGATAATTTTATTAAGTTTGAAGGTTGCTATCACGGTCATGCTGATTCGCTATTAGTTAAAGCGGGTTCTGGCGCTTTAACTTTAGGTGTGCCAACGTCGCCGGGTGTCCCTGCTGCATTTGCCGCTCATACGATTACATTAGAATATAATAATGCAGCTCAGGTAGAAGAGTATATGTCACAACATGGTGACTCGATTGCTTGCATCATTGTCGAGCCAGTTGCGGGCAATATGAATTGCATTCCACCAGCAGCAGGGTTTTTAGAAACCTTGCGTGAGCAATGCACAAAACATGGTGCCGTGTTAATTTTAGACGAAGTTATGACTGGTTTTCGCGTGAGTTTAACAGGGGCGCAAGGGCATTATGGTATCGAGGCCGATTTAACAACGTTAGGCAAGGTTATCGGTGGCGGTATGCCAGTCGGTGCTTTTGGTGGTAAAGCTGACATTATGGATTATATAGCACCTGTTGGCCCGGTGTACCAAGCAGGGACCTTATCGGGTAATCCCATTGCCATGACGGCAGGGTTAAAAAACTTAGATTTAATAACGCAGCCAGGTTTTTACGAGGACCTAAGTGCTAAAGTCGATTTTTTAGTGGATGGTATTTTAGCCGCGGCTAAAAAACATGGCATAGCTTTAACGGCCAATAAGGTTGGTGCAATGTTTGGTTTATTTTTTACCGAAGCCGACAAGGTAGAAAATTTTGAGCAAGCAACCCAGTGCAATATTGAGCAGTTTAAGCAGTTCTTTAATTTAATGTTAAAAGCGGGTGTCAACTTTGCACCATCAGCGTATGAGGCTGGTTTTGTGTCGTCGGCACATACTCAAGAACTGTTACAAGAAACTATTGATAAGGCAGAGCACGCTTTTAGTCAAATGAAATAGATATTGTTAGCCTCTCCCTCAAGGGAGAGGTACTAATGCTGATATAGGCATAGTATTTGGAAGAGTTAAAAAGAGTACTTAGAGACGATTTATGAAATTTACGCCACAATCATTTAATCAATGGTCACAAAAACGCATTACCTTGGTGGGCATGTCGGGTGTTGGAAAATCATATTTATCTGACATGTTACGTGCGAACCAATGGTTTCACTTTTCGGGTGATTATCGCATTGGTACGCGTTATTTAGACGAGTCGATTATCGACATGATTAAAAAGCAGGCCATGCAAGTGCCATTTTTAAGCGAACTGCTGCGAAATGACTGGATATCGATAAAAAACAACATCAAAATTCAAGATCTTGGCCCTGTTTCAAGCTTTATTGGTAAGCTGGGCAACCCAGCTGCGGGCGGCGTGGCATTAGATGATTTCATTCAGCGTCAAGCCGAGTTTCGCACCGCTGAAATTGCCACCATGCATGATGTGCCACACTTCATTGAAAAAGCGAACAGCATTTATGGCTATCAGCATTTTATTAATGACTTAGGTGGCAGTGTTTGTGACTTAAATGAGCCCGGCATTAATGAGCTTTTAGCCGAGCACACGCTCATTTTATACATTCAAGTGACTAATGAAAAAGAAGAAGCCAAACTCATTAAAAGAGCGGTGTCAGCGCCAAAGCCGTTATATTACAGCCCTGAATTTTTACAAGAATACTTGGCGCTGTATTTAGCTGAAAACGGGCTGCAATATGCAGCACAAATGGACCCAGACGACTTCGCGCGCTGGGTGTTCCCTAAATTATTTAAGTCGCGTATTCCACGTTATGAAGCGATGGCTAAACACGGTTATACCGTCACGTCTGAGGAAGTGTCGCAAGTGAAAAACGAACAACAGTTTTTAGGCTTGGTTGAACGCGCTATAGAGCGAGAAAGCTAATGCCTTTAGTCGCTCATAATCAATTACCATCGTTTGATCGTTTACGCCAAGATGGCATCCGCGTATTAACGCCAGACACAGCACACTCACAAGATATTCGTGAATTGCATATTGGTTTGCTAAATATGATGCCTGATGCCGCCTTAGCAGCGACAGAGAGGCAATTTTTTCGATTAATCGGTGCAAGTAATCCGATTGCACAATTTTATGTGCATCCGTTTACCCTAGATGCGTTGCCGCGTGATGAAAAAGCTCAAGCTCACATTGATGAGTATTATGAAACCTTTGAGCAAATTAAAGCCCAAGGGTTAGATGCTTTAATTATTACCGGTGCAAACGTTGTGGGTGCAGAGCTTTCTAACCAAGCGTTTTGGCAGCCATTAATTGAAGTCGTTGATTGGGCGCATGAATATGTGACATCAACATTGTGTTCATGCTTAGCGACGCATGCGGTTTTAGAATTTAGATACCAGCAAAAACGCGCGCCTCAAAAGGCTAAAAAGTGGGGTGTATTTCCACACACAGTGGTTGACCGAAATCATCCACTCGTGAATGACATTAACACGCGTTTTCATGTGCCACATTCGCGTTGGAATGAAGTCAACATGGCGCAATTTAAACAAGCGGGTTTAAAGACATTGGTATCGGGCGATGGTGGCTGTGTGCATTTAGCGACCAGTGAAGACGGATTTAAAACCATCTTCTTTCAAGGTCACCCCGAATACGACACGATTTCATTGTTAAAAGAATATAAGCGTGAAGTCGTTTTATATGAACAAGGTAAGTTAGATAGCTACCCACCATTTCCCGAAAACTATTTTGGGTCGTTTGAACAGGCATTGTTTAATGAGTATCGTTACCGAGTTGAAACGCTCAAACAAAAAGCTGAGTTTCCAGATGCACTCATTACCGAGCATTTAGATAATACTTGGCATGACTCTGCGGTAGAAGTGATTGGCAGCTGGATCGGCTTGGTTTATCAAGTCACCAATAATGATCGTAAACGACAGTTTATGGATACGGTTGATAGTAAAAACCCTTTAAACTTATGAGTGATGCTCAAAAACTGTGGTTCTAGTTTGACGCTTTCAGCATCTGATAATGACGTAAATATCATGGGGTTTTCTTTAGAGACTTTGGATGTTGATATTGAGCATAAGCCTGATGCAAATGTTTATGTTGCCAAATAATAAGCTTCATAATTTCCCTTAAACGGTGTAAGCACTGGGAAGAATGTATATCCAGTGCTTAAATCATTAAAGGGTAATGATATGATCGGGCATATTGCCTGATAACGCGCCGTAAAGATTAGGGAAACAGCCAATAACCGCACCATCGACTAAGCCATCTTCAATTTCGCGCTCTTCACAGCATTGATCACAGCCCATAAGTAACATGCCTTTTTCTTTGGCGACGGCAGCAAGCCTTTCGCCAATAGGATTTCCTTTTTGTAAGACGTAGTTATTGTCTTCAAAAAAGAACATGCCGACCACTTCAACACCGTGCGCATCATTTTCTAGTTGGGGTAAAATCATTTTACCAAGTTTAAATGAGACTGAGTGACCTTGTGTTGAAAAAATATAAGCGACTTTCATGTGTTTTCCTGTTTGTATGATTAAAATATTAATGATGCTAAATGTGGTAAAGCTAGAAGCCTGCACCGGATGTGTTAGTGGGTGATTATAAGGCGAACGTTAACATTATTGTGAGATATTCATTAGTAATTGATGCCTTTATTTTTGCCCGTTAAGAATGTTGGGGTTAAGGCTCATTTTGAGTGCTGAAAGCATAAAAAATGCCTGAGCAGTGTCCTAATATCGTGACCATAGCGGTGAATTATTAAGGCTCAGGAGTCAGCTTACCTTATAAGAAACGCACATTTTATAATAAGGAATTTGGGCTTTATAAAAAAGTGTGCCTTCGACATTAAGGCCAAAGCGTTGATAAAAAGGTACTGCCGTTTGGCGTGCATCACACCATAAAAAATCAACATTTTTGTTTTTTAACTCGTTTAAAAGGCTCTTCCACGGTCTTGTGAGTGAAAAGAAATGCTAATACTCACGTAATCTGTTGAAATATAAGGTTTCTGACCACTTTATACTCAATAGGTAAATAGTGCCAGAAAGAAAACCCCACAAACCCTTACCCATCCTAGTCTTTAGCCCTAT
>CAYZQE010000088.1:0-10017 GCA_964480635.1 uncultured Gammaproteobacteria bacterium | reverse complement strand
CTTTAAAGAATAAAATATTTTCATAAATTATCTGAGCATTTTAATTTGATGCCTAAACTCATTAAAATCAGCAAAATCCGTGGCTGTATAACCTTCTCGTGATATCAAATAGTCTTTTAACTCTGCCATCACATCTTCTGGCATGCTTGGGTGAACAGCATACACAGGATTCATAATACTTAAGGTATCACCAATTTGTCTAAATTTTATATTGACGTTTTGTTCTTTAATAATATTTAAATTGCTGGCAGCAAAGACACATGCTTCAACCTGATGTATGGCAATAGCATGGGCACACGATTGCTGAGAGCCTTGCGTGACTAATTGAATATCAGTTTTAGAAACGCCATATTTTTGTAACAAAATATTGGCTGAGAACCAAGATGTAGTATTCGCTAACATAAAGCCCATTTTACGGCCTTTTAAATCGGCATAAGATTGAATGTCACTATCTGCTCTTACAAACAATGCCATTTCAAGCTGTCCTTCTCGACGCGCTAAAGGAATATAGCCCGCATCTCGAGCATGCCTGAGAAACTGACCAGGTCCAATAAGCGCAATATCAAAGGCTTTTCTATCGATTTTTGTTGCAAAATCAGCCATTGTTCGACTGCTAACTAATTTAACTTTGGTATCTAAAATTAACGATAAATCTTCTAAAATACTTTTATAGGTAATTAGTAATTGCTTAAAATTTGAGTGCGGGAAAATAGCAAAGGAACAGCGATTAGATTCAATCGTGCAGTTATCATAAGCCATTGATTGACTTGTAAAAAAAATACCCAGTAGCAAAGCAGCCAATGGCAAAATGTTTTTCATTCTATTTCTCATCAATACGCCACATCGTCCATTTATTTACTATAGCATAATTAATTTTCAATCGTTTTTTTGCTACACTACCAAACCTTAATTCTTTATCATCACATTGAGCAACGCTATCGACAATTCTACTCACACTCCCATGATGCAACAGTACCTTGGCATCAAAGCAGATTACCAAAATATGCTCGTGTTTTATCGCATGGGCGATTTTTACGAATTGTTTTTTGACGATGCCGTTAAAGCCTCTAAGTTGCTAGGCATAACATTAACTAAACGCGGCAAAGCTAATGGCGAGCCTATCCCAATGGCTGGCATTCCCTATCATGCTGCCGACAACTATTTGGCTAAAATTGTTAAGGCAGGCGAATCGGTTGCTATTTGTGAACAAATTGGCGACCCCGCCACCAGCAAAGGGCCCGTAGAACGCAAGGTAGCACGTGTTATCACCCCAGGCACCTTAACCGACGAAGCGCTGCTGCAAGATCAACAAGAAAATGTTTTGTGCTGCGTCTTTAGCGTGCTTATTAAAGCAAAAACACAACTTTGTGTTGCTTCTTTAGAGGCCAGCTCTGGGCGTTTTAATGCCACCATTGTTGACTCAAAAGATATGCTGCTAAATGAAGTTGCTCGCCTTGCTCCTGCCGAAATTTTATATGCAGACAATGCTCATAATGCCTTTTTTAAAGACAAACTCAGCAAAGCTTTAGCCATGCCCGAATGGTATTTTGATGACGACACTTGTCAGCGTATTTTATGCGATCAATTCGGCACTAAAGACCTTGGCGGTTTTGGCATTGAGGCGTATCCCAGTGCCATAGCTGCTGCTGGCTGCTTATTACAATATATTCAAGACACCTTAAAAACAGCCTTACCTCACATTACGGGCATTCAAGTTCAACAGCCCAACGATACCATCATTATTGACCGTGCTAGCCGTCGCAATTTAGAGTTACTGCAAAACTTACAGCACAGTGATAGCACTGAACATACGCTACTAAGCACCATGAACTATTGCGTAACCACCATGGGCTTTAGAGAATTATCGCGCTGGTTAAAACAGCCCAGCCGTGATTTGCAATTGGTTAAAAAAAGACATCAAGCCGTTGAAACACTGATTCAACAACACTGCTTTTCAGAGTTGTCTTGCCTGCTAGACGGCATTGGCGATATTGAACGCATTAGCTCGCGGATTGCCCTTGGCTCTGCGCGCCCGCGCGACTTAAGCACGCTTAAAAATAGCTTAGCACTGTTGCCAGAATTGCAAACTTTACTTCAGTCTTTGGACAGCCCCTTTATTACAGACATTGCTTCACTCATTAGCCAACACCCCAACACGGTTAATTTGTTGCAACGGGCAGTCATAGACGAGCCACCCGTACTAATCAGAGATGGCGGTGTCATCGCCACTGGTTATGACGCTGAACTTGATGAGTTTCGCGCCCTTAGTACGCACGCTGACCAATTTTTAATTGAGTTAGAACAACGCGAAAAAGAAAAAACAGGCATTAACGGATTAAAAGTAGCTTATAACCGCGTGCATGGCTTTTATATTGAAATTAGTAAATTACACACTGCTCAAGTACCTGCTGACTATATTCGCAGGCAGACCCTAAAAGCTGTCGAACGTTATATCACGCCCGAGCTTAAAGCTTTTGAAGAAAAAGTGTTAAGCGCAAAAGAACGCGCCTTAGCCAGAGAAAAGTTTTTATATGAAGAACTGCTCTTACAACTGGCCAAACAAACTCAAACCTTGTTACAAAGCGCCTCTGGCTTAGCGCAATGTGATGTCATCAATGGTTTTGCAAAAGCCGCCATCACCCTAAATTGGGTGAAGCCAGAAATGACTGCGAATAAAGAAATTAACATTAAAAATGGGCGTCACCCTGTTGTTGAAGAGGTTTTAAATGAAAGCTTCATAGCTAATGACACGGTGCTGAATAGTGAAAAATCCATGTTATTAATTACCGGCCCTAACATGGGCGGTAAATCGACTTATATGCGTCAAACAGCCTTAATTGTCATTATGGCTAGCATGGGCAGCTTTATACCTGCTGAAGCCGCGAGCATTGGCGCTATCGACCAAATATTTACACGCATTGGTGCCAGTGATGACCTCTCCAGTGGACATTCAACTTTTATGGTCGAAATGACCGAAGCGGCCAATATTTTAAATAACGCCACCCCTAACAGCTTGGTGTTAATGGATGAAATAGGACGAGGCACCAGCACTTTTGACGGTTTATCTCTGGCTTGGGCTTGCGCCGAACACTTAACACGACATAACCAATGCTATACCTTATTCGCCACCCATTATTTTGAGCTAACTCAATTACCAGAACAACACGCCGAAATTAAAAATGTGCATTTAGATGCCATCGAACATAAAGATGACATTATTTTAATGCACCAACTCAAAGATGGCCCTGCCAGCCAAAGCTTTGGTATACAAGTCGCTAAACTAGCCGGTATTCCACCCTTAGTATTAAAAAACGCGAAACAAAAACTCGCCATTTTAGAAAGCAACAGCGTGAACTCATCGCCTCAACAAGACTTATTTACACAGGCTAGCTTTAATGATGTTGAAGAAATGCACGAAGTTCACCCTGTGATTGAACAAATCGAAGCTTTAGACCTCGATGATATGACACCAAAACAAGCAATGGATGCTTTATTTGACCTGAAACAGCAAATTCTTCAATAAAAATACAGAACCATCGTTCAGACTACTTGTCTTCACCCCTTTTTAATCAGCTTCACTTGTGCCTTAAAAATAGGATAAAGCATAGGTTGTTTGAGCAAGGCGAGTTCCTATGCGCCTATTTTTAAGGCACAAGTGAAGGAACCCGTCAGGGCTGAATTAATTAGGGCGCCTTTTTCTTTGTCTTTTTTGGCGTTAAAAAAGTCAATGCCCGTGCGGCACGAGCACACCCCTCCCCAAAAACAGTCAGAGGATTAATGAAATATCTCAAGCAAATCAGTAACAAACATTGAAAACAAAAATTTCGTGAAACAACAAGTTAATATATACTCCGCGCCATCATGATTGAACCTATCGAACTACACTTAAACTGTGAACAGCCAAGCAACCTAAAAGAGGTCTGTGCGCAACAGCAAGAACTCAGCCTAGAATACATTCTGCAATGTATGGATAACGGCGCAGTTTGGTTAAGCGTTAAAAATAAAACCAAGCGCATCTTTAACCCAGACATTATCATCGAACCAGACCAAACTCTGCATATTTATTGCAACGAGTTCACTTTAAAAGAATGTCCCTTTGAAGCCATTTTAGTCAAAGACTTAGGTGACTTTAGTGTTTGGTTCAAACCCTCTGGCATGTTAAGTCAAGGCAGCAAATACGGCACTCACTGGAGCATTCATCGCTGGATTGAACAGCATGTCTTTAAAGATAGAGAATGCTTTATTACTCATCGCTTAGATCGCTTTACTCAAGGTTTAATGCTGGTTGCCCACAATAAAGATAGCAATTCTAAACTTCATCGCTTGTTTGAAGCTCGCTCCATTCAAAAAACCTACCGAGCTATTGTAAAAGGCTTATTCCCTGTTGATGAATGCGTTGAAATTAATAGTCAAATTAATAAGCAAGACGCTCAATCGACCGTCACTGGTTTAGCTCAAGATAAAAAGATGAATCAATCGTTATTATCCATATCACCTAAAACAGGGCGTAAGCATCAAGTCAGGCGTCATCTCAGCTATATTGGACATAGTGTGGTAAATGATAGGCAATATGGTGAAACGCCTTATAATGGTGATTTAATGTTGCAAGCAGCCGAACTCAAGTTTCAACATCCCGAAACTGACGAGCCCTTACATTTTATTATCCCCGACGATTCACTACTTCAATTGGAGAACTCATGACTTTCGTTGTTTTAGAAAACTGCATAAAATGCAAATATATGGATTGCATCGATGTCTGTCCCGTTGACTGCTTTCATGAAGGCCCAAATTATTTAGTCATAGACCCCGAAGAATGCATTGATTGCACTTTATGTGAGCCCGAGTGCCCTGCTGAAGCGATCGTGTCAGAAGATGATTTACCCGCAGACCAAGAACACTTTTTACAGCTCAATGAAGAGTTATCTGCGTTGTGGCCCGTCATTGACACGCGTAAAGAGCCCCCTGAAGATGCCGAAGAATGGGACGGTAAACCCGATAAGCTCCAGTACCTTGAGCGATAAATGATATTGAACATATAATTAACTATAAAAACTGACATTATTAACTCGCACTTTCAAAAATAGTTGCTACATTTGATTAAACTTATATAAAAATATATAAATTGCTGACTGGCATTAACCACAGCTTCAGCAATATTGGTTAACAATCATTTGAGGAGAAACTGTATGGCAACTATTCTTGCTGTAGACGATATGCGCAGCATGCGTGACTTAGTTAAATCGGTATTAGAAAAACGTGGTCACACTGTTGTTACCCATGAAGATGGGGTTAAAGCCCTAGACTGGGCTAAAAGCAATAACGTTGATCTGGTTATTAGTGACATCAATATGCCTAACATGACAGGCATCGAATTAGTCGGTGAACTACGAAAATTATCAGGTTACATTAAAACGCCCATTTTGATGCTAACCACCGAAGATGCTCAAGATAAAAAACAAAAAGCAAAGTCTTCAGGTGCCAATGGTTGGATTCAAAAGCCCTTTAATCCCGAACGTTTAAGCAATGCAGTTGATAAAACCTTAGGAGGTTAGCTATAATGCGTTTTATTATGGCAATATTACCATAATAAAACGCATATTAAACTCTGGAGTTATTGAGTGATCGACTGTAAATATCATTCTTTTACTGCTTTAAGTAAAATTAATGACCCCGACTTATTACTCGCTAGCTTTACTCAAAATGCAGCGCCCGATCATCAAGATGACGTTAATCTCATAATTTTCGAACGTTCTAATAAAGATTGGAAGCTATTATCATCGACCAATACAAACTATCTGTCCATTTCTGACGAACATTTAAAAACCATTAAACATTACGAATCTGAAAATTGCGCTAATGATTATTTTATTTATAACAAGCAAGACCATGCTTGGTATAGTGCCTATTATGGCTTAGTCCATTCGAGTTATGCACTTTATATCTCAACGCCCTCAAAAGAATTTTTAGTCGATAGCGCTTATTTACAACAACTCTTTCATTTTTATTGCCACCAATTAAATATGCTGCATGGCACCTATCATGATGCACTCACCGGCTTATTAAATCGTCGGTCATTTGACAAAAAACTGTTACAACTGATAGACCAAGGCCAAGGCCACCATCGAAAAACTGCTGACAGCCCTAGTTACTATGTGATGTTAGATATCGACCACTTTAAAAAAGTTAACGATACCTATGGCCACCTTTATGGTGATGAAGTGTTATTGCAACTCGCCCAGTTAATGGAAGATTCATTTCGAGATAACGATTTGTTATTTCGTTATGGCGGTGAAGAGTTTGCAGTGGTATTGATGAACATTACCGATACAGAAGCTCATTCGGTGTTAGAGCGCTTTAGAGAAAATGTCGCCCAGTATTCTTTTCCTAAAATCAACCACGTGACCATCAGTATTGGCTATACCGCTTTTAACACTGATTTAACCATTGATGAAACCATTGCTAGAGCGGATAGTGCTTTATATTATTGTAAAAAAAATGGGCGTAATAGAACCGGCGAGTATCAACAATTAGTCGATGAAAACAAAATAACTGCCATCGTCAGAGATGATAGTGATGGTGATCTTTTACTGTTTTAGATGTCTTGTAAAAAGCGCTGTAAAATAGGTGAGAAACTGCCTTTATCCACTAAAAATGCATCGTGCCCACTGATTGAGTCAAGTTCAGCATAGTCAACTTTTCTGCCTACATTTTTAAGCCCTTCGGCCATTTCTTGTTGCTGTACAACAGGAAATAATATATCGGTTGTAACCCCCACTATCAAATTCTTTTTAGTATGAATTTTAGCCAAGCCTGCTTTGACAGAGCCACCGTGATCCGCAACATCAAACCAATCCATCGCGCGAGACATATACAAATAGCTGTTTGCATCAAAGGTATGGATAAACTTTTTGGCATTATAATCCAAATAAGACTCAACCTGAAACTCTAAGCCAAAAGGCTCATTACTACGCTTTTCTTTATCAATGCGTGCGCGGTCAAAACGCTGATGCCATTCTTCTGCGGCACGATAGGACACTAAACCTAACTTTCGTGCTAGCGTCATACCACTTAATGGCTGCTCACCTTCATAATAATGCCCGTTATTCCATAGTTCATCACAACGTATAATTTCACGTTGTAGCGAGCGCATGGCGATGGTAAAAGGCAAGGCTCGGCACGCAGCAGAGATGTTAATCATGTAGTCTATTTCATCGGGGTATTGCAATGCATAGGCAAGAGCAATCATGCCGCCCATAGATGGCCCGACCACTGAATGCAAATGATCGATGCCTAACTCTAACAATAAGTGATGCCCTGCCTTAGCAACGTCTTCAATCGACAATTCAGGGAAATCAGTACCATAAGCCTTGCCTGTTTCTGGGTTAACGCTCATTGGCCCCGTTGAACCAAAGCAACCACCCAATGAGTTAACACAGACAACAAAAAAGCGATTAGTATCAATCGCTTTTCCAGGGCCAATCATATATTCCCACCAACCGGGTGTTGGGTCTAGCTCAGATGAAGCCGCATGTGGCGTGGGCGATAAACCCGTAAAAATAAGAATGGCATTATCGACATTCGCCGAAAGCTCACCCCATGATTCATATGCCAACGTCACTTCTGGCAAATGACCGCCACGATGCAATACGAACTCACTCATGCCGTAGTCACCAATCAGTGACATAGTTTTGGTGGCTGCCGTTGTATGTAATGATTTAATGTTGCTGCTCATGATCTCTAATGGTTAAGGGCTATATGATTAAGGGTTATAGGATTAAGAAATGTCCAACATACGGTTTAATGCCGTACGCGCATTAGCGGCCACCTCGTCATTAACCTTTATTTGATTAACCACATTGCCTTCGACTAAATTTTCTAACACCCAAGCTAAATGCTGAGGGTCTATGCGAAACATGGTTGAACACATGCATAAGGTAGGCGACATAAACTGTATGGTTTTATTGTAAGGTTTCATTTGCTCGTGCAAACGATTCACCATGTTAAGCTCAGTGCCGACTAGCCAATGTGTACCATTAGGTGAATCAGCGATCACTTTATTGATATATTCCGTCGAGCCAACATAGTCAGATGCTTGGCACACTTCAAAGCTAGCCTCAGGATGAGATATTACCTTACCATCTGGCACTTGTTGTCTAAATTGTTCAATTTGCGAAGGCTTAAACATTTGATGCACTGAGCAAAAACCTTTCCATAAAATGATTTTAGCCTCTTTAATTTGTTGTTCGCTTAGGCCGCCCATAGGTAAGTCATAATCCCATATCACCATCTTGTCTAACGGAATATCCATTTTAAAACCGGTGTTACGGCCAAGGTGTTGGTCGGGGAAAAACAACACTTTTTCGCGTTGTGAAAAGGACCATTCTAAGATTTTTTGGGCATTAGTAGAGGTACAGACAACACCATTATGAGAACCACAAAAGTGTTTTAAATTAGCATCCGAATTAATGTAAGTAACCGGCGTTATCGTGTCATCGGGGTCGATCACAGTCGCCAACTGATGCCAAGCATCTTCTACCTTTTGCAAGTTAGCCATATCAGCCATAGAGCAACCCGCCGATAAGTCTGGCAAGATGGCCACTTGGTCATGGCGAGTCAATATATCAGCCACCTCGGCCATAAAGTGTACGCCACAGAAAATAATATATTCGGCATTCGATTTTGCAGCTTCACGAGATAACTTTAAAGAATCACCCGTAAAGTCAGAATACTTAAACACTTCATCACGCTGATAATGATGACCTAAAATCACCACGCGATCGCCTAGCTTAGCTTTCGCCGCCGCTATTCGCTCGTCACATGTTTTATCATCTAATCCTGCAAAACTTAAAATATCTAAAGCGGCTGACATAATGCTTCCTACCTTATTTCTCTATTATTTTTTAAAATGAGCTTCCATCATAAATACATGTGGCTCAGATTGCCCTTGGTAACGATAAGGACAATCTCAATCAGAGTTTATTCTTCTTCAGCTACCTGTGGTTTACGCACACGAATTGATAGCTCTTTTAACTGGCGATCACTAACAGGTGATGGTGCAGAGGTTAATAAACAAGACGCTGTTTGCGTTTTAGGAAAAGCCATGACGTCACGAATAGATTTTGCCCCCGTCATTAACATAATTAAGCGGTCTAAACCAAATGCGATGCCCCCATGAGGTGGGCAACCATACTTTAAGGCTTCTAATAAGAAACCAAATTTATCTTCCGCTTCTTGTTCGTCAATACCTAAAGTTTCTAGCACTTGCTGCTGCATGTCAGTCTTATGAATACGAATTGAACCGCCACCTAACTCAGTGCCATTAAGCACCATGTCGTAAGCACGCGATAAGCTTGCTCCTGGGTTTGCCTTTAGCTCTTCTAATGAGCACGAAGGCGCTGTAAATGGATGGTGCAATGCACTCCAGCGTTTCGCGTTTTCATCATATTCAAACATGGGGAAGTCAATCACCCACATGAATCTCCAACCTTCATTGATTAAGCCCATGTCTTCGCCAAGCTTGCAACGTAATGCACCTAAGGATTCATTAACAACCTTAGTTTTATCAGCACCAAAAAAGACTATATCGCCTGTTTGTGCGCCAGTACGCTCGATAATTTCTGTAATCGCTTCATCGGGTAAAAACTTTAGGATAGGCGACTGTAGACCTTCACGACCAAGACTCACGTCATTACATTTAATATAAGCCAAGCCTTTTGCACCATAACGAGCCACAAAATTGGTGTAACCATCAATGTCTTTACGCGATAAGCTCGTACCATTTGGCACTCTTAAGGCGGCAACACGGCCATCTTCACTACTGGCTGGGCCAGAAAACACTTTAAATTCAACGTCTTTTAAAATATCAGAAATGGTAATCAATTCCATATCAATGCGTAAATCTGGCTTATCTGAGCCATATTTTTCCATCGCATCGGCATAGGTCATTTGCACAAAAGAGGTTGGAATATCCACATCCATGACGGTTTTAAATAAACTACTAACCATCTCTTCCATCAT
>CAYZQE010000087.1:0-10171 GCA_964480635.1 uncultured Gammaproteobacteria bacterium | reverse complement strand
CACGACGAGAGTGGTGATCATGAATGTGATATTTAAAGTGTTCTGTAAGATGCTTAATTTGCGAAGACAATAATGCGACTTGAACTTCAGGAGAACCTGTGTCCTTTTCGTCACGTTTATACTCTTCAACGATTACGCTCTTTTGTGCTGCAGTCATTGACATGGGATTACCTATTTAATTGCTCAAAAAAAAAGAGGTGGCATTTTACCTATGGGCGTGGCAATGAACAAGGAAAAACAAGGTTATTTTGGAATAATTGTGGGTATATTCGCTATTTAGACTCCGTTTAATTTAGCCTAGTGAAAATAGCGCTAGATTCTTTTGTTTTAAGGCGTCTTTAATTTTTTTTGCATTATAAAACATTCAATTATATTAATAATCAGACATCCATAAAAACAAACGTTCAAAACAAATTAAATGGATTGATATTGGTGGTGGATTACCGACTCATTATGGCTTTGATATACACGCTATAGGTGTTAAAGACTATGTTTCTCAACTTAAAAAAATGTCGCCAAAACTCTTTGAGCAAACACTTATCACTAAAATCGGCGCAGTATTTTAGCCAACTGCGCATGGGCAATCAGTCGTTCCGAACATCTTAAGGAGTCTCTTGTATCTCTCCAACTAACTAACCGCGATCAACTTAGGTTTCTGTTCGCATCATACGTTTGGGGGCTAAATTGCCATCACTTTTTACTTCACCAACACCTAAAAACTTTTTATTTTCATCAAAAAAACGTACAAAACCCTCTGCTGGTGCATTAGGCACTTGAATAGGCTGACCCAGCTTTAAGTAATAGCTCGCATTTTCATCCAAATAAACAGCTGCCCAATCACTAACTGCGGTATCTATAGGCAATAACGATGTATCCAGTTTTTTAGCTTCATCTAAGATATCTAAGTCGTCAAAGGTGAACGTTGGCATGCCCCAAAAAGGGTGAACGCCTGTTCTATCTAATTGAAGGATATAAGCTTTTGTTCCCAATGAAATTGCAATATCTTCAACTAAGGTTCTTATGTATGTGCCTTTAGAGCTATGCACATCTATGGTTATTTGATCTTTTTCTTCATCAAAATCAATCAATTCAATATCATAAATTTCTATGTCACGCGGCGGTCTATCAACTACTTCGCCTTTGCGTGCTAACTCATATAAGCGCACACCATTTTGCTTTAATGCTGAATGCATGGGTGGAATTTGTTGTGTTTTGCCTAAAAATTGCTGCAATGCTTCAATAACATCATTTTTAGACACCGTGACATCAATTTTATCACTTAACTCACCTTCTTCATCGCCCGTGGTCGAGCTAACGCCTAGCTGGCAGATTGCTCTATAGCGTTTACTAGCATCCAGTAAAAAAGTTGAGAATTTTGTTGCTTCACCGAAACAAATGGGTAAAAGCCCAGTAGCTAAAGGGTCTAAACTGCCTGCATGACCTGCTTTTTTACCTTTAAATAAATAACGAACTTTTTGCAAGGCTTTGTTAGAGCTTAAGCCTGCTGGCTTATCGAGCAATAGAATACCGTTAACATCACGGAAGTTTCGGGGGGTTCTGGCTTTTTTAGACATGATTTTTGATTTTAACCACCTCTCCCTTTGGGAGAGGGTTGAAGTGAAAGGACTAGTTTGTAAATTTAATCGGTTTCAGAAGCATCATCTGGCTTTATGTTTTTCATAGCATCAGTAATCAATGCATCCATTGCTTGGGCTTTTACGTCGGTATCATCATAGATAAAACGTAACTGAGGAATAATGCGAATTTGTAGCATTTTCCCTAATTCTCGATGTAAAAATCCAGCAGAATTATTCAATGCTTTCTGTACTTCTTTGCTATTTTCAGTCTCTAATAAACTAAAATAAATCTTAGCGACTGACAAATCACGAGATACCTTAACCTCCAAAATAGAAGGGTCACCGATACGCGGATCCTTTAAAGAGTGCCTAACTAAGCCCGTTATTTCTCTGTGTATTTGAGAGCTAAGCCGTTCACTGCGAGAATATTCTTTCACAATTAATCTAAGGTGCGAGCAACTTCTTTGCGTTCAAATACTTCTATTTGGTCGCCTGCTTGAACATCAGTGTAACCCTTCACACCAATACCACACTCAGTACCATTAGCCACCTTATCGACATCGTCTTTAAAACGTCTTAATGACTCAAGCTCGCCTTCATAAATAACCACGCTATCACGTAATACTCTAATAGGTAAGCCTCTACGGATTTGACCATCAATTACAATAGAACCAGCTATGGTGCCAAATTTTGGCGATGTAAAGGTATCTTTAACTTGAGCCAAACCAACAATTGTTTCTTGTGTTTCTGGTGGTAACAAGCCAGACATGCCTGCCTTAATATCATCAATAACGTCATAAATAACACTGTAATAACGAATATCTAAGCCAAAATCACCTGCGATTCGTTTAGCAGAAGCATCGGCTCGAACATTAAAACCAATTAATATAGCCGATGAAGTTGATGCTAAATTCACATCCGATTCATTAATGCCGCCCACGCCATCAGCAACAATATTGACTCTCACTTCATCTGTCGATAATGCATTTAATGAATGACGTATCGCTTCAGAGCTGCCTTTAACATCTGCTTTAATGATGACAGTGACTTCAGCCACATCTGGATTTTCCATTGCATCAAACATGCCTTGCAACTTAGATTTCTGCTGCTCAGCCATGCGAATATCTTTTATCTTAGTTAAACGTGCGCTCGCTATCTCACGGGCTCTACGATCATTTTCAACAACAAAAACTTCATCGCCTGCATTCGGTGTTCCAGAAAGGCCAATAACTTGTACAGGGATAGAGGGGCCTGCTTCTTTAAGTTGTTTACCATTTTCATCTGTCATCGCTCGAACACGACCATATTCTGTGCCGGCTAATAATATGTCACCTTTTTTCAATGTACCTGACTGGATAAGTATCGTTGCGACAGGGCCTCGACCCTTATCCAATGTAGATTCAACAACAACACCAGAGGCCGTTCCATCAATGGGTGCTTTTAATTCCATCATTTCTGATTGCAATAAAACAGACTCTAATAATGATTCGATACCTTCACCTGTGAGTGCCGATACATTTTTAAAGATAACATCGCCACCCCATTCTTCTGGCATAACATCTAAAGCACTTAACTCATTACGTACACGATCTGGGTCTGCACCTTCTTTATCTATTTTGTTAACAGCAACTAATAAACCAACACCCGCTTCTTTTGCGTGTTTAACCGCTTCTTTAGTTTGAGGCATCACACCATCATCAGCAGAAACTACTAAAATCACAATGTCAGTCGCTTGAGCACCACGTTGGCGCATAGCCGAAAATGCGGCATGACCCGGCGTATCTAAAAAGGTAATCATGCCATTATCGGTTTCGACATGATACGCACCTATATGCTGTGTAATGCCACCCGCTTCACCATTCACAACACGTGAATTACGAATGTTATCTAATAACGATGTTTTACCATGGTCAACGTGCCCCATAATGGTAACCACAGGAGGACGAGATACTTCATCACCACCCGTTGCTTTTAATGCCGCTATCAATTCCTCTTCAAAACTGTCTTCATTAACAGCTGTTGCAGAGTGTCCCATCTCTTCAACTAAAAGAATGGCAGTATCTTGATCTAAAATTTGATTAATAGTGGCCATAGTGCCCATTTTCATCAATTCTTTAACCACATCGGCAGCTTTAACCGCCAATTGTTTTGCCAAATCTGACACCGTAATTGTTTCTGGAATATCGACATTTCTAATGACAGGTGCTGTTGGTTTTTCAAAGCCATGCTGATTATCGGCAATAGCTTCATTACGTTTCGCACGCTTAGCCTTACCTTTTGGCTTTTTACGTCCCGAAGTGTTAGCGACATGCAATTTATCGCGTCCATAACGTGTGTTTTTTGCGTTGCCTTTGTTGGTATTATTTTTTGCCGCCTTTTCTTCTGCAATTTGTTTTTTTACTTCTTTAGCTTTTTGCAGTTTTTCTTGGTCAATTTTAAGCTGGGCTTCACGGTCAATTTCATCTTGAATCGCTTTATCTTTGTTTGCCTGCTCTTTTTCAGCGATGTCTTCTTGTTGTTTTAAACGTGATGTTTCTGCAACAACTTGAGCTTGTCTTGCATCATCGGTTGCACGTAACTTAACGGCACGGGCTTCTTCAATTGATGCTTCTCTTTGACGCTTAAATTCTGCTTCTTCAGCAGCCGTTTCAGTTTGACTTGCAGCTGCACCAGGGCGAACAAAGGTTTTCTTTTTACGAACTTCAACATTAATTGTTTTCGCACCTGCTGTTCTTGATGTACCACCTACTTTAAGCTCTGTTTTACTCTTGAGCTTTAAAGTGATTTTTTTGGGGCCATCCGACGATGCCTTGCCATGACTTGTACGCAATGACGTTAACAACTTCATTTTATCTTCATTTGAAATTGGATCGTCAGGGCCCGACACGTCGACGCCTGCATTTTTTAATTGCTCTAAAAGCTTTTCTACAGATACTCCGACGACTTCGGATAATTGTTTTGCTGTCGCATTTGCCATGATTCTTAACCTTTACTCTTACTTTTAACTTTTTGTTAACGCTCTAACTGCTTATTTTAACTGATGCACTTTAACTGATTATAAAACCAGTATTATTCAGCTTCTTCAGCAAACCAAGGCTCTCTAGCCTTCATAATTAACTGAGCTGCTAATGCATCATCAATGCCGTCAATTTCAGTTATTTCATCAACTGACTGCTCTGCTAAATCTTCCATTGAACAAACACCTTGTGCTGCTAGCTTATAGGCTAACTCTTCGGTGATTCCTTCCATATCTAATAAATCTTGCTCGGGGTCTTTAGCATTCTCTTCTGTTGTGATTGCTAATGTTAATAGTGCGTCACCCGCTCTACCTTGAAGCTCTGCAACAACATCTGCATCAAACCCGTCAATTTCAACAAGTTCTTCAGCAGGAATGTAAGCAACCTCTTCAATACTGGTTAAACCTTCTGACGCTAAAATTGCTGCAACTTCTTCGTCAACATCAAGCTGCTCAATAAACAGGGCAACAATTTTACTAGATTCTGCTTCGGCTTTTTCATTTGCCGCATCTTCATCCATAACGTTTAATGACCAGCCTGTTAATTTAGAGGCTAGTTTAATATTTTGCCCACCACGACCAATGGCTTGAGATAATTTATCTTCTGGCACTGAGATATCCATGCTATTTTTCTCTTCGTCCATGACGATAGAAACAACCTCAGCAGGTGACATGGCGTTTACAATGAATTGTACAGGATTATCATCCCATAAAATAATATCGACGCGCTCTCCAGCTAATTCGTTAGAGACCGATTGCACACGTGAACCACGCATACCAACACAAGCACCCACCGGGTCCATACGAGGATCGTTACTTTTAACCGCAATTTTTGCACGTAAGCCTGGGTCACGCGCTGCTGAAATAATCTCAATCATTTCTTGCCCAACTTCTGGCACTTCAAGCTTAAATAATTCAATCAGTAATTCTGGCACAATACGGCTTAAAAATAGCTGAGGCCCACGTAATTCTGAGTTTATTTTAAAGAGATATGCACGAACACGATCACCGACACGAAATGACTCGCGGGGTATGAGTTCTTCACGCGGGATAAAACCTTCTGCATTACCCCCTAAATCGATGTAAACATTACCACGTTCTACACGTTTTACTTGCCCCATAATCATGGTATTGACGCGGTCTGCAAAAGCTTCAACAACCTTTTGGCGCTCTGCTTCTCTTACCTTTTGAACAATAACTTGTTTTGCTGTTTGGGCAGCAATACGACCAAATTCTACTGAATCAATTTCTTCTTCAATAAAATCACCCATGACTATATCTGCATTTTCGTACTGCGCAGCTTCTAATGTGGTTTGTGTCAGTGGGTCTTCTAAGCCACCATTTTCAAGTGGCTCGACAACTTCCCAGCGTCTCCACGTATCGTAATGCCCTGTTGAACGATCAATTTCAACACGCACACCAATTTCTTTTTGATATTTTTTTCGTGTTGCTGTTTCTAAAGCTGCTTCTATTGCTTCAAATATAACTTCAGGATCTATGCCTTTTTCGTTAGATACTGTGTCAGCTACTAATAAAATTTCTTTGTTTTCCATCGTTCTTTCCTAAATATTACTCAGAATTGCATTACTTAAAATTTATAAATTAAATTGGCTTTAGCTATCGAGTTAAAAGGCAATTTAAAGAGTTCATTATCAATATCAACCTCTATGACATCACCCTCAACAGCGGTAATAACCCCTTTAAAGTTTCTACGATTATTCTGTGGTATTGCTAATTTAATTTTTACTTTTTCGCCAATAAATTTCGCGAAATCTGAAACCTTAAACAAAGGGCGATTTAACCCAGGGGATGACACTTCAAGATCAAAGGCTACTTGAACAGGGTCTTCCACATCCAATATAGCGCTTAGCTGGTGACTAACTTCTGTACAATCTTCTAGATTGATCCCACCTTCTTTGTCTATATACACACGCATGTGCCCATGATGATCTGAACTACTAAATTCAACACCAACTAATTCATAACCCATTGACTCAACAACCGGCAAAAACATTTGTTCAAAATCGACCAAAGGAAATTCTCTTAAAAAGTAACTTGCACAAAAAAGGCCCAAATGGGCCCTAATTCACTTATTGAACTGTTTTCTCTGTTCAACACTTAAAATGAGTACGTCTTCTGCACTAATTTAAGGTGGCGAATTCTATACATAACATCACATTATTACAACTTATTTATCCTACGCCACTACTTTATTTTTATTATGTGAATTTTATTTTTCGAGTCTTCTCTATTATGTTCTGCAAAGCATTCTAGAGTGTGGCTTAGTTACAAGCGAGTAAAATCTTAGTTAGCGCTGATGACTTCTAATATATTAAACCTTTAATAACGGCTCTGGCGACGGCTTGCTCTCTTGTTTTCGCTTGCAGTCGTTCTTTTGCATTGTTCAAATGATGTTCAACTGTCACGGGTTTAATATTCAACTTATCGGCAATACCCTGTGTTCTTTTACCTTGCGCCAATAATTGCAAACAGGCAATTTGCTTATGAGTTAATGGCTGCTCGATATAAGAAGACACTTCGTCTTTATCTTTTTGCATAACGATTGTTAATTGCTCGTGAATATAGGTTGCACCTAAATTGAGTGCATTAACATGTTGGTCAAAAACCGAATCAAACTCTATTTGGGTCAATTGAGTACCTAAATTCCAACCACCAAAGTCAGCGCCCAAGCCCTTTCTGCGCATTGTGACCGACAGCCCAGCGCTAAAGCCCGTCATGGCATAGGCTTCACGAACAAATTCATGTTCTTCATCGTCCATAAAATCATATGCTTCACTATATTCAACACCCGTTTTAATGTTTTCATAACCATTGCAACAATGATTAAAAAAAGGATCAACCTCGGCATAATGATTTTTATTATAAATATCACCCCACTCTTGAGGCATATTGGTTAAAAATATGGTGTCGGCTTTGGTGTTTTTATAACCCCTACAATACACATATATAACAAACTCGATGTCGTGTGAGTTAAAAAAATTTAGCGCTATGCCCCAAACGGTATCAATATCTTTTGCTTTTTTAAGATCATTCATTAACTGGGGGAGCGTATTCATATTGGCATATTTAAATTAAAAGTGGCTTTCAAAGATAACTCGTGAGTCATCAACGTTACCTAAACTTGAGCATGCTAGCAATAGCATTATTAGTTGAGGTGCCAAAATAAGCCTATGATAATATTTTAATCGACTCAAATTAACGTGAGCTTATTAAAACCACAATTTTTATAACCCTTATTATTTCCTACGCTTTCTAGTTTATAAATTTAATTAGTTTTGTTAATGTAGCGCCAATTATTATTAAGAGCCTATTATGCCCGCTTCTATTAAACCTGATTTAGTCATTATCGCACATGGTTCTAGGCGTGAAGAATCCAATCAAGAAGTCCGCGATTTAGCATCTAAAATCCAAGCAATTAGTGGTAACCAATACGGCAATATTATTGCTGGCTTTCTAGAACTGGCTAAGCCTTTAATCCCAGAAGCATTAGAGCAGTGCATCAGAGATGGAGGCGAAGAAATACACGTCTTTCCTTATTTTCTATCAGCGGGTCGCCATGTTACTAAAGATGTTCCAAACGATGTCACACTGATTCAACAAAAACATCCTGACGTTAACATCATAATGAAAGACTACTTAGGTAATAACCAAGCACTTCCTCAACTTATTTTAAAACAAATTTCATGAAGTATTTAAACGAAACACCACCCACCACAGAGCGTAAAAATAAAATTGGTGTTCTATTAACTAATTTAGGCACACCAGATGATTGCGATATAAAGTCTGTACGTCGTTATTTAAAACAGTTTTTATCTGACCCACGAGTGGTTGAGGCACACCCTGTTTTATGGTGGTTATTTTTAAATGTTATCTTGCTCAATACTCGCCCTAAAAAAACAGCAGCTGCTTATCAATCTGTTTGGAGTAAAGAAGGCTCTCCTTTATTAAAAATTTCAGTACAACAGGCAGAGGCTCTACATAAACAATTACAAAATAAGCAATCTCAAGATAAGCAATTACAAGACAACGTTGGCGAAGATAATTATCATGTTGAATTAGGCATGAGTTACGGTAAACCCTCTATTCCGTCCGCTATGCTCAAGTTAAAAGAGGCAGGTTGTACAAAATTAATTATTTTGCCTTTGTACCCCCAATACTCAGGGTCTACCACCGCTGCTACGTTTGATGCCGTTGCCAATGAACTTAAAACATGGCGACAAATACCCGAATTACGCATGATTAATAACTATTATAATCATGAACTTTATATTGAAGCATTAGCGGCAAGCATTAAAAAATTCTGGGTCAACAATACTCAAGCCGAAAAACTCATTATGTCATTCCACGGGATTCCTCAAGAGTACATTGATAATGGCGACCCATATTATTTTGAATGCCATAAAACAGCCCAATTATTAGCCCAAAAACTTAAGCTGAATGATGAGCAATGGATGCTGACGTTTCAATCACGGCTGGGACCAAAACAATGGCTAGAACCTTATACTGATTTAACCCTAAAGGATTTAGCTGCCATTAAAAACATTAAATCAGTGCAAATAGTTTGCCCGGGGTTTAGTGCGGACTGTTTAGAGACATTAGAAGAAATAGCGATTGAGAATAAACACACATTCATTTCAAATGGTGGTGAGCAATATGCTTATATCCCTTGTTTAAATGATGATGAAAACCACATTAAAATGATGGCAGATCTAATCAATAAGCATAGCCAGTATTAGGTTTTTTTAAAGGCATGACGACTAATTTATCCAGCCACCAGCTGACTGAATAGGCTGCTGTCTATTCGTTTGGCTCACCCAAACAGCAATTCCTTGGCGCGTCATTTCATGTTTTTGTGTCTTAGGTAGCGGCATTGTCCATTGCCCATTAAATGACTTTTGGGTATCTTGACCGATCACTACAAAATCATGATTTAAAGTTCTTCCAGCATTTTCACCTGCTTTAATTTTGGTTTCTAAACCAAAACCTAAAATGACCACATTCAACTTTAAGGGCATTTTTTTAATTTCTTTTCCGTTATATTCTGCCTTTAAGACACCATTATAAATAGACACTTTTAATTCACCTGGCATTTCATGAGAACGTTCTATTTTTTTTAACCCAAACCAACGCCGCCATTCATAACCATTACTCACAAAACCTGGTGTGTAGACAGCGCTTATGCCCTTTTCTTGATAATAACGTCTTTGACGGTGTGAGTTACTAGCGCTCGCAAAGGGGTCTTTCCAACCAATATAATCCCAATAATCGACATGGTAAGCTATAGGAATGATTTCTTTCCATAATTTGGGGTCATCGGTTAATGCGCTTAACCATTTATCAGCGGGTGGGCAACTGCTACAACCCTCAGAGGTATACAGTTCTAATAATGTTGTTTTTTGTTGCCCACTGTTTAATTCTATGGTTTCGGCATAACCATAAGTCGAAAGCAACACCACACTCATTAAGACAATGTTTAATAGGTTCATCATAAACTCCTAATTAAAGGAGCCTCTGAACAAGTCCAATAATTTTGAACTTGCTAAAACTGCCGATATTT
>CAYZQE010000086.1:0-10644 GCA_964480635.1 uncultured Gammaproteobacteria bacterium | reverse complement strand
ATAAATTAACATTACAGAGGAAAATTGCCATGCCATCTCGTAGAGAACTTGCAAATGCGATCCGTGCTTTAAGTATGGATGCGGTACAAAAAGCTAATTCAGGACACCCTGGTGCCCCAATGGGCATGGCAGATATTGCTGAAGCTTTATATAACGGACACATGAATCATAACCCAACAAATCCTGATTGGGTTGATCGTGACCGTTTTATTATGTCTAACGGACATGGCTCAATGATGCCTTATTCTTTATTGCATCTCACAGGTTATGAATTATCAATTGATGATCTTAAAAACTTCCGTCAATTGCATTCTAAGACACCAGGACATCCTGAGTATGGTTATGCGCCTGGCGTTGAAACAACGACTGGCCCTTTAGGCCAAGGCATCACTAACGGTGTGGGCATGGCAATTGCTGAGCGCGCATTAGGTGCAGAGTTTAATACAGCAGATCATACTATTGTTGACCATAATACTTATGTGTTCTTGGGCGATGGTTGCTTAATGGAAGGCATCTCTCATGAAGCATGTTCGCTTGCTGGCACATTAGGCCTAGGCAAGTTAATTGCATTTTGGGATGACAACGGTATTTCAATTGACGGCCACGTAGAAGGCTGGTTTAGTGATGATACCCCTAAGCGTTTTGAAGCATACGGCTGGCAGGTTATTGCTGTTGATGGACATGACGCTGAAGCACTTGATAAAGCAATTACAGAAGCGAAAGCAGACACAGCGAAGCCAACCATGATTTGTTGCAAAACAACGATTGGCTTTGGTTCACCAAACAAAGCAGGTTCACACTCTTGTCACGGTGCTCCATTAGGCCAAGAAGAAATTGACTTAACGAAGAAAGAATTAGGTTGGGCGCATGATGCATTCGTAGTGCCTGCCGATATTTATGGCGGTTGGGATGCTAAAACAGCTGGCGCTAAGAAAGAAGCAGAATGGAATGATGCATTTGCAGCCTATAAAGCAGCTAACCCAGAAAAAGCAGTTGAGTTCTCTCGTCGTACCAGCGGTGAATTACCAGCAGACTGGGAAGCGACTTCTTCAGCATACATCGCAGAAGTAAACGCGGCAGGCGAAACGAAAGCAACACGTCAAGCCTCTTTAGCGTCTATCGAAGCATTTTCAGGCATGTTGCCTGAGTTATTCGGTGGCTCAGCTGACTTAGGTTGTTCAAACTTAACAGAATGGTCTGGTTACAAAGCCATGCGTGCCGACATTCCTAATGCTAACTACATTAATTACGGTGTACGTGAATTTGGTATGTCAGCGATCATGAACGGCGTGGTATTACACGGTGGCTTCATTCCTTTTGGCGCAACATTCTTAATGTTTTCAGAATATGCACGTAATGCATTACGCATGGCGGCATTAATGAAGATTCAATCAATCTTTGTTTACACGCACGATTCTATCGGCTTAGGCGAAGATGGCCCAACGCACCAAGCGGTTGAGCAAATTCCTACTATGCGTTTAATTCCAAACATGAACATTTGGCGCGCATGTGACACAGTTGAAGCCGCAGTTTCTTGGAAAAATGCGATTGACCGTCGTGACGGTCCATCGTGCTTAATCTTCTCTCGCCAAGGGCTTGCTTTCCAAACGCGTACAGACGACCAAATTGCTAACATCAATAAAGGTGGTTACATCTTACAAGATTGTGACGGCACTCCTGATGTTATCGTTATTGCGACAGGCTCAGAAGTGGGCTTAGCAATGGATGCAGCAGCAGCCTCTGATAAGAAGGTGCGTGTTGTGTCTATGCCTTGTACTAACGTATACGACAAGCAAGACGATGCGTATAAAGAATCAGTATTACCCGCTGGCGTAACAGCTCGTGTAGCAGTAGAAGCAGCAGTAACAGATTCTTGGTACAAGTATGTTGGCTTAAATGGCAAGGTTATTGGAATGCACACGTTTGGCGAATCAGCACCCGCTGAAGAGTTATTCAAGCATTTTGGTTTTACAGTTGAAAAAGTTGTAGAAGCCATTAACGACGTAGCTTAATTTTTAACGGCTCCCAAATGAGAGTCGTTTTAGTTTTAGTAATAAATATTAAAAGTTTTAATTTTTCAATTAGGAGCAATAACAATGACAATTAAAGTTGGTATTAACGGTTTTGGCCGTATCGGACGCATGGCTTTTCGTGCAATTTCTGCAGAATTCAATGGCGACATCGAAGTCGTTGGCATCAATGACTTACTAGACGCTGATTACTTAGCATACATGCTTAAGTACGATTCAGTACACGGCAATTTTGACGGCGAAATCGCTGTAGACGGTAACAACTTAGTCGTAAACGGTAAAACTATCCGTTTAACAGCTGAGCGTGACCCAGCTGATCTTAAGTGGAGCGACATTGGCGCTGACTTAGTCATCGAATGTACTGGTTTTTTCTTAACAGACGAAACGTGTCAGAAGCACATTGACGCTGGCGCAAAGAAAGTAGTGATGTCTGCGCCTTCTAAAGATGCGACTCCTATGTTTGTACATGGCGTAAACAACGACAAGTATGACGGCGAAGCCATTATTTCTGCTGCATCTTGTACCACTAATTGCTTAGCACCTGTTGCAAAAGTATTAAATGATAACTGGGGCATTAAGCGCGGTCTTATGACGACTGTTCACGCGGCAACAGCAACTCAAAAAACTGTTGACGGCCCTTCAATGAAAGATTGGCGCGGTGGCCGTGGTATTTTAGAAAACATCATCCCATCATCTACTGGTGCAGCTAAGGCTGTTGGTATTGTGTTACCTGAGCTTAACGGCAAATTAACAGGCATGGCTTTTCGCGTACCAACGTCTGACGTTTCAGTTGTCGATTTAACCATCGAATTAGAAAAAGAAGCAACTTACGAAGAAATTTGTGTTGCTATGAAAGCAGCGTCAGAGTCAGGCCCTATGTCTGATACTTTAGGCTACACAGATGAAAAAGTTGTTTCTACTGATTTCCGTGGCAATAGCTTTTCTTCAATCTTCGATTCAGAAGCTGGTATTGCTCTTGATGGCACATTCGTTAAAGTTGTCTCTTGGTATGACAATGAGTATGGCTACACTTGCAACATGCTTCGCCTAGTAAAGCAAGTAGGTTAAAAACTGGTCTTTTTGTCCGATTGCGGCGTTGTCGCAATTTTCTGACTGGTCACGCACACATGTGCGCTCCTCAGCTCAGAAAATTGCTCCGCCTTGCACTCGAACAAAAATCCTCAGTTTTGCATAGTCGTTGGGTTAATTGGTAATCCAGCGACTTTATTATTTAAGTAATGTTCGTTAAATCCTTTCGGATTTACCAAACACTATTTTAGTCCAAGCACTTATCTAAAAGAGATTACTGTTTTAGTCCCCTCTTCCAAAAGGAAAGGAGGTAGAAGTCATCTCATAAGTTGAGAGGTTTGGATGGAGCAGGGCCTAAGACCTTCTTCCACATGGATGTGGAAGAGAGCCATCATGGAAGATTTAACGGCGTGTCTTAGGCTCTGCTCCATTCAAACCAAGTGCAAGGGATACAAAATTTAACATTTAACTATTTTCGGAGTGATACATGGCTTTTATCAAATTGACTGATCTTGATCTTGCGGGCAAGCGCATTTTAATTCGTGCAGACTTAAACGTACCGGTTAAAGATGGCAAGGTAACTTCTGATGCGCGTATTGCTGCCTCTATGCCGACTATTGAGCATTGCATGAAAGCAGGCGCTAAGGTTCAGGTTATGTCTCACCGTGGTCGCCCAGAAGAAGGCGTGGTCGATTCTGATAACTCCATGCAGCCAATTGCTGATGACATCAGTGCTAAGTTAGGTAAAGAAATTCGTTTAATCGGTGATTACTTAGATAATGCACCAGACATTGCAGACGGCGAAATGGTTCTTTTCGAGAACGTACGTTTTAACGCTGGCGAAAAGAAAGATGATGAAACCTTAGCAAAAGGCTATGCGTCTTTATGCGACATCTTTGTGATGGATGCCTTTGGTACGGCTCATCGCGCTCAAGCATCAACACATGGCGTGGGTGTTCACGCACCTGTTGCTTGTGCAGGCATCTTGTTGTCAAGTGAATTAGACAGTCTTGCTAAAGCATTAGCTAATCCTAAGCGTCCAATGGTTGCTATTGTTGGTGGCTCTAAGGTGTCTACTAAATTAACGGTTCTTGAAGCCTTATCAGAAAAAGTAGATCAACTTGTTGTTGGTGGCGGAATTGCTAATACCTTCTTAGCCGCTATGGGTCACAATGTGGGTAAATCTTTATACGAAGCAGACCTAGTTGATACAGCAAAAGAGCTTATCGCTAAGATGGAAGCTCGCGGCGCATCAATTCCAATCGCCACAGACGTTGTGTGTGCAAAAGAATTTGCAGAAACAGCAGAAGCGACTTTAAAAGATGCCTCTGAAGTATTAGATGACGACATGATTTTTGATATAGGGCCAAATTCGTCAGCTGAATTAGTAGAGATTATTAAGAAAGCAGGCACAGTGGTCTGGAATGGCCCCGTTGGCGTCTTTGAATTTGACCAATTTGGTGAAGGCACTAAAGCAGTTGCGATGGCGATTGCAGAGTGTGAAGGTTTTAGTTTAGCGGGTGGCGGAGATACCATCGCTGCCATCCAGAAATATGATATTTTTGATAAAGTAACTTATATTTCAACAGCTGGCGGCGCGTTCTTAGAATACTTAGAAGGCAAAGAGCTTCCTGCAGTCGCCATGCTAGAAGCACAAGCAAAAAAATAATCACAGTAACTTTTAGGAGCTAAGAGAAAAATATAAATGAGTGCAAACGTCATATTACGCAGAACTAAAATTGTAGCCACGCTTGGCCCTGCATCTGAATCAGAAGAGATGCTGACAAAATTAGTGCTAGCAGGTGTTGATGTCGTACGCCTTAATTTTTCTCATGGTAGTCCAGAAGAGCATTCAAAACGCGCTGAAATGGTACGCACCATTGGCAAAGCCAATGGTCGTCAAGTGGGTGTATTGGTTGACTTACAAGGGCCAAAAATTAGAACTCAGCGTTTTAAAGAAGGTTTTGTTAAGTTAATTAATAATACAAAATTCGTGCTTGATGCTGACTTAGATAAATTTGAAGGCGATATCAACAGCGTTGGTTTAACCTACAAAAAACTACCAGAAGATGTTAAAAAAGGTGATGTTCTCGTTTTAGACGATGGCATGATTGTGTTAACGGTCGATTCAGTTGAAGGCAGTAAGATTCATACCAATGTTTTAGTGGGCGGTAAGCTTTCGGACAACAAAGGTATCAATTTAAAAGGCGGTGGCTTATCCGCCGATGCCTTAACCGAAAAAGATAAAGAAGACATGAAAACAGCGGCATCAATTGATGCTGATTATGTCGCCATTTCGTTTCCTCGAAACGCGGCTGATGTAAAACTGGCGCGCACTTTATTACGCAGTCATGGTGGAAAAGGCGGCATTATCGCTAAAATAGAGCGCACCGAAGCCTTAGATAACATTGACTCAATTATTGAAGCGTCCGATGCTATTATGATTGCACGAGGCGATTTAGGCGTTGAAATTGGCGATGACCAATTGCCAGCCGTCCAAAAAAGCTTAATAAAAAAAGCACGCGCAAAAAATTGTGTGGTTATTACGGCAACCCAAATGATGGAATCAATGCGTAGTAATCCGATCCCGACACGTGCAGAAGTGTTTGACGTGGCCAATGCGGTGTTAGATGGCACTGATGCGGTGATGCTATCCGCTGAAACAGCCGCAGGTGATTTTCCAGCCGAAACGGTTGCCGCTATGTCGCGCATTTGTCGTAATGCAGAGCAGCAATCATCAGTTAAAACATCGACTCATCGAATAGATGCAACGTTTAATGAGATTGATGAGTCTATCGCAATGGCAACAATGTACACCGCCAATCACCTAAATGTTAGAGCGATTGCATCACATACAGAATCAGGTTCAACGGCACTTTGGATGTCTCGAATTAGCTCAGGCATTCCCATTTATGCCCTGTCGAGCCACAAAGAAACACGACGCAAAGTAACGCTATTTCGTGGCGTTAATCCAGTTAGGTTTAATCCAGAAACAAAGTCACACGCGGGTGTGAATAAAGAAATTATCGACGTTTTATTAAATGAAGGCGTGGTGACAGATGGTGACTTAGTTATCATTACAAAAGGTGATTTGGTTGGTGAAGGTGGCGGCACTAATGCAATGAAAATCGTTAAGGTTGGGTCTATGCCCGAACTTTCAGAGTAATATTATTTAAATAACAGCAAAGAGAAAAAAACTATGGCTATTATATCTTTAAGACAATTATTAGATTATGCAGCAGAAAATGACTTCGGTATGCCTGCTTTTAACGTAAACAACATGGAGCAAGTTCACGCGATCATGCAAGCTGCTGATGCGGCGAACAGCCCAGTGATTATGCAGGGTTCTGCAGGCGCACGCTCTTATGCAGGCGAGCCTTTCTTACGCCACTTAATCATTGCAGCCACTGAAATGTACCCGCATATTCCTGTTGTTATGCATCAAGATCACGGTTCAGAGCCAGCTATTTGCTTACGCTCTATTCAGTCTGGCTTTTCATCAGTGATGATGGATGGTTCATTAGAAGCAGACATGAAAACACCTGCCTCTTTTGAATATAATGTAGCAGTGACTAAAGAAGTTGTTGGCATGGCACACGCTGGTGGCGTATCTGTAGAAGGTGAGCTAGGTTGCTTAGGTTCATTAGAAACGGGTATGATGGGCGAAGAAGACGGACACGGAGCAGAAGGTAAATTAGACCTAGATATGCTTTTAACATCAGTAGACGAAGCAGTTGATTTTGTTAAGCAAACTAACGTTGATGCTCTTGCTATTGCAATTGGTACATCTCACGGCGCTTACAAGTTCACTAAAGAGCCTACTGGTGACGTATTGCGTATTGACCGCATTAAAGACATCCATAAAGCATTACCTAATACTCACCTTGTTATGCACGGGTCTTCATCTGTGCCACAAGAATGGTTAGAAATCATCAATAACTACGGCGGCGACATGGGTCAAACTTATGGCGTACCTGTTGAAGAAATCAAAATTGGTATCCAGAACGGCGTGCGTAAAGTTAACATTGATACGGATTTACGTATGGCATCTACTGGTGCGGTTCGTAAACACTTATCAGAAAATGCATCTAACTTTGATCCACGTAAATTCTTAAAAGAATCTACAGCGGCAATGCAAGCAATTTGCCTAGCTCGTTTTGAGTCTTTTGGTTGTGCGGGTCATGCAGGCAAAATTAAAGTTAAGTCTTTAGAAGAAATGTCTAACGCTTACAAATAACCGCTTATGCGTTATTTGTGCTTCCCCCGATTTGGCGGTGGCAATAAATAATAACGTTGTATATTTGTAATTAAAAAAGGAGCTTCGGCTCCTTTTTTTATGCCTGAAAGAGAACGCTTAATAAGTAATCAATAAAATGCTAATATGTTGCGTATTAGCAACAATCAATAAGTATCAATATGATTATTAAATTATTACGTAATGGCCTCGGCATGATTGTGGTCTTCTTTAGTTTCATCAGCTTACCTAAAAAGATGAAGCGTACTGATGAAGAACAGAAAAAAGTGAATGAAGAAGTGGAAAAGCTAAAGCTGTATCAATTTTATGGCTGCCCATTTTGCATAAAAACCCGACGTACCGTTCATAAATTGGCCTTACCCATTGAATATCGTGGTGCGCAAATGGGGTCTCCCTATAGAACAGAGCTAGAAAAAGAAGGCGGGAAAGTGCAGGTGCCTTGTTTAAAGATTGAAAGTGACAAAGGCGTTGAGTGGTTGTATGAATCTTCAGATATAATTGCTTACCTAGAGCAAAGGTTTGCTTTAAATAACGCCTGATTAGGTTCTTAGTGTTGTTTAAAAGGTTTCAGTTTTACCTTTTTATGAAGTAATCGGTAACAGTAGACGAGTTAGGGATGAGCAATCATTCATGAGGGGTTCATTGGTAACGCCATCTAAACGTTGTTGTATTAAGTAAATCGCACCGCCAAATAACCCCGCAACAACAATATGCGTCTTAGAGTTTATTATTTCATCGTGCTGTAATGCATGCGAGACAAGTGTGTTGATTTTTAAAAATGGCTTAGAGCTATATAGCGATGGGTTTTCAGAAATAAAATCAGCATGCTTAGTGTGAAATAAAAATGCAATAATATCGCTGTGTGTTTCTGTATATTCAAAAAGTTGTTTAATAATGATGCTGCATTGTTCACTCGAAGAGGCATTAGTTTGTAATGCATCATCAATTAATTCGTCAAATTCATTAATAATATGTTTATAAAGTGCAGTGGCGACGCCTTCTTTGCCCCCAAAATGATTGTAGATAGAGCCAATACTCACATTGGATAACTTTTGTATGTCATGGATGGAAACGCGTTGATATCCTTTGTTAACGATAAGAGAAAGTGCCGCGGTTAAAATTTTACAATCAATCGGTTCGGGGCACAGAGCAATTTTCTTTAAATAGGGCATAAGGGCATCCTACTGAAACATTTGGGTGAAAGCAATTGACAAGAATGAACATTCATTCTACTGTCGTGTCACGTTAATTAAAGAGACAGAAAATGAAAGCAAAAGCAGCCGTCGCATGGGAAGCCAAAAAACCATTACAAATTGAAGAAGTGGAGGTTATGGGGCCTAAATCAGGAGAGGTATTACTTAAAGTGATTGCCTCTGGTGTTTGTCACACTGATGCTTTTACTTTATCAGGTGATGACCCCGAGGGTTCATTTCCCTGTATTTTAGGGCATGAAGGTGGTTGTGAAGTGGTTGAGTTAGGAGCCGATGTTAAAGATTTAAAAGTTGGCGACCATGTTATTCCTTTGTATATCGCAGAGTGTGGTGATTGCGAATACTGCAATAGCGATAAGTCTAATTTATGCCAAACAATTGCCCCGACAATCTGGACCGGTTATATGCCTGATAAAACACGTCGATTTTCGCAAAATGGAAAAGATATTTTTCATTATATGGGTTGTTCTACGTTTTCTGAATATACCGTTGTTCCTGAGATTGCTTTAGCCAAAGTGAATAAAGCAGCCCCTTTAGATAAGGTGTGTTTATTAGGTTGTGGTGTGACAACGGGCATAGGTGCTGTTTTAAATACCGCCAAAGTAGAAGCGGGGTCTACCGTAGCCGTATTTGGTTTAGGCGGCATTGGTTTATCGTGCATTCAAGGCGCTGTGATGGCGGGTGCAAAACGAATTATTGCCATTGACATTAACCCCGATAAATTTAAATTTGCAAAACAACTAGGCGCGACAGACTTTGTTAACCCCAGTGAAATTAATGGTCCATTTGTTGAATATATGCACGACACCTTTAATGGTGGGCCTGATTATTCGTTTGAATGTATTGGCAATGTTCATGTCATGCGTGATGCACTTGAATGCACCCATATGGGCTGGGGAAAATCAGTGGTCATAGGTGTCGCAGGTGCTGGTCAAACCATTGAGACACGACCCTTTAATTTAGTCGTAGGGCGTCAATGGATGGGCACAGCTTTTGGTGGCGTAAAAGGCCGCAGTGAATTGCCCGGCTATGTCGAGCGTTATATGGCCGGTGAAATAGAGTTAGACTCGCTGGTAACACACACGATGCCACTTGAAGACATTAATAGAGCGTTTGACTTGATGCACAGCGGCGAAAGTATTCGCTCAGTTATAAAGTTTTAGGTTTAGAACATGAACATAAAAAAAAATGAAAGCATCAAAGAGTCGGGTGGGTATTTAAACCGCTACACACATTATTCGGCTGTATTAAAGTGCGACATGATGTTTTCGGTGTATCTGCCACCACAGGCAAGCAGTAAAAAAGTGCCAACTCTCTATTGGTTATCAGGATTAACCTGCAGCGATGATAATGCGCGAACCAAAGCAGGCGCACAACGTTATGCCGCAGAGCATGGCATTGCCATCGTCTATCCCGATACCAGCCCACGCGGCAATGATGTTGCCGATGAGTCAGAGCGGTATGACTTAGGCAAGGGCGCGGGTTTTTACGTTAATGCAACACAAACACCATGGTCTGAGCATTACCAAATGTACGATTATGTCACGCAAGAGCTGCCGGCATTAATCGAAGCAAACTTTCCTGTCGTTGCCGGTATCAAGTCAATCTCAGGGCATTCAATGGGCGGCCACGGGGCATTGATTTGCGCACTAAAAAACCCCAGCGCATATTGCTCTGTCTCGGCCTTTTCACCGATATGCCACCCAATAAATGGTGACTGGGGCAAAGGCTGTTTTAGCGCATATTTGGGTGATGATAAAGGTCAATGGACCGCTTATGATGCAACCGTTTTAATTGAACAAGGCGCATTGGTTAACGACATATTGATCGACCAAGGCTTAGATGACGAGTTTTATCATGAAAAGCAATTAATGCCAGAAGCCTTGCAACAGGCCTGTGAGCAATCAGGTCAAAAAATAACCATTCGTTATCAAGAAGGCTATGATCATAGCTATCACTTCATAGCTAGTTTTATTGGTGAGCATATTGCTTATCATGCTAAAGCTTTAAAGGCTGATTAAGGAGACACTGAACAACCTCTAATTATTTTTACTTAGGGCTTTATGACCCCGCGGTAAAAAAAGTATTCCCATTCCCATTCCCATTCCCATTCCCATTC
>CAYZQE010000085.1:0-10652 GCA_964480635.1 uncultured Gammaproteobacteria bacterium | reverse complement strand
CATTCCTTTTTGAAATTGAATAGTATTTTGTGGCATGATGATATTCCTCTAATAAGTATGAGGAATATTATAAACGGCGTATAGCTCACTAGGTGAGCCTGCTGAGTTTCGTTGCTAATCACCATAGGAAATTAACTTAATCAGCGCTTCTTTAAGCACCATAATTGATATCAATTATTCGCTGGACATCATTTGCTAAGTTGTTGAAACCAAGTTGTTGGTAAGCATTTAATTGAATCTCTAAGGCTTCTTTAATCACTTCAGAGCCTTGGTATTTTGTTAAGATCACTTTAATGCGGTTAGCTGCTGCCGCCCACGCTTCACGTGATTGATAAAATTTAGCAATATTGAGCTCAGATTTGGCCATTTGATTACGTAAAAAAACCAAACGCTTTTTGACATCAGCGGCATATCGGCTGTTAGGAAATAAAATAATTAATTGGCTTAAATCGCGATAGGCAGTATGTAATGTGGATGCATCAAACTGCGAGATGTCTCTATCTTGTATTTTGTCTAAGATAGTGCCGCCGCGGTTAAAATTGGCTAAGCCTTTGATGTAATAGGCATAGTCAACATTTGGATGTTTTGGGTTTAATTTAATAAATCGATCAGCAGATGCGATGGCTGATTCTGGTTCGTCATATTGATAGTAAGCGTAAATGACATCAAGTTGAGCTTGTGTCGCAAATTTTCCAAAGGGATAACGAGACTCTAACGACTCCAAATATTCAATGGCTATATCAAAATTACCATTGCCCATGGCTGCTTTAGATTCAATATAAAAACGCTCAGCGTTCCAGTTAGCGGTTGGGTCATTTTGTTCAGTGCTACAAGCAATTAAGGTGAAACTTAGTAATGCCAGTATTAATAGTTGTTTCATAAGGTTAGAATTCATTAATGTTTAAACTTATTAAGATTATATAGTGACTAGCCAATTAATTCAGCAACAGTTCAATGTCGACCAACTAGAAGCAGGTATGCGCTTAGACCAGTGTTTAGCGCAGAGGTTGCCAGAATATTCGCGCAGTAAAATCCAACATTGGATTAAGCAGCACTACATACAGCTCAATAAGCAAAACTGTGTGCCTAAGCAAAAATTATGTTTTGGTGATGTGATTGATTGTGATGTACCCGTTGAAAAGAAAATTGAAGATAAGGCTGAGGCGATTAAGTTTGATGTTGTTTATCAAGATGATGCTTTTTTTGTGATTAATAAACCGGTTGGTTTAGTGGTTCACCCTGCTGCGGGCCACCATTCAGGAACATTGTTAAATGGGTTGTTAGCTTTAGACCAAAATTTAGAGCAATTACCAAGAGCAGGGATCGTGCATCGTTTAGATAAAGATACCAGCGGTGTTATGGTCGTGGCACGGACTTTAACGGCTCATACCCATTTAGTTAAGCAGTTACAAGCGCGTTCGGTAAAGCGTGAATACCGTGCGGTGACGCAAAAGGTTATTACGGCAGGGCGCACGATAGAAGAGCCGATTGGACGGCATCCTAATGATCGAAAAAAGATGGCTGTGGTGGAAGATGGCAAAGAGGCTATTACCCATTTTAGCGTGCTTAAAAAGTTTAAGAACTTCTCGGAAATACGAGTGAATTTAGAAACAGGCCGGACGCATCAAATTCGAGTTCACATGGCGTACATTAGGCATCCGTTAGTAGGCGATCAAGTATACGGTGGTCGGTTAACACTGCCAAAATCAATTACCGAAGAACTGCATAATAAATTACACCACTTTAAGCGTCAGGCATTACATGCAAGAAAGCTAAGTTTTATACATCCGGTGACAGAAGAGCAAGTGAGTTTTGAAGCCGAAATGCCAGACGATATGCGGCATTTATTGGATGTGATTGAGCGTTCTGATAATGTAGAATAATGGCTGTCTTTGAACCAAATTGGCCGGCACCTAAAAATATAAAGTCTTTATGTACTACACGCATTAGCGGGGCTAGTCAGTCGCCATGGGAGAGCTTTAATTTGGCCACTCATGTGGGCGATAATTTGACTCATGTCGAAAAAAATCGCCAGCGTTTAATCAATCAAGGCGGTTTGCCCTCAGAGCCCCAATGGCTTAATCAAACCCATAGCACCATCGCAGTGCAACTAGATAATTTCGATAATCGAAATGCAGATGCATCAATCACACAAAAAGTAAACCAAGTGGCAGTGGTGTTAACAGCAGATTGTTTACCTTTGTTAATTTGTAATAAGCAAGGCACTGAAATTGCAGCGATTCATGCAGGGTGGAAAGGTTTGCTTGATGGTATTGTGATTAACACGATAACAGCAATGCAGTCAAAACCTATTGATTTAATGGTTTGGCTCGGCCCGGCCATTAGCCAAGCTCATTTTGAAGTGGGTGTCGAGGTGAAACAGCAGTTTAGTGAGTCGTATCAACACACTGAACAGCATTTTAAAACACTATCTTCGCATAAATACCTAGCGGATCTGTACGGTTTAGCTAAAGACCAATTGAGTCAGTTGGGCGTGACAGGTATCTATGGCGGAGGTTTTTGTAGCTATACCGAAAAAGATAAATTTTATTCATATCGTCGTGATGGAGTGACAGGCCGAATGGCCAGTTTGGTTTGGATAAGTTGATTTAAATCAATAATTGCTCAGTGGATTTTATAAGAGTGTTGAAATCTCGACACTTGTAACTATGTTGTTGGTATTCAAATATTAAATAATGGAAATACGATGCGAATAGACCGATTTACCAGTAAGTTACAAGAAGCCTTAGGCGATGCTCAATCACTTGCCGTCGGCAAAGATCATCAATTTATAGAACCAGTTCATTTAATGTTGGCATTGCTCGATCAGCAAGGTGGTTCAATACGCTCCTTATTAACTCAAGCAAAAATAAATAGCTCTTTATTGCGTACAGAGCTGATGTCTGTTTTAGAAAAAATAGCCAGTGTGCATGGTGCTGATGGTGATATACATATATCGAATGATTTAGGCAAACTCTTGAATCAAAGTGATAAATTATCTCAAGAACGCAACGACCAGTTTATCTCATCCGAGCTTTTTGTATTAGCGGCGATGGGCGAAAACTCAAGCATAAAAGATAGTTTGAAATCAGCAGGTGCTACTGCGTCGTCATTAAAACAAGCGATAGACGATATACGAGGTGGCGAATCAGTCACCGATGCCAATGCAGAAGAGCAGCGTAATTCTTTAGATAAATACACCATTGATCTGACAAAAATGGCAGAACAAGGCAAGTTAGACCCAGTCATTGGTCGCGATGAAGAAATTCGCCGAGCGATTCAAGTATTGCAGCGACGGACTAAAAACAACCCTGTTTTTATTGGTGAGCCTGGTGTGGGTAAAACCGCCATTGCCGAAGGTTTAGCCCAGCGCATTATTAATAAAGAAGTCCCCGAAGGCTTAAAAAACAAAAAGTTATTGTCTTTAGATATGGGTGCATTGATTGCGGGCGCGAAGTTTAGAGGTGAGTTTGAAGAACGATTAAAAGCAGTATTAAAAGATTTATCAAAGCAAGAAGGTCAAATTATTTTATTTATCGACGAACTTCACACCATGGTAGGTGCAGGGAAGGGTGAAGGCGCGATGGATGCAGGTAACATGCTTAAACCCGCTTTAGCACGTGGTGAATTGCATTGCATAGGCGCCACAACCTTAGATGAATATCGTCAATATATTGAAAAAGATGCAGCATTAGAGCGTCGCTTTCAAAAAGTGTTGGTACAAGAACCTTCGGTTGCAGACACCATTGCTATTTTACGTGGGTTAAAAGAGCGTTATGAAATTCATCATGGCGTGGATATAACAGATCCCGCTATTGTTGCGGCTGCAACCTTGTCACATCGGTATATAGCCGATAGACAACTACCGGATAAAGCGATTGATTTAATCGACGAGGCTGCAAGCCGAATCCGCATGGAGATAGATTCCAAACCAGAAAATATGGATCGCTTAGAGCGTCGTTTAATTCAGTTAAAAATTGAAAGTGAAGCACTAAAAAAAGAAGACGATGATGCCTCTAAAAAACGTTTAAATTTATTACAAGATGAAATTCTAACTTTAGATAGAGAGTATTCAGACTTAGAAGAGATTTGGCATTCAGAAAAAGCGGCGTTACAAGGGGCTGCGAACATTAAAGAAGAGTTGGAAAAAGCGCGCTTAGAACTAGTAGCGGCACAACGATCTGGTGATTTGACGCAAATGTCTGAACTGCAATATGGCAAAATTCCAGAGCTAGAAAAAAGCTTGGATTTAGCCGCAAATGTTGAAATGCATGACATGCAGTTATTAAAAAATAAAGTAGGCGAAGAAGAAATAGCCGATGTGGTTGCACGTTGGACAGGTATTCCCATGTCTAAAATGATGGAGTCTGATAAAGATAAACTATTACGCATGGAAGAAGAGTTAGGGCAGCGAGTTATTGGGCAAAAAGAAGCAGTAGTTGCCGTGTCTGATGCCATAAGGCGTTCACGAGCAGGATTGTCTGACCCAACAAGGCCGAATGGATCGTTTTTATTTTTAGGGCCAACCGGTGTTGGTAAAACAGAGCTGTGTAAAGCGTTGGCAGATTTTTTATTCGATACCGAAGATGCGATGATTCGAATTGATATGTCAGAATTTATGGAAAAACATTCAGTCGCTCGATTAGTCGGTGCGCCTCCAGGTTACGTGGGTTATGAAGAAGGTGGCTATTTAACCGAGGCGGTTAGAAGGCGACCTTATTCTGTTATTTTATTAGATGAAATTGAAAAAGCGCATCCGGATGTGTTTAATATCTTATTACAGGTATTAGACGATGGTCGTTTAACCGATGGCCAAGGTAGAACCGTTGATTTTAGAAATACGGTAATTATTATGACCTCTAATTTAGGCTCAGCCGACATTCAGAATCTATCCGGTGATGAAAACTATCAATTGATGAAAGAAACAGTTATGAAATCAGTTGCCGAATATTTTAGGCCAGAATTTATTAACCGAATTGATGATACGGTTGTTTTTCATCCCTTAAAGCAGGATGAAATTCGTTCAATCGCACGAATACAATTGAATTATTTAATCGATCGATTGGCCGATATGGACATCATCACGACATTGGATGAATCGGCTTTAGATGAAATTGGCTTAACAGGATTTGACCCCGTGTATGGAGCAAGGCCATTAAAAAGGGAGATTCAGCACCACATTGAAAACCCATTGGCGCAATTACTATTGGCTGGGAAAATTCCACCGGGGTCAAAATTATTGATTACATTTGTAGAAAATGGGTATCAGTTTTTAATGCAGTAAAATTAAAATTTTAGTCTATAATCTTAAGTAGTTTATTGTCGCTCTTAGTTGGGCGTTTATTTCAAGGCATAAAAATAATAAGGACTTAAGCATCACGTGGCTATATTTGGATCAATTATTGTTAATCGACAAATCAAAGGTTTTTTGGCTTGTGATGACTTAGAGGGAAGTAAAGGGCAAGAATACGTAGAAAAGCTAATAGCCGGCGGTAAGAATGCCATAGAAAAAATTTTAGAAGCAATGCCGACTGCCAGTGAAAAGCATCAAAAATCACTAAGATATATCTGTGATGAGATTTTAAAAACATCTTCAATCGATGTTTTTTTAGATGAAATGGAAAGTGATCAAATTAATATTAGGCTGGCTGCAAGAGATGTTTTGCTGGAATCTCAGTCTATTAACCCAACAGCTTTACTCTATAAACTCAATGACCCCAATGCTTCAATTGCACAAATTATAGATGTGATTGAATTTCAAAAAGAGCATTTAAAGCCCGAACAAGTTATTACACAAGCTCTAAAGTTATCGGGTAAAGAATCAGCAAGGCTATTTAATATGGCTAAGGATTTAGCCCATAAATTTGATATTGATGCGTTCGAAATACAACCTAGCAAGGTTGATTCACCCGATAAAAAACTTCATTTACTTGATTTTTTAGCGCTAATTAAACATCAAAAAGCGGCAAAAATAGCCGCCCAATTTTTAGATGATCAAAATCACATGATTAAAATATCTGCGCTTAATACCTTACGTAGCATTAATCAAAAATTCGATGTTCATCCTTTGTTGAATCATCTATCAAGTATGAAAGATGCTGAACAAAAATTGGCAATCCCTTTAATTTTAAAATTGTCAGATGACGAATTGGTAGGGAAAATAGCACCCATTCTTATCAGCAAGGATGAAAAAATACAATTATTGGCTGCTGAATTAGTGGTGTCTAAGGCAACGACTGATTGTTTTAGGCGCTTGCTCATAGGCGTTGAAAAATTAGATGATTGGCGGCAAGATGCCGCGATTAATTTATTAATAAATCAGGCGAAAGGTAAGCTATCTCATGTCGCTAGGCCATTGTTAACGGATGGAAATAAGTTTATCAGAGTGGCGTCTGATAAATTTGTAGATGATTCTGTTGAAACAGGTAGTTTTCAAGATATGACTCATGCGGCATTGCATGATGATTGGCAAATACGTGAAAAAGCGATTGGCTTGCTAGGCGGGTCAAATCAAAAAGAATCACTTAAGATTTTAGCTAAAGTATTTAAAGAAAAACCTGAGTCCGCCTTAAATGTTTTAAAAGCTGTTGGATCATTACGTTATTCAAAAGGTTTAGAAATAGCTTTTAAGGGTTTAGGGTTTAGAGAAGTGGCGATTCAGCGTGAATCATTAAAAACAATTCGTTTATTGGCCAATGAAAAGCATGCTCAAACTATTCAAAATGTATTGCTTAAAAAGATACCACTTTTAGATAGAGTGGTAAAAGATACGGTTGAGGATGTTATTAATGAAATAAATAAAGCATTTAGATTGACGCCCTTGCCTAAAAACCTAAAAGTTTTATTAGAGACAGATTATTCTACGGGTGAAACAGCGGCTATAAATACGACTGAGTTAGCCACGCAACACATAGAGGTTGCGGAAGTTGTTGAAGCCCAGCAAAACATATTTAACTTGGATGAATTGGTTGAAAATGTGGAATGGGCAGGTCGCTATTTAATTAAAAAAGAAATAGGACGTGGTGCGATGGGGCGAGTGCTACTGGCAAATGACACGATGATTGATGAAGTGATTGTCATAAAATTTATGCATCCAGAATTAACGGCAGATGAATCGGCAAGGGAGCGTTTTATTAGAGAGTTGAAATATGCCAGAAAAATAAGCCATCCCAATGTGATTCGTATCCATGATTTTTTATATCAGCGTAAAGTGGCTGCTATTTCAATGGAATATTTTGATAGCGTAGGTTTGGATGATGAAGTTAAAGGTGGGAAAATCTATGATGAGCAAGAAGGCTTGTTGGTATTAACCCAAATCGCCTCTGGTATGCAAGCTGCCCATGATGAAGCGGTTGTGCATCGTGATTTGAAACCCAGTAATATATTAATTGATGCGACCGGTAAGGTTAAGGTTGTTGATTTTGGCATAGCGTCGGCCACGGCAGAATTAGATGCTAACTTGACTAAAACGGGTACCATTATAGGAACACCTGCATATTTGTCTCCAGAGCGTGCAAAAGGAATGGGCGCAGATCATCGGGCTGATATTTATGCCTTGGGCGTCATTAGTTATTTTATGTTTACGGGAGATTTGCCGTACAAGGGTGAGCCGATGTCATTATTGTTTCAGCATATTGAAGGTAAGGCTAAAATGGTGCACACCATAAATGAAGATTTATCTGCAAAACTCAGTTTTTTAATAAAAAAGATGATGGCAGTTAATTTAGATGAACGTTATCAAACCATGGCTGAAGTAAAATTAGCCATTGATACATTATTAGAGTCGATGTCAAAATGACGGTACAACAAGAAATAACACAGCAATTAGAAAATACATTCTTACCGACTCATCTTGACGTTGTAAATGAAAGCCATATGCATAATGTGGCACCAGGTTCAGAGTCGCATTTTAAAGTGACTATTGTGTCAGAGCAATTTGATGGGCTGATGCTTATTAAACGTCACCGCGCAGTGAATGCCGCGTTAAAAACTATTTTAGAAAAAATTCATGCCCTAGCATTACATACCATGACCTCTAATGAGTGGTTTGAAAAAGGCGGAGCCGTTGCCGACTCGCCACAGTGCTTAGGTGGTGGTAAAGACCAGTAATTAATCTGTATTATCACTGAAATACGCTATAACGCGTTATTTTTTTCTAACGCCCTCTATGGATAGCATTAACTCAACATCTTTAGACGCTGGGCCTAAGTTTTTCAAAATCCCATAATCAGCCATAGTGAATTTAGCCTTGCCTTCAAAGCCTACACGATAACCACCCCAAGGATCTTTCCCTTCGCCAATTTTTGTCACCGCTATGTCTAAAGGCAGAGTGACACCGTTAAGAGTGAAATTGCCAGTTAAAACACCCGCGCCATTCTTACCAGAAGTAAAGCCAGTACTGACAAACTTTGCAGTAGGGTATTTATCAACATGTAGAAAGTCATCACCACGTAAATGTTTGTCGCGTTCTGCATGATTTGAATCAACACTGTTGGTGTCTATGTTAATACTTAAGGTTGTTTTTTCAGGGCTAGCTTGGTCATAGCTAAATTGGCCATTAAATTGGTTAAAGCGACCATAAAGCCAGCTATAACCTAAATGAACAACTCTAAATTTAATCGAGGCATGCATGCCTTTTGTATCAATTATGTAATCTGCGGCTTGAGCAGTAAAAGAACTCATTAATAGGCCTAATGATAGAAGGCCGCTGGTAAGTAATTTTTTGTTCATGTGTATTCTCCTAATGTAATGGTTGTTGTTTGGTAGCGATTCGGGTGATGACGACTATTTGCTGCATAGCTACGTTTTTTTAACCCAAAGTATTCTTTTGAGCGTGTTATCTTTAAATATAAAGTGATGCACTAACGCTGCCGTTGTATGCAGCAAAGTCATAGCAATAAAAACAGATGCCAGCACATCATGGGTTTTACCTAAAAACTGACTGTTAGTGCTACTGACAAGTAAGGTTGCTGGTACTTCAAACAGGCTAAAAATATTGATGCCCTGTCCCTTTGATGTTGATATTAAATAACCACTAACAATCAAAAGTAAGATCAATGTATATAATGCCATGTGAGCAAGTTTTGCGAGTGTTCGTAATACAGCGCGTTGCTCGATAGGCTCCGGTTTATGGTGTGAATAGATCCACGCGACTCTAAATATAAGCATTGCAGTGAGTATAATGCCTACGGCTTTATGTATTTCAGGACCTTGGTTATACCACGTGTCGTAGTAATCTAAATCGACCATATAAATGCCTAAAAAATAAATAGCTATCAGCCCTATGGCCATAAGCCAATGCAAAATAATGGATAGCCAGCCAAATTGATGGATAGTGTTCTTTAAGTTCATGGTAAAAGCTGTCTAAGTCGCTTCTTTGCCCACTAAATCATCGCTAAGTGATTTGTGTGAGCCATCGCAAAAAGGCTGGTTATCCGATTGTTTGCAAGCACATAGCCATGCTTCACCATCTTTCTCAGCAGTAAACTTCTGTGGGGTAAATGATGTACCTGAATGAGAACCATCACAAAAAGGTTGGCTGGAAGAGCGACCGCAGGTACAAAAATAATAATCCGTGCCTTTTTCAAGATGAACAGATACTGGTTTATTGTTAGCGATGGTTGCTTTAGTCATTGTTGCTCTCTGTTTGTGTTATTAAATTGGATAGATGTATCCTACTCTGTTATTTATGGAATAGAATGCAGCTAGCGGGCATACCATCTATTCTTTATTGGAATAGATGGGGCGTGCTAATGGATAGAATTGGTGCAATGAGAATATTTGTTAGAGTCGTGAGTTCTGGGAGCTTTTCTGCGGTTGCAAGAGAGCTTAATACAACACAACCAACGATTAGTAAAAATATTAGTCGCTTAGAAAAAGACCTTGGCGTTAAGTTGCTAAGAAGAACGAGTAGAGAGCAAGAGTTAACGGAAGCAGGGGCTGTTTATTTTCAACGTTGTCAAAAAATATTAGATGATATAGATGAGACAGAAGCCTTGGTACGACACCAAACTGTCACGCCACAAGGTGTACTTCGAATGACCGCACCCGTTGATTTTTCAAATTCAATTTTAGCACCATTGCTTAAGAATTTTTTGCTATCCTTTCCCGATATTAAAATAGACCTTATCTTGGATAATAGAGAAATAGACTTAGTCTCAGAGGGTGTTGACGTTGCCATTCGAGTCGGTGTATTAAGTGATAGTTCGTTATTTGCAAAGCATGCCGTAGATAGCCATTATTGTATCGTGGCATCACCCTCATATTTAAAGCAATTTGGCACGCCACAAAACGCAAAAGAACTAAAACAGCATAATTGCATTAGTTATTCATTGCACCATGACTGGGCTTTTGTGATGGGCAATGCGAATATTGGCATAACGACTGAAAGCAGCTTGCGTTGTAATAGTGGAAACATGATTTTAGAATCGGCATTAATTGGTATGGGGCTCGCCGCACTTCCATATTGGTTGGTTTATAAGCATCTGGAGAAGGGTACTTTACAGCAAGTGATGGGTGATTTGTCGGTAGTGAAATTCCCGATAAGTATGGTTTATTTAGATAAAAAATATTTACCATTAAAAGTACAATGTTTTAATGAGTTTTTTATCAATGCAATGGAAAGGCACTCCGCTTTTTCTTAAGGAGATCCT
>CAYZQE010000084.1:3841-10727 GCA_964480635.1 uncultured Gammaproteobacteria bacterium | reverse complement strand
TATTGAGGTTTACTTTAGTTAAGGAGTCTCTGAACAACCGCCAATTATTTTTTTCTGGCTAAAATGCACGACAACTTCCGTTAAATTCGACGCAATAGCCAGCTATTACGACGCATTTAACGAAACTTGACGCGCATTTTTTCTCAGTAAAATTCTAATCGCGGTTATTCAGTGCCTCCTTAATCAGTGTCTCCTTAAAGGCCTAGGTGACTAGCAACTAAACTTAGCCACCTCTAAAAAGACCCCACTCCTGCGCCTACAACCTTAACTTTTGGGGCACTTTTGTTTTTGACAAAAACCTAAGTGTGTATACAATGTATACACTGTTGTAATTTAACTAATTTAATTATGAGTAAAGTACTTTCATTAAGAGTTTCAGATGATCTATTCAATCAATTGGATGCATTAACTAGAGCAACAAAGCGTTCTAGATCTTTTTTAACTAATAAAGCTATTGATGAATATATTTCACGAAATTCATGGAAAACAAAAGAGATACTGCAAGCGGTTGAAGAAGCAAATAAAGGTGTCTTTGTTTCAAATGAATCGGTGGAAAATTGGTTATCAAGCTGGGGTGATGCTGAAGAAAAAACAGCACCTAAAGCAGATATATTCCCTAAATAAATAATAATGAAAATTGTATGGTTGCCTTGGGCTATCCAAGACTTAAGTAATATTCGTGACTATATTGCTGAAGAAAACCCCAGTGCAGCGAAGAAGGTTGCCAATATAATTCTTAAAACAGTACAGCTTTTATCTAAACAGCCTTATTTGGGTCAGGCCACAGATATTGAAGATGTGTATGAAAAACAAGTGGTTGATCTTCCTTACCTTATTCCCTATCGTATAATTAATAATCAGTTACAAATTTTACGTGTTTTTCATGAGTCTCAACAAAAACCAAAAAAATGGGTTTAAAATTTTTTAGAGATATCTCAAAGTGTATTTATAATCAATCTGGCTGCCTCATGAAACCTCACTCTAATGGTAGCAAGACACTTAGGTCGAACTTAAAATTCAAAGAGCAGTCTTATGAGTTCTTTAACGGTAAGGATTATATTATGACAGCGCTCAAAACACTCATCAGCAGTTTATTATTAATGCTTGCTTCATCGGCTATTCAGGCTGCGAATGGTATTACCACTGGACAAGAATTACAACGTCAAGCAGAGCAAGAAACCACTGTTATTAGTACGTCAGGGCTTAAAAGCATGCTCGATGAAGAACTGGATATGGTATTAATTGATATTCGTACTCATCGTGAAGTTGAAAATATGGGCGGGACAATAGATGCCCCACAAAACAATATTATTCCACGAGGTTGGATTGAATTTCGTGCGCCTAGAGTGGCATTAAGTAAAGACACGCCTATTGTTGTGTATTGCGGTGCTGGTATTCGTAGCCCACTAGTCGCAAAAACGTTACAAGATATGGGTTACACCAACGTTAAAAATTATTCTGCTGGTTTTATGGGATGGAAGAATGCGGGCATGCCCATTAAATGATGGTCTTTTAAATAGCGTTATTTGAGTAATTTAAAAGGGTTTAATTTCGCTAATAAGGCTATTTTAGAACCCTTAGGCTCAGGGTTTGGCTCGTAACCCGCACCGACAATCTTGGCTTCGGGAATGGCTTTTAACAGTGCCGCTATGATAGGCCTGCTAACGCCAGGAATGGATTTATGGCTAACCCATAAAACATTCAGCTTAGTGTTAATGTCGGCATACACTACAACGGCTGTAAATTGATTGATGGTTTGTTGAATAAGCTGTATTTTAGCGTCTAAATCAGCGGCTGACCGTTTGCCTAAGCTCGGAATAAGCATCATAAAATCACTGTAAAACCTGCCTTTTTCATCACGGCTTGGTGCGCGCATCCATAAGGGTGAGTGAGTAAATAAAATTTGTTTGATGGGAGGATGGCTCATCAAATAAGTATAACCCTAATCCTCTTATTTTCGAGGGTTAGGGTTATAAAGGCCGTGCATATTTAGATAAAAATGATATTATTTTTATTGATAGTCATTCCTACCGTACTGCCAATCTCTGTTGGCTTATTCCCTTGGTTGTAAAGCTCGTCGATAATGATATTTTGTTCAAACACTTTAACTTCATAACGAATGATGTGACCTAAAAATTCACTATTAATCACTTCACCAATTAAGTCACATTCAGCCGTATTTGGGTCAACTATTTTAATGTTTTGTGGCCTAAACATAATGGAGCCTTTGCTAGCATTTAGGTTGCTTTTGAGTGATATTTTAAAACCTTTTCCATTGTCAAAAACAAGTTCTGTACCGACGGTTGTTATGTTTCCGGTGATGATATTAGCCGTCCCTAAAAATTGAGCGACAAAAAGGTTATCGGGTTCGTTATAAAGCGTTCTCGGTGCGCCTACTTGTTGCACCACGCCAGCTTTTAAAATCGCTATGCGGTCAGATGTTGTGTTGGCTTCTTCTTGGTCATGGGTAACGAAAATAGTGGTTAAAGAGAGTTTGCGTTGTAAGGATAATAGCTCTTGGCGCATATGCACACGTAGTTTGGCATCTAGATTAGAAAGCGGCTCATCTAATAATAAAATTTTAGGCTTGACGACAATGGTTCTGGCTAAAGCAACACGTTGTTGTTGACCACCAGATAATTGATTAGGGCGACGCTGTGCATAGTCTTGTAGGTCAACTAATTCTAACGCTTCCATAACCAATGTAGGGATTTCATTTTTAGGCGTTTTTTGTTCTTCTAAGCCAAAAGCCACATTTTCATAAATGGTCATGTGAGGCCATAACGCATAGTTTTGAAACACCATGCCGACTTCACGTTTCCATGGCGGTAAGCTGGATACTTCTTGGTCGCCCAGTAGAACTTGCCCGCTTTGGCAATCTTCAAAACCTGCTATTAGGCGTAATAAAGTAGACTTACCACAGCCAGAAGGGCCTAAAAAGGAAAAGAATTCTCCTTTTTTTATCTCCAGACTCACGTCATTAATGACTTGAGTATCACCATACGATAAGTTGATGTTTTTAAGTGTAATGCTGACTGATTCTAAATGATCAATAGCCATGACTATTCCTCTGAAAGTTTGTTTTCAAGGCTACGTTCTTTACGGCCTTTTTCAATAATACGATGCGATGCGTAGGTGCCAATGGCTACAATAACAACAGCAATCATACCCAACGCGGCGCCAGGGCCTCGGCCTGCGGCTGACTGCATGTAGACATAAATGCCATACGATAATGGCGCATCTGACTCGGTAGAAACCAACATAATAGTGGCTGATAATTCGACAGCAGCCGTTGCAAAGCTGGTCACAAAACCCGCTAATATACCGCCACTCATTAAGGGTACAACGATTCGCATGATGGTTCGGGTTTTATTCGCACCTAAGTTTTCGGACGCTTCTTCAAGCGAACGACTGACTTGTTGCAATGCAGCGGTACACGCCCTTAATGCATAGGGTAGTCGCCTTATGGCTAAAGCAATAACCAGCATAAACCACCATGTGGCAAGGGGTTGGTCTCCAAAGGGAACATCAACATTTAAGAGCGTTCTTAAATAACCAATGCCTAATACTAAGCCGGGAACTGCCAATGCTGCCATTGCAATGTAGTCTAACCAATGACGAAAACGGATTTTAGTGCGTAATACCAAATAAGCGATTGCAGTACCTAAGACAACATCAATGGTTGCGGCAATGGTTGCATACAACATGGTGTTCTTCATAAATTCAGGCGTTTCGGTAAATATAGTGGCGTAATGCTCCATGGTAAAGGCATCTGGTAGTACGCTGTAAGACCAAATGGTGCCAAGCGACAGCATGCTTAAACCAAAGTGAGGGGATAACACGGTCAATAAAATAAGCATGACAATGCTATAAGCGACGACACTTTCTTATCCTTTCATTTTGCGTCGTGATAAACCACCACCGCCTTTTTGCAAGGTAGAATAATCTTTACCGCGAATAGCTAATGAGGCGACCCACATGGCAAAAAGTGAAAAGACCACTAAGATAACCGCGATGACATAACCCATGGGGTCATCAATGCCGATGGATGAAATCCTTAAATAGGCTTGTGGTGCTAGCATGTTATTAACGTTTAATAACAAGGGTGTTCCAAGATCGTCAAAGACCTTTAAAAAGACCAATGATGCACCTGCAATATAACCCGGCATGGCCAATGGAAAGACGATGCGTTTAAATAAACGATAGCCTGAACTGCCAAGGTTTTGAGCGGCTTCTTCCATGGAGCGATCAATATTATTTAATGATGCTGATAAGTTAATTAATATGAATGGAAAATAATGAATGCTTTGTACGAAGATAACGCCGTTTAGGCCTTCCATAAATGGGATGGTAAAACCAAAATATTCGTCCAGCATTAAGTTAACACTGCCATTACCACCAAATAACAGTGACATAGCAACGGCGCCAACAAAAGTGGGCATTATTAAAGGAACAAAGCCTAAACTTTGAATAATAATAGAGCCTTTAAACTCAAAGCGAGTGGTGAAATAAGCCAAAGGCAAAGAGATAGCGGTCGCAATTATAACGGACATGCCTGCGACATAAAATGAGTTATAAAATGACTCTCTAAATAATGACGATTTAAAAAAATCAACAAAATTGAGTAATGTGAGTCCACCTGTATTGACATCGAGAAAAGCGACATAAAATACTTGAACAACAGGTATGACTAAAAAGGAGAGAAGGAATAACGCGATTAATGCAAATAACGCGTATGGTCCAAAATTTTTGTTTGCAAGTATGCTCATAATAAAAAAGCCCCGGGCAAAGAAGCCATAAAATGGCTTCTTAAGTCCCGAAGTAAAGGGTGGTTAGTTAGAATAATTAGACAATTAAGATTAAATAATTGGCGTTAGATGATTGAGAAAGCTTTGTTCGCAAGATCTGCTGCTTCTCTATAATTCTTCTTAACAAACTTATCCCATTTTTCTTCAACTTCTGCTTGACGACCTGTTGTTTTATCAGTCGATTTTTTACGCTTCTTTTTAAAGATTTTTGCGAAGGCAGGGTCGGCAGCTTGAGCTTCTGTAATAGGTAGTGCAGCCACTAAAGCGCGGGCTTTAGCAATTAACTTTGATGCTTCTGGATTGGTTTTACCTTCAAGAGCTTTTTCAGCCCTTTGAATTTCACCAACAGCAGAACGTAAATCATTTAAGCGATAAGTAATCATCACATCAAAGAGTGAGTTAACTAAGTTATAGCGTGACTTAGATAATAAAACGTCAAATTTTACCGCTGCCCCAATTGAGCTATCTTTAAAAGGGTTAGGGAAGTTAGCAGGTGCTTTAGCATACGTGTTTGGGTTAACCGGTAAGCGACGAATCTTTTTGTCTAATAAAATTATTTGACCTTGGTCAGACAATAAAAAGTCGATAAAGGCTTTAGCTGCTTTGGGGTGTGGAGCATTTTTAATAAGGCCTATGTTAGCGGGCACTAAGGTCGTGGTTGTTGGATAAACAAAATCAACGGGGAAGCCACTGCCTTTTGAGGATAAACCAAAAAAGTCGATAACAATACCAATGCCAAAGCTACCACTGTTAACGCCATCTGGGACACCAAATGAACGAGCGGTTACAGTATTAAAGTTACCGCCAATACGTTTCCATTTAGCCCAGCCTTTGTCCCAACCATCACCTTGTAATAAGGTTTCAACGGTTAAGTGTGTTGTGCCAGAACGCGAAGGAGCCGACATGCCTACGTGATTATGATAAACCGACTTTTCTAAATCAGCCCATTCTTGAGGAGCAGGAATTTTTTTAGCTTTAATATAGCGCTCATTCCACATAATGCCGTAACCAGCAGCTGCAAAACCTGTGTAATAACCATCTGGGTCATTAATAGGGTAAGAACCCACTAGTTTAGGAATACCTTTAGCGCCTGAGGTGTATTTCGCCAATAACTCATCACCTTTTAACACTTCAAAGGCATCGGGTGCAGAAGCCCAAAATAAATCCGTCGTATTCTTTTTAGATGTTTCTTGGATGTATTTAATGCCTGCTGTTGTTTTCTTTTTAAGCATTTCAACTTTAAGGCCAGGGTGCTTTGCTTCAAACGCTTTTTTAAATTGCTTGGTTAAGTCTTTAGGAAAAGACGTAACGACCACCAGTTTTTTTTCAATCGCATGTAGCGACATACTGGTAGCTAATAATGCACTGGCAAGCAGTACAAGTGGTGTTGATTTTTTCATTGATATTCCTCTTATTTATTATAGTTCGATAAAGGAATAGCAGTTTTTGTGCCAAAGCTGAGGCTAAGTAAACAGTGGAGAAAACCAGAGAATGATTTTTATTTCGTGTCAAATTTAACTCAAAGACATGAATTTAGGGTCAATGTTAACTCTAATTTATGTCTGTCGATAAGGCGTTTAGGCCATAAATTATAAAATTCATTTGAGTTGTTTTATAAATACGTTTTACTCGTTTCATGAGATGTAGTAATAGAAGAGTCGGTCAAGGTAATTGGGGTTGTAGACAAGTTAGGAAAAAGAGCAGTGTTAGGTGTTCTCCTCTTTAATGCCATGTTTTTGCATTCTTAAATAGAGCTTTTTTCGCGGGATATCCAAACTTTCTGCTGTTTGAGCTATTTTCCATTTGTTGTCTTTTAGTGCTTTTATGATGAGTTCACGTTCAAAGCAATTCATTTGTTCATCTAAAGACGCGACTTGGTTTTGTGAAAAACAGTGTTCATTTTGTAAGCGTTTATCTTGTACGCCTAAAATCCATTTTTCAGCCAGATTTTGACATTCTCTAACGTTACCGGGCCATGGGTAATTCAATAGTTTTTGCTGTAAAGTTTGATGGCTAGGGGAATAGTCTCGCTGGTACTTTTTAGCCGCCCGTTCAGCAAAATAGTGGAATAGCAAAAT
>CAYZQE010000084.1:0-3741 GCA_964480635.1 uncultured Gammaproteobacteria bacterium | reverse complement strand
AGCAAAATAGTGGAATAGCAAAATGGCATCATCACCGCGTTCTCTTAGAGGTGGAATGTGAATCGTCGCAACGTCGAGTCTATATAGTAAGTCAGCTCTAAACTCTCCTTTTTCACTTGCTTGATGCAAATCCACTTTTGAAGCAGCAATAATATTTAAATCTAAAGAGATGAGTTTATTGCTGCCTAAACGTTGAATGCTTCGTTCTTGTAATACACGTAATAACTTCACTTGAATAGCGGCAGGCATGCTTTCAATTTCATCCAAAAATAAAGTACCTTGATGAGCATATTCAATTTTACCAATGCGTTTTTTATGAGCATTGGTAAAGGCACCTTGTTCGTGGCCAAAAAGTTCGCTTTCGATTAAATCGGCTGGAATTGCACCGCAATTTAAGGCGACAAATGGATGCTTAGAGCGGCTGCTTTGTTGGTGCAATAGTTGCGCTACAACTTCTTTTCCACTACCGGTTTCACCATTGATTAATACGTCAACATTAGCCGAAGCTAAATTATCAATTTGTTTTTTTAAATGTAATGTATTGCTGTGAGTACCAATTAAACTTATTTGGTTTGAATCGCGTTCAATTAATTGTTTTTTTAGTTGTTTATTTTCGAGGATTAAACAGCGTTGACGTGCTGCTTTTTTGATAACACTTAATATGCGGTTAGGCTTAACAGGTTTTTCTATGAAGTTATAAGCACCTCGCTTCATGCCGTCTATGGCCATCTCTATATCAGCGTGACCCGTAATTAAAACGACCGGAATATCGACGTCAATTAATAGAATGCTATCCATTAGCTCTAAGCCCGACATGCCGGGCATTTTAATATCCGAAATAACGACTGCATAAACATCCAAATGTATTACTTGAGCATCTATAAGTTGTTGTGCTGAAGAAAATGACGTAACAGAATAACCGTCTAGCTCAAGCATTTGGGTAAATGACTGACGTACTTGTAAATCGTCATCAATGATATAAATGGATATTGTCTTCATCGTTAAGCAAACTCTAAACTAAGTGTAAACGTTGTGCCAGACGGGCTACTAAAAGCACAGTCTAACGAACCGTTAAAGTCTTTCATAATATTATAAGAAATACTTAAACCAAGCCCCAGACCTTTGCTTTCTTTGGTGCTGTAAAAAGGTTCAAAAATTTGCTCCCGATGTTCTTTAGGAATGCCGCAACCGCTATCACTGATACTTAAATAAACTTTTTTGTTTTGCTCATCAACATCACAGTTAAAAACAATTTTTTTCACTTTGCTATGGGCTAAGGCATCAATAGCGTTAGTGATGACATTGACGAGTACCTGTTCTAAGCGAATCATTTCGGCATTTACTTTTATATCACCAATGAGCTTTGGCAGGGATAATTGAATCGAATTTTTTTCGATGCTATTTTCTAAAATCGTGAGTACATTTGAAATGGCTTCAGCTAATGAAATAGCTTGTATTTGTGCAGAAGACTTGCGTGAAAACTGCTTAAATTGAGTAATTATTTCAGCCATATGTTCGGTTAAGCTATCAACCTTAGCTAAGGTTTTATTGGCATTAATAGCATCACCACGTTCAATCAGCACCATGCTGTTATGCGTATAGTTTCTAATGGCGGCTAATGGTTGGTTTAATTCGTGCGCAACGCCCGCTGATAACTGACCAAGGGCGGCTAATTTACCTGCTTGTATTAATTCTTTTTGGGTTTCTATTAACGTGTCTCTAAAGGTTTCTAATGACTTAGCCATGTTGGTTATTTCATCATTACCTTCGGTAGCAATGGGCTTATTCATTAAGCCTTGAGCAATGTCTTGCATGTTTTCATTCAGGGTTAAAATACGATGAACCAATGATTTTTTAACATACAGCCAACCTATTAAAATAGCGATAAATAAGCTGACTGAAAAAATGATTAATAAAATAAATTGAGATTGTTCGGTTTGTTTAAAAATTTGTAAGGACTTATCTAAGGCTAGTTTTTCTTCGCTAGTCGCATTTAATTTAATCTTATCGTTGATGGTTAATAATAAGCCTTGGTTAATGTCAACAAGCCCAAGGCTGCGTTTAAATAATTCGAGTTTTATTTGGCTTTTAGCATATAGGTTTTCATCGCCAGAAATCAAACTAAAATAATCATTCATGCTTTGAATAACAGCAACAGTGGCAGCCGATGTTTTTAGTTTATTGCTGTCATAGCGGAGTTGGTCTATAAGTTGAGCGCTATAAAGTTGGCTTGTCATAAGACGGTTTAAATCGCTCGAATCAATGGTTTGAGTCACAATGCCATTGATTAAATTAATCTGGTTTAGGATGGATGAAAATAGCGTTAAGGTGTCTATTTGTTGGTTGAGCGTTATACCTGTTGTGACCAGTTTTGAATTAAGTGTCTGTTCTAAATTAAAAGACAGATCGTTAATCAGTGGCGTTATTTCATCAACCGTGTCAATTTTTAACCACTCTAAACGAATTTTAGCTTCAAAAATGACCTGTTGAATCTCTAAGCTTAAGGTAATGTTGTCATAGATGGAGATTAAATTGTTATTAAGTTGAGACATTAAATCATCAATATTAGACATTGTTTTATTGTTGTTTAAGCCCTCATAATGATTAAGAACCCGCGTAAGTTGTTCTGATTTTGCGAGTAAAAACCCCCACTGACTAGTTAATTCAGACTGAGTTTTTATCAAAGCTGGAATATGGTTGTTAACAAGGTTTAATTGATTGCTTTTTAACTGATTAAATGAAAACCAAGATGTCGTGACAGAAATTAACGTTAATAGAATAAAAATTGAAAAAGCCAAATATAAAGCCGATTTTATGCTGTTCAGTTTCATCGTCTCTTTTAACTATTCTTTAAAGTTTTTCTAGAGCAAGTTCAATGCTCGTTAACTTATTTAGCCACTGTTGTTTATAACTTAAAATAGGCATAGGTAAAAAACCTTCGACTGAGGATGATGTGTTTTTATTGAATGAGTTATAAAAACTAGCTTGTAATGACATGGTTTTGTTAATAGGCAGTGTAACGAGGTCATTTTTTATCCGTTGAAGCGTGACAAGGCTATTATTGCTTGATACATTTTGGGTTGAAAGTGTATTTTCTAAGGCATAAATTTTTGCCCATAAGCGTTGGATTGTTTTTAATTGAAAGGTCACAAAGTGATCAAAAATATTATTGACTAAGTCATAGCGTTGGGTGGACAGCATAGAGTTAAATTTATTGGTGTTCACGCTATTATTTTGTGAATAGGGGTTTATAGGCTGAGTCTTTGACGAGTAACTATTGGGGTCAATGGGTAAGCGTGCGATGGTTTTTTTATTTAGTAAATTTTGTCCCGTTTCAGACAGTATAAATTTTATAAAAGTTCGTGCATTCGCCTTATTTTGAGCATTTTTTAACATGGCAATGCTAGCCGGTAAAAATCGGCTTTCGGCGGCATATTCAAAGCCAATCTCAGGTGAGTTTACTTTATGTGCAAAAAAATCGATGACTAAGCCAAGCCCAAAACGCTGCTGAATAATTCCCTCGGGTACGCCATAGCTTCTAGCCGTAATGGTAGCGACATTGCCAGCCATTTGCATGATGATTTTCCACCCTTCATCCCAGCCATAGCGTTGTAAAATCATTTCAATCATTAAGTGTGTTGTGCCTGACCGTGATGGTGATGATAGCGCTAAGTGTGAATAATATTCTGGCTTAGTGAGGTCTAGCCAACTTGTTGGAATGCTTAACTGATGTGCTTTTAA
>CAYZQE010000083.1:3262-10823 GCA_964480635.1 uncultured Gammaproteobacteria bacterium | reverse complement strand
AGATGTAATTTGTCTGATTGAGGCGAAAAATGCAGGTAATAGCGAGCTATTGACAAGTTTTTCAACGAAAAGCAGGCGAATTTCAGTTGTTTTTATGAGTTTCTGTTTTGTGCAAAGGTCTCACAATATGTTATTGTAATAAAAAATAAGAACAAATTCTAATTATGTCTATATCTCCCATTTTAAAAAAAGCCCCTAAGGAAAACCCCGCATTAGAGAATTTTTTAAAGCACTGTCACCTTAAAAAGTACAAAAAAAAGGCATCCATTATTCATGCCGGTGACGATTCTGATTCTTTATTTTATATAATAGATGGCTCTGTCAGCGTTATCATTGAAGATGAAGATGGCAATGAGCTTATTTTAGCCTACCTTAATGCCGGTGATTTTTTTGGCGAAATGGGTTTATTTGAAGAAAGCATTAAACGCAGCGCAGGTGTTAGAGCCCGTACTGATTGTGAAATCTCTGAAATTCGATACTCTGAATTTTTAAAGCTCACTAAAGAAAACCCCGAAATAATCTTTCAATTATCGTCTCAAATGGCCAATCGCTTACGTGCAACAAGCCGCAAAGTAAGCAACCTCGCCTTTATGGATGTGACCGGCCGCGTGGCTCGAACTTTAATTGATTTAGCTCATCAACCTGATGCGATTACTCACCCCGATGGCATGCAAATTTCAGTTACTCGACAAGAAATTGCTAAAATTGTGAGCTGCTCTCGTGAAATGGCTGGTCGAGTCATAAAAACCCTTGAAGAAGACCATTTAATTAGCGCTCAAGGCAAAACCATTGTCGTTTATGGGACGCGTTAATTTTAGCTAAAAAATAACGATTTTAGCGCCACACCCGGGTTATCAGCTCGCATAAATGCCTCACCGACCAAAAAAGCATTAATGTCATGATCCTGCATAAAAACCACATCATTCTCATCTAAAATGCCACTTTCTGTGATTAATAAACATCCTTGAGGCACCATATTTTTTAATTCAATTGTCGTATGCAAACTCAATTCAAAGGTTTTTAAATTACGGTTATTGATACCAACCATTTTCAAATCTAGCTGCAAAGCACGCTTCATTTCTTCTTCATTATGCACTTCAACCAAAACATCCATGCCTAACTCTTGTGCTAATTGATGCAAACTTGTTAATTGCTCATCATCCAAAGCAGCAACAATCAATAAAATACAATCAGCCGACATCGCTCTTGCTTCATACACCTGATATTCATCTATGATAAAGTCTTTGCGAATAACGGGTAAATCACAGGCTGCTCTTGCTGCAATTAAATAATCAGTAGACCCAAGAAAGTAGTCTTCATCGGTTAAAACAGAAAGGCATGCTGCACCACCTTCGGCATACGACTTCGCAATGTCAGCTGGTTCAAAATTTTCACGAATCACTCCTTTACTGGGTGATGCTTTTTTAATTTCTGCAATGACAGCAGATTGATTTTCAGCATTTTTAACTAATAATGCTTGCGTAAAGCCACGAACAGAATCAGCTAACTTCGCATTTTCTTTTAGTTGCTCTAACGAAATAATTTTAGAACGAGCTGCAATCTCTTCAAGCTTAGTATGAATAATTTTTTGTAATATATCAGGGGCTTTAGATAGTGACATTACGAGTTACTAGCCTTTATCAAGTTATCTAAAGTTGTTTGAGCCTTACCGTCTGCAATCGCTTTACTGGCCATTTCGACACCTTGTTGATGTGTTGCTGCTAGGCCAGAGACATATATTGCAGCGCCAGCATTTAAACAAACAATGTCTTTAGCTGCTGATGGCTTATTATCTAATACGCCCTGAATCATGGCTAAGCTCTCATCAGAACTGTCTACTTTAAGCTCAGTAATAGTTGCAATTTTTAGCCCAAAATCTTCAGGTTTAATGCTATAAGTAGTCACTTCATCATTTTTTAACTCGGCGACGGTCGTTGCCGCAGAAACACTAATTTCATCCATACCATCATCTGAATGAACGACCATAACGTGACGACTGCCTAGCTCTTTTAGCACGTGAGCAATAGGCGTTACTAACTCTTTAGCAAACACACCCATCACTTGGTTAGGTGCAGATGCGGGGTTGGTTAAAGGCCCTAATACATTAAATATGGTACGGACTGCCATTTCTTTACGAGCCGTAATGGCAAAACGCATGGCACTATGATGTTTTTGTGCGAATAAGAAACCAACGCCTACCTTATCAATACAATCAGCCACTTTATCTGGCGTTATATCTAAATTAACACCCGCTGACTCTAAAACATCAGCACTACCTGATTTACTCGATACCGAACGATTACCATGCTTAGCCACATGAGCACCCGCAGCGGCTGTCACAATGGCACTGGCGGTAGAAATATTAAAACTTCCTGATGCATCGCCTCCTGTACCGCAAGTATCAACTAAGTGATCAGCGCTCGTATTCACTTTAGTTGATAAATCACGCATCACTGAAGCGGCGGCGGTAATTTCATCAACCGTTTCACCTTTCATGCGTAAACCAATTAAAAAACCGCCAATTTGAGAATCAGTGGCTTCACCTGTCATAATTTGTGTCATAACAGCCGTCATTTCATCTCGATTTAAATCGGTATTCTCTGTGACTGCTTTAATGGCTTGCTGAATATTCATTTATAACTCTCTTATTTTAATAACGCTAAACTACTGTTTTAGGAAGTTTTTAAGTAGATCATGCCCATGCTCAGTTAATATTGACTCAGGATGAAATTGCACGCCTTCAATATTGAGCTCTTTATGCTTTAATCCCATAATTTCATCCATTTCACCCTTTTCATTTTGTGTCCATGAGGTTATCTCTAAGCACTCTGGTAAGCTACCTTGATCAACAACTAATGAATGGTAACGTGTTGCTTGATATGGGTTAGTTAGGCCTTTAAATACACCGGTACTGTTATGATGCATCATCGATGTTTTACCGTGCATGATTTTTTTTGCATGAATGATATGACCGCCAAACACCTGCCCGATACTTTGATGCCCCAAGCACACGCCTAAAATTGGCTTAATACCGCCTAAAGCTTCAATAACCTGCATCGAAATACCTGCCTCATTAGGCGTACATGGCCCTGGTGAAATCATAATATGCGTCGCATCACTGGCTTTAACTTCATCCAATGTCATTTCATCATTGCGCCGCACATCAACCTCTGCACCTAGCTCGCCTAAATATTGCACCAAATTAAAGGTAAACGAATCGTAATTATCAATCATTAATACTTTTAATTGTTGACTCATTATTTATCCTCCGCACAAGGGTTAGATGGATTTAACCCCGAAGCTGCTAAGCTAACCGCTCGAAAAATAGCGCGGCCTTTATTCATCGTTTCTTTCCATTCCATGTCAGGAATAGAGTCGTACACAATACCCGCTCCTGCTTGAATTGATAATTTGTTATCTTTAATCACAGCGGTGCGAATGGCAATGGCTGTATCCATGTCGCCATTCCACGATAAGTAACCAATAGCGCCAGAGTAAATACCGCGTTTTACGGGTTCAAGTTCATCTATAATTTCCATGGCTCGAATTTTAGGCGCTCCGGATACCGTCCCAGCAGGAAAAGTAGCCCTAAGCACATCCATGGCAGACATGCCTTTTTTCAGCTTCCCCTCAACATTAGAGACTATATGCATGACATGAGAATAATGCTCTACAATCATCTTTTCAGTCAGTTCAACAGTGCCTGTTTCACTCACACGTCCTGCATCATTTCGCCCTAAATCAATCAGCATTAAATGCTCCGCTAATTCTTTGGGGTCTGACAACAATTCTTCTTCTAAGGCTTTATCTTCTGCCGCATTAGCACCACGTGGTCGGGTACCTGCAATCGGTCGAACTTCGACTTTTTCATTTTCTAAACGCACTAAAATTTCGGGCGATGAACCCACGACATAATGATCACCCAAATTTAAGTAATACATATAAGGCGATGGGTTTAAGCCACGTAATGCGCGGTATAAATTAATGGGCTCTGAGGTAAAGGGAATGGATAAGCGTTGTGACAATACGATTTGCATGGCATCGCCATCAATAATATATTGTCGTGCTTTTTCTACGGCATCTTTATAGCCTTGCTCGGTAAAACCTGATTCAAAATCTGATTCATCGACTGGCTTTTCTTGTGCTTCGGCTTTAATGGTTAATTGAGTTTGACTTAGTTTTTTGGCGATTTTACACAGTTCGTCTTGACCATTTTGATATGCATTATCTTGCTCAGGGTCAACCAAAATAATAATAAACATGCGTGATGACAAATTATCAAACACAATCACTTGCTCACTGAGCATGAGTAGAATATCGGGTGTTTCTAATAAATCTGGGTTGGGGCAATCCGCGAGTTTTGGCTCGATATAACGAATGGTGTCATAAGAAAAATACCCGACTAAACCACCATAAAAACGAGGCAAACAGTCTAATTCAGGCACTGAAAAAGAATTCAGATACGATTCTATTTCGGCTAATGGGTCAGCGCAAATTTTAGAACTGATGATTTTATCGTTTTTTTCAATTTGAAACTGCTTACCTATAACTCGAATTCTGGTATCACATGCTAGGCCTATAATTGAATAACGCCCCCACTTTTCGCCACCTTGCACCGACTCAAATAAAAATGAATAGGGCGTATCAGCAAGTTTTAAATAGGTCGATAAAGGCGTGTCTAAGTCAGCAAAGACTTCTTTAACCAAAGGGATTCGATTATGGCGTTGCTTGAGTTGTTCGAATTGATCAATATTCATGATGATGCACTCTTAAAAAGGTATAAAAAAGATAACAGTTGAGGGCGTCAGACGCCTATAGCCAAGCAGGCTTCACCATCGCCAGCTTGTATTGTTTACCTTTTTAATTTTTTGAGTGTACATAGCTTCATTAAAACAGACTCAAGGGGTCGAAGTCGATAGTTATTTTACCTCGTAGACTCAGGGGTCGAAGTCGGTGGTTATTTAATCTAGTATTTACGTTTTATACCGATTCAATAATAAGAAGATGCTTTTAACATGGCTATCAACTCCGACCCTTGCCGCTCTTAAATATAGTTTTGCAATTCAGTCATTGAATCAATGACAACATCGGGATCATAATCACGAATATCTTCACCATGATTATAGCCATAACTCATACAAATGATTTTAAAGTTAGCGGCTCGCGCTGCTTTAACATCACTCATTGAATCACCAATCATCACCGATTTTTCAGCCGCTACGCCTAAACGTTCTGCTGCTGTAATTAATGGCAGGGGATCTGGCTTTTTACGCGGGGTATCGTCACCACAAATAGTCACTTTAAAATAATGGTCTATGCCAAGGTCGCGTAAAATAGGTCGCGTAAACTCACCTGCTTTATTAGTCACACAGCCTAAGATATAACCTTTTTCGACCATATAATCTAAGCCCTCTTTCACGCCATCATATAAACAGCTACGCACCGCATTATTAACGGCGTATAACTCACGAAAAATAGGTAAGCCCTTATTGTATAAGGCTTCGTCTGGCTCGCCATCTAATGCATTAATTAAACCACGTTTTACTAAACGCTCTACGCCATTACCAACCCAATGCCGAACGGCAGCTTCACCGCGCACAGGCATATCAAGTTGCTTGAGCATTTCGTCAATGCAATAAGCAAGGTCAGGCACACTGTCAACCAGTGTGCCATCAACGTCGATTAACACCATTTCTGGTGTAAAATCAGTAAACGGCATGTTATTTAACTTGTGCTAATTCAGCGCGAAATTCTGCGATAATTGAGTCATAAGTATTCGCATCAGAATCATTCTTTGCACCAAATACAGCAGAGCCTGCCACAAACATATCTGCGCCGCATTCTGCTATTTCTTTAATGTTGTCTACTTTGACGCCGCCATCAATTTCTAAACGAATATCAAAGCCTGAGTCATCAATCATTTTACGCGCTTCACGGCACTTAACTAATGTTTCAGGGATAAAACTTTGACCGCCAAAACCAGGGTTAACTGACATTAATAAAATAACATCTACCTTATCCATCACATGCTTTAGGCAATCTAAAGATGTTGCAGGGTTAAATACTAAACCCGATTTACAGCCTAACTCGCGCACCATAGATAAGGTACGGTCTATATGCTCAGAAGCCTCGGGATGAAAAGTAATGTAAGTTGCGCCTGCTTTTGCAAAATCAGGAATAATACGATCTACAGGTTTAACCATTAGGTGAACATCAATGTCAGCAGTCACACCGTGGCTACGTAATGCTTCGCAAACCAATGGGCCTATTGTTAGGTTTGGTACGTAATGGTTATCCATTACGTCAAAATGAACAACATCTGCACCAGATGCAATGACGTTATCGACTTCTTCGCCTAAACGAGCAAAGTCAGCAGCTAAGATAGAAGGAGCAATTAAATAATCAGCCATGTGAACTCTCTAGTATGTTAATAAATAATAAAATTAAGGAAAAAAAATGCCGACACAATGGTCGGCATTTTTATCTGTTTTATAAGTTAATTTATAACTTATAAGCTACCGATATACGCCGCGATGTTAGTGATGTCAGCGTCAGTTAAGCCCGCAGTCATCGCGTTCATAGTTGGGTTTTTACGAGCACCCGATTTGAAATCTGTTAAGCTTTTAGACATAAAAGCAGCATCTTTACCTTTTAATGAAGGGTAAGTAGGAATTGCACTCACTCCACCAGCGCCATGACAGCCGATGCAACCTTTACCAGCATATGCTGCTTTGCCCGCAGCTACGTCAGCCATCGCTACGCCAGAGGCCATTAAAGTTGAAGCTAAAATCACTGTAGATAAGATTTTCATAAAATTCTCCGATAGTTTTATTATAAAAGCCATATCATAATGGCTGATAAAGGCGGGCATTATATATAAAATGCCTTATTTGTAAAGATTTGACTATACGAGCTCTCATTTATATCCATGAAAACTGATTTAAACGAATACAATAAAAAGATACGTGAAGACCTAAGTATTAACACAGAACTGAATGGCAATACTTTTCAGTTTAAAACAACATGGGGGCTATTCTCGCCTAAAAATATCGATGACGGCTCTCAAATGTTGCTTAAATATTTAGACATTGAGACCCATCATGATTGTTTGGATATGGGGTCTGGTTATGGTGTTTTAGGTATTTGTATGGCAAAACAAGCACACCAAGGTAACACCATATTGGTTGATAAAGATTTTGTCGCCGTAGATTACAGCAATAAAAACATAAAGCTTAACCGATTAGACAATGCAGAGTGTTTTTTAAGCAATGGATTTGATGCCCTAAACGACCAAAGGTTTGATGTCATTGTTTCTAACATCCCCGCAAAAGTTGGAAAGGAAATGCTGTATATGTATATGTTTGATGCACAAAAATTTTTAAAGCCTGGCGGATCGTTTTACATTGTGACCATTACAGGTTTACGCAAATTTTTTAAGCGTGGATTTCAAGAGGTTTTTGGCAATTATAAAAAGATTAAACAAGGTAAGACCTACACGGTTGCTAAGGCAATAAAATAAATCTATGCATAAAAAAAGGTGGCCATCACCACCCTTTTTTAT
>CAYZQE010000083.1:0-3162 GCA_964480635.1 uncultured Gammaproteobacteria bacterium | reverse complement strand
CCCTGATCTGTGTCTTGGCATAAAACATTAATATGACCCATTTTTCGCCCAAGGCGAGCTTCTTTTTTACCGTATAAATGCAATTTACTCATGCTGTCTTGCAATACAAATGGCCAATCAGGCTGTTCTTCATCAGGCCAAATATCACCTAAAATATTCCACATCACGACAGGAGACACCAAACGACAAGACCCTGCTGGTAATTGACACATCATTCTCACTTGCTGCTCAAATTGAGATGTCACACACGCATCGGTGGTGTAATGACCCGAGTTATGGGGGCGTGGCGCTATTTCATTAATCAATAGCTCATCATCCATTGATATAAAAAATTCTATTGCTAAAATACCGCAATAATTTAATTCATCGGCCACTTTTTGCGCTTGTTTTTGGGCACGCTTTGCGATGAGCTCTGGCACATTTGCGGGCACGATAGATGTGTCTAAAATACCATTTATATGCTGATTTTCAGCTGCTGGAAAAAATGCACTTTGCCCATTTAAACCTCGACAAACAATCACACTAATTTCTGTTTTTAAATTTATTTTATTCTCTAAAACACAAGCAACCTTACCTAAGTTTAAAAAAGCAGCTTTTAAATCAAGCGCCGACTGACAAATAACCTGCCCTTTACCGTCGTAACCTAGCTCATTTGCTTTTAAAATAGCGGGAAACAAATCAACTGATACGGACTCGCAATCATCCACAGAATCAATGGTGACAAAAGGAGCTGTTTTTAACCCCACGCTTTGTAAAAATATTTTTTCTTTAATTCGGTTTTGAGCTATTTCGATGGCATTAGAAGAAGGATAAACAGCTATTTTATTTTCTAAATAGCGAATCGTCGTTAAAGGGATATTTTCAAATTCAATCGTTAACACATCGCACAAGTCGGCAAATTGATCGAGGGAGCTTTCATCGTCATATGCTGCACAAATATGCTGCGTTGCAAGCCTGCCCGCTGGGCTAGATTGATCAGGGTCAAAAACAATCACGTCATAACCTAAGCTACTTGCCGCATTGACAAACATTCGACCTAATTGTCCTCCTCCTAAAATACCTAACGTTGAGGACGGCAAAATTACATTTGAATCATTCATTTTAAATATCTATTCTGTAATCGGCTTTAATGTCATATTTAACACAGCCTGTTCTTGAGCTTTTCTAAATTCAGCTAACTTTTCACTTAAAGCTTCATCATTATTGGCCAATAATGAGACAGCAAATAATGCTGCATTAATAGCACCTGCTTTGCCAATGGCAAACGTAGCCACTGGCACACCTTTTGGCATTTGCACAATAGACAACAAAGAGTCTTGCCCTTTTAAATGCTCGGATGGAATCGGAACACCTAATATAGGAATTGTGCAATGAGCTGCCAACATACCCGGCAAATGAGCGGCGCCACCCGCACCGGCAATAATTGCTTTTAAGCCACGTTGTTGAGCCGTTTTTGCATATTCCACTAATAAATCAGGCGTGCGATGAGCCGAAACCACTTTTGCCTCAAACTCTACACCAAATTCATTTAACCACGTCGCGGTATGATTCATAATCGGCCAATCACTATCGCTGCCCATTACTACGCCAATTAAAGGTTTTTTCACCTTAGTCTCCCGTTATCTATTTTCAATTTAGAAAAACAGGCAATTGTACTGCTTTTTAGGACAGGTTAAAATAGTCGATTACGAAACGAAGAAACATACTCATGACAGCTGTATATGAAACCAACCTTAAAAACTTAACATTATTAGTGCGCGGAAAAGTACGCGACATCTATACCGTGGACGATAAGCACATCATGATCGTCACAACAGATCGCCTATCTGCCTTTGATGTCATCATGCCCGACCCCATTCCTGATAAAGGTAAAGTGCTGACCCAAGTGTCTAATTTTTGGTTTAAACAATCAGAAAACATCATTAAAAACCATTTAACAACATTTAATTTACGCGATTATGTTGCTAATGATGCAGAATTTGAACAGCTAAATGGGCGCACTATTATTGTCAAAAAAATGAATGCCTTGCCAGTAGAAGCAATTGTTAGAGGTTATTTAATTGGTTCTGGATGGAAAGACTACCAAAACACAGGATCTGTTTGCGGCATAACCTTACCCAAAGGCTTAGAGCTTGCCCAAAAACTACCCGAAATTTTATACACCCCGTCAACTAAAGCCGAGCAAGGCGATCATGATATGAATGTTGATTACCAGCACACTGTTGATGTGTTAGGCGAAAAGTTGGCTGCCCAAATAAAACAAACCAGCATCGCCCTGTATAAAATGGCTGCGGACTATGCGCTTAAGCGCGGCATTATTATCGCTGACACTAAATTTGAATTTGGCTTAGACGACAACAATGAGTTAGTTTTAATTGATGAAATTTTATCCCCAGATTCATCGCGATTTTGGCCATTAGATCAATACAAGCAAGGCATAAGCCCACCAAGCTTTGATAAACAATATGTTCGCGATTATTTAGAAACCTTAGATTGGAACAAGCAAGCCCCTGGGCCAACCTTACCCGATGAAGTCATCAAAAACACGCAGCTTAAATATAAAGAAGCCATGACTTTATTACTCGATCAAACAAGTTAGAATATTACCGTGAGCTTAAACTCAGTCATTTTTGATGCCGAGGATGTCTATCCATCAAAAATTATTTGCATCGGCCGTAATTATATTGAGCATATTAAAGAATTAAACAATGACGCGCCGACCGAGCCTGTTATTTTCGTAAAACCTAATTCTGCAATAAGCAATCATTTAAAAAGTCATGCTGATAACAGCATTCATTATGAAGCTGAAATTTGTTTTTTAATAAAATCAGGGCAACTTCATGCTGTTGGCTTTGGTTTAGACCTGACAAAAAGAGATGTGCAAAGCCAACTAAAAGCCAACGGCTTACCGTGGGAAAGAGCTAAAGCTTTTGATTGCTCCGCCGTCTTTAGCGAGTTTGTACCCTATGCTGGCAAGCTCAGTGATTTACGCCTAGAGCTATGGATTAATGATACATTAGTTCAACATACCCATTATGATTTAATGATTCTTAAGCCTCAAAAAATACTGAAGGAAATCAACTCTTTTATGAGCTGCGAAGACAACGACATCATTATGACAGGCACACCTAAAGGCGTAGGGAAAGTGCATTCTGGAGATAA
>CAYZQE010000082.1:0-10836 GCA_964480635.1 uncultured Gammaproteobacteria bacterium | reverse complement strand
TACTTAGCTTAAAAAAATATAATCAAGCGGAGCTGGCTCTAAAGTCAGCGTTAAAAGAAATGCCTGACCTTGCTATGGCGCACCGTAGCTTGAGTATGATTTATATGATTAAAAAGCAATATGCAAATGCACAAAAATATTTACAGAGGAGCATTGAATTAGGCGTTGCCGATGCACAACTTTACGGACAATTAGCATTTGTTAACTTGCAAACAAAACATGCCGCTAGTGCGGTAGCTGGCTATCAGCAGGCGTTATTTTTAGAGCCTGATAATTCACAATGGAAACAAGGATTGTTGTATGCACTACTTAACAGTCGAGCTTTAAATCAAGCTCAATCATTGGTTGAAGAAATGTTACAAAAAGATAGTAATAATGCTGAATTGTGGTTGCTTCGGGGGCAAATTGCCATGCAAAACAATAAGCCTAAAAAAGCATTGAGTAGTTTAGAAATTTCCTTTCACCTAGGTGAAAATAATGTTGCAAACTATGTGACTGCAGCTCAACTTCACCTTCAGCATGGGAGTACGCAACGTGCGGTGACTTTACTTTCAAATAATCTTAATAGTCTAAACGCTAAAAATAAAAAATCGATCTTTAAAGCAATAGACGAAGTGACGGGGTGGTTAATACAAAAACAGGATTGGGCAGCAACAAAAAAAATGCTAAAAGCGCTCAATAAAGTCGGCAAAAATACGCCCGTAAAATATCAAGCTAGATTCAATGTTTACCGTGCCCAAATAGCTCTTGAGCAAGGCAAAATTAAGCAAGCTAAATCGTGGCTCATTAAAGCCGTTAAATCTGACCCGACTCATGGGCAGGCGTTAATAACACTTGGTGATGTGTATAGAAAACAAAACTTAATTGAAAAAGCAAGAATATATTATTTAAGAGCAGAAGCGTTAACTCAATTCAAAGAGCAAGCATTACTAAGCCGAGCACAGCTTGAAATAGACCGTAAAGCATACCCTGAAGCATTACGGATATTACGCTTAGTAGCAAAAATTAACCCAACACGTGGTGATGTTTTATCGAACATTCGTTCTCTTGAAAACCTAGTAAGAAACAAAGGTTAAGGCCATGAAAAAAACGCTACAAACAATACATCGCTGGCTTGGATTTCCTCTTGGGTTATTCTTTATTGTGATTTTTGGCACAGGTTTTTTAACAGCCGTTGATGAATTGCTAAAGCATACCGAACATAGGCAGTATCAATATAGTGAAACTAGTATGACAGACGATGCTTACGCCTTGAGCATCATTACCGAGGGGAAGAAAAACATTAGGCAAGTCATTATGCCTACAGAAAACACCCCATATTACCAAGTTGTATTGCGCGGTGAAAATTTTACTTACGCCATTGATGATCTTACGAATCCTATTCACAGCAAGAAATCAAAAGATGGCTTTTTTGGGACAGTTTTACAGCTACATAGAAATTTTTTACTCGGTAAAGAAGGGCTTTGGGGGTTTGATGGTAAATACTATACAACTTGGGTTGGTCTGATTGCCATGTTTATTAGCTTACTAGGCTTTTGGTTATGGTGGCCATCACGCAAAAAATTCACCCCGAAAAATATAGTGCCTCGAGGACATAAACGTAAATATTATTACTTTAGCCACATGACAAGCGGTGTGGTGACATTACTTGTCATTGTTATGTTAGCGTTAACGGGCGCATCAGTTTCTTATCGAGCCATTGCAAAGGAATTGTTTGGTGTTGAAAACATGGTGAAGGCATCACAACAATATGAATTGTCATTAGAAAACAATTGGCATGCTTGGTTAACCGCCGCCAACGCTAAAATGCCCGATGCCGAATTAATGCAAATACGCTTCCCTAGGCAAAAAAAGAAACCAGATAAAGTTTTAAATAATATGGCAGCTGGGGCAACCCCTCCTAGCGGTTCGGTCAAAGTAGAAGGCATAAATCGTATAAATGACGCTCAATTTGCAAATATTCAAGTTATGGATAAAACCCCAAAATTGTTCGAGTTTCGTTACCTAACGAAGGACGATTGGTTAGGCCTTGCAAAAAGCAAAGTATTTATAGACAAAAAAACATCAACGTTAACTCGTGTTACCCCCTTTAAAAGCTTATCCATGGGAGAAAAAATGTACTCTTTATTGATCCCTTTGCATACAGGCCGAAATTTGCATGCTTCTTATGTGTTAGTGCTATTAGTTTTTAGCTTAATAGGCACGATTATGGTGTTTTCAGGTTTAGTGAGCTTTATTATCAAGAAAAGGCAATGGTCAAGAAACCGAAATATTTCGACAGAAAAAGAGCTTTTAAATATATGACAGTGTTCATTTTTACATCATTTATTTGGTGTCTCTAGCACTACGATTTCGATGACATTGAACCATAAAGGTTTGACGTTAATTTTAATTTAAATAAACCTATAGGAAAAGAAAATGAAAAAAAGCTTTATTATGATATTTTTACTACTAACGAGTAGTGTTGCTAGCGCGCATTTTATTTGGTTAGAAAAAAGCACTGCTAACACAGCAAATGTTTATTTTGGCGAGTGGCATAAAGACTTATTTGAAAAAAAAGAGAAATTAAAGCGTTTTGCAACAACTAAAGTATTTTTATCGGATGATAGTAAATTTGTTACGCTTCAGCTAAAAGAGGAATACTTACAGGCAAACATTAAAACAGATAGTGATGTACGGATGTTACAAAGCTCGTTGCCAGCAAGAAAAAGCAAACGAGATGGCAGTTTTCGAAAGACATTCTATTATGGTAAATCAGGTCGTCAAGAAACAACGCCAGTGATGAATTTTGAAATTGTACCTATCAATTCGGGCGGCAATCAATTTATTGTTTGGTTTAATGGAAAGCCTCTTGAGCGTGCAGAAGTCAGTGTCTATGGCCCCCCCAAATGGAAACAAGATTTACGAAGCGATAAAGAAGGAAAAATCACTATAGAAACACCATGGGAAGGCAATTACCTCATAAAATCAAGCCATAAAATTGAGTCTAAAAGTGATCAATCAAGTATGTCTGACCCTGCAATACGACATCTTTTTACTGGGACAATACACGTCAGTAATGGGATTCAGTGGGGGGAATAAACAAAAATAGAAGTCTCTTTAATAATATTTTCTTATTAAAATATTATTAAAGTAATTAGACCTAGTCGCATAAAAATAGCCGATATTCTTCATGAAGTAAGATTGATTAGAGTTCTATTGATTTGATCTTCAAGAGCATATAGGCTCTTTTTTCAAGCTTAAACTAAAGGATGCTTGTGATTAGATTTTCCTTTAGCTAAAAATGAATGGAACTAATCAATACTTGCGATGACTAAATAAGTCGTTATCATAGCGCTTACATTACAGTCTTTTATTCAATGATTAAACAGCTTCTATCCTTTTCGTTAATACTTTTATTGGCTCTTATGCCGTTAAAAACAATCGCTGCTGTTCAGCTTAACGACAATAATATTCCTTGCCATACTATGACGTTAGGCGATGATAATCAGAATGGTATGGAACATTGTGAGCATTGTGATGATATGAATCAATGCACTAATGCAGCGCCTTCGGTTGCATTAATGCCATCCCAGCATCTGTTAAGTGATGTCACATTATCGTTATCATTACGTGACATTGTTCAACCATTTACCCTTCAAACTTTAGCTGTTCTTTTACGCCCACCGCGCACTTAATTCCATCTACAAATTGAATTTAATCAATTCAATTGTGAGTCACTTTTTTAAAAACGAAAGTTATTATTTATAATAGTTCAGCGCTTCTGCCTGAATGGATTTGGAATTTATATGTTTTTTTTACGCTCTTTTTTACCGAATAATAGTCACTTATTAGCTCTAAGTTTAATAATATTATTGATGTCACCTATTGTTGGTGCTAATAATTTAACATTAGTGCAAGCAGAAATATTAGCACTTAGGGATGAGCCCGGTCTGCTTAGTCAAAAATTACAAGCAAGATCAATGATGGAAAAATCTGTCGCGGATGCCCAATTAATGGACCCCAAAATTCGAATAGGGCTAAATAATTTGCCAACGGACACATTCGACTTTGGACAAGAGCCGATGACCCAGTTAAAAGTGAGTTATCTTCAGCAGTTCCCATCGGGTAATACCTTGGAGCTTAAACAGCAAAAATCCATTAAAATGTCCGAACTCATTGATTCTAAAATTTCTGGGCGAAAGCTAACTATTTTAAAAGAAGTACGTTTAGCTTATTTAGAAATATTTTATTTAGAAACCGCGAAAGCAACAATTTTAAAAAATAAAAAGTTGTTTTCTCAGCTGGTTGATATCGTGCAATCCTTATTTTCAGTGGGTAAAAATAATCAGCAAGATTTAATTCGCGCACAATTAGGGTTAAGTCGCTTAGATGACCGTTTAGCTAAAATAGACCAAAAAATTACAATTCAGCGCTCTAAGTTATCCAGATGGATCGGGCATGAATTTAGTCGCCTAAAATTGAGTGCGAAAACACCCCAATTGCCTGCTACGTTTATACAAAATGATGTTGATGAATTAAAAGTACACTTTTTAAGACACCCCAAAGTATTACAGATAGATATGCAAATTCAACTGGCTCGAAAAGACATTCAGTTAATTGAAGAAAGTTTGAATTCGGGATGGGGCTTAAATGTTAGTTATGGTTATCGAGGTGATGACCCAAGTGGTAAAGATCGCGCTGACTTTTTATCCGTTGCTGCAACCTTCGACCTACCTTTTTTTGCTGAGAAACGCCAAGATAAAAAGCGTTTAGCAAAAGAGTATGACTACCAATCGTTAAAAAATAAACGATTAGAAATTATAAGATTATTAGTTTCTCAATTACAGCAACAACTGTTTAACAAAGAAATTTTAATAAAACGCCAAAACTTGTATAACAACATCCTGTTGCCGCAGGCCAAGCAACAATCCCAATCATCTATCATTGCTTATCAGTCCGACCGAGGTAATTTTGCAGATGTGTTGCGAGCTTATATGGATGACTTAAATGCCAAACTCGATGCAGAACGTATTGCGACTGATATACGTCAAGCACAAAGCAAAATTTTATATTTTGTACCAACAACCCATTAATCAACATTCTATGTTTTCAGACATAGAGTGCTTATTTTAGGAATAGAGATATGAACAGACTTTTATCAGGTTTTATTGTTTTAAGCATTGGCCTAGTGCTGGGCTATTTTTTGCAGCCTTTTGTACAGCTACAGTTACAAATAGCTGGCGTGATACAAGAGACATCCGATGGTGCTTCTGGTGAGCCAGAGGTCGATTATTGGGTTGCTCCGATGGATGCAAATTATCGTAAAGACAAACCGGGGCAATCCCCCATGGGTATGGATTTAGTGCCCGTTTTTAAAGAGCAAAAAAAGGAACCAGAAATTTTATATTGGGTTGCTCCAATGGATTCAAACTTTCGTAAAGATAAACCAGGTCAATCCCCCATGGGTATGGATCTAGTGCCTTTTTATGCCGAAGAAGGCGCTGAAGAGGGTGTGGTTAAAATCTCTCCCGTCGTACAAAATAATTTAGGCGTACGCACCGCTAGAGTAAAAAAAGGAACATTAAATCACGAAATTAATACGGTTGGATTTATTTCAATTGATGAAGAAAAGCTGTTTCACTTACATACTCGTGTTGAAGGCTGGATTGAAAAATTAGTGGTTAAAGCGACAGGGGATACAGTAAAAAAAGGACAGAAGTTATTTGAATTATACAGCCCCATTTTAGTGAATGCTCAAGAGGAGTACCTAACGGCATTAAACAGTAATAATAGACTGTTAATAAACGCATCAAAAGATCGTTTAAAAGCATTAGGGGTGAATAACTGGCATATAAAGCAATTAACAAAAACCCGTAAAGTACGCCAGCGTATTGATTATACGTCTAAAAATGATGGTTTTATCAAAGAATTGAAAATTAGAGAGGGTATGTTTATTAAACCGTCTATGGAAGTATTAACCATTGCTCAAATTGATACTGTCTGGGTGATTGCCGAAGTATTTGAACGACAAATTGGTTGGGTAAAAGTGGGGCAAGCCGTTGACATGAGCGTGACGGCTTATCCGCAAAGGGAATGGCAAGGTACTGTTGATTTTATCGACCCGATCTTAGATAAAGACACACGCACTTTGCGTGTGCGTGTTCGTTTTGACAATAAAGAAGGGTTGTTAAAGCCGAATATGTTTTCTCGCTTAACGATACATAGTCAAGCTGAAGGTGAGACTTTATTAGTAAAACGTGAAGCGATTATTCGCAGTGGTCGTATGGATAGAGTCGTTAAGGCGCTGGGTGATGGTAAATTTAAATCCGTTGTGGTGAAAATAGGCCATGAAAACTCTGAGTTTATAGAAATTCTTGAAGGCATTAATGAGAATGATTTAATAGTGACCTCAGCTCAATTTCTTATTGACTCAGAGTCGAGCTTAACCGCAGCATTTGCCCGTATGACTGAACCTGAGACGAATGACATGACCATGATGGACATGAAAGGCGATGATAAAAGCGATGGCATGATGGATATGATGCCGATGGGCGGGGCTAAACTTAACTTATTGAAAGAGAATCAAGCTTGGGTAAAAGGTACTGTTGTTTCCGTCATGGTACAAGATTCTATCTTAAAGTTGCAACATGGGCCTGTCGAAAGCTGGGGGTGGCCATCCATGAAAATGGACTTTCCTGTTGATGCTAGCGTGAATATTGAAGTTTTTGAAAATAATGAAGATTATAACTTCTTAGTTGAAAAGCACAGCAGTGGCTCTATTAAAATTGTAGATTTTAATAAGCAGGTAGCACCATGATTTCATCAGTCATCTATTGGTCAATAAGAAATAGAGCGTTTGTTGTATTGGCAGCATTTGTAATATTTATGGCAGGCATTTATGCGGTAAAACAAACCCCTGTTGATGCCATACCAGATTTATCAGATGTACAAGTCATCGTTAAAACCAGTTTCCCAGGGCAAGCACCTCAAGTGGTTGAAGACCAAGTCACCTATCCTCTGACAACGGCCATGCTCTCCGTGCCAAAAGCAGTGACGGTCAGAGGCTTTTCTTTTTTTGGTGATTCATATGTGTACGTTATTTTTGAAGAAGGAACAGACTTATATTGGGCGCGTTCACGCGTGCTTGAATATTTAAATCAAGTCGCCTCATCATTGCCTGCCAATGCCAAATCGCAATTAGGCCCAGATGCCACTGGAGTAGGGTGGGTTTATGGTTATGCATTAGTTGATAGGACAGGCAAAACTGATCTGAGTCAATTGCGTAGTTTACAGGACTGGTTTTTACGGTATGAATTGCAAACCGTCCCCGGTGTGTCAGAAGTAGCGACCATTGGCGGTATGGTAAAGCAATACCAAGTCATTGTTGACCCAGAAAGCTTACGAGCCTATGGCATTCCTCTTAGTTTAATTCGATCAGCAATTAACCAAAGCAACCAAGAAGCAGGCGCATCAGTTGTTGAAATGGCTGAGGCAGAATATATGGTAACGGCCACGGGATATTTAAGTGGTGTCGAAGATATAAAGCTTATTCCCTTGGGCTTAAATAAAAATGGCACGCCCATATTGTTAAGAGATGTTGCCGATGTGGTGGCGGGTCCTCAATTACGTCGTGGTATTGCTGAGTTAGATGGCGAAGGTGAAGTGGTCGGAGCTTATGTTGTCATGCGTTTTGGTGAAAATGCACAAGCAACGATTAAGCTCATTAAGAAAAAACTAGACGAATTAAAGTTAGGTTTGCCAGAAGGTGTTGAAATAATCACCACCTATGACCGATCTACATTAATTAATAGCGCTGTGGATAACTTATTTCAAAAGTTGATGGAAGAATTTATTGTGGTGGTTATCGTCTGCGCTATTTTCTTATTTCACTTTCGTTCTTCATTGGTCATTCTTGTTAGCTTACCCATTGGTATTTTAGGTGCATTTATTATTATGCATGCACAAGGACTGAATGCCAACATCATGTCTTTAGGCGGCATTGCTATTGCCATTGGCGCGATGGTGGATGGTGCCATAGTGATGGTCGAAACGCTGCACAAACATATCGAAAAAACACCGCTAACGGATGAAAACCGATGGCGAGTGATAGGCGAAGCGGCCAGCGAAGTGGGTCCATCACTATTTTTTGCATTATTAATCATTACTTTAAGCTTCTTGCCCGTGTTTACCCTAGAAGCTCAAGAAGGAAAAATGTTTACACCATTGGCCTACACTAAAACCTATGCCATGGCGGTCGCCGCAGGTTTATCCATTACCTTAGTGCCTGTATTAATGGGCTACTTTGTTCGAGGTAAAGTGTTGCCCGAGCAAAAAAATCCGATTAATAGAGCGGTTACATGGGTCTATTTACCCGTTATAAAAGCAGCTTTAGATGGCCCTAAAACAATGATTTTTATTGCTTTGTTAGTGCTAATTCTCGGTTTATGGCCTGCCAGCCAAATTGGTAGCGAATTTATGCCCGCATTAGATGAAGGTGATTTAATGTATATGCCAACAACCTATCCAGGTATTTCAATAGGCAAGGCTCGTGAGTTATTGCAACAAACCGATAAACTGATTAAAACAGTGCCAGAAGTGATTACCGTATTTGGTAAAATAGGTCGAGCAGACTCGGCAACAGATCCTGCACCCTTAACCATGATTGAAACGTTAATTCAACTCAAGCCAAAATCAGAGTGGCGCGAAGGTGTGACCACTGAGTCATTGCGTAAAGAGTTTGATGATTTGGTTAATTTCCCCGGTTTAACTAACGCATGGGTTATGCCCATAAAAACACGAATTGACATGCTAGCAACGGGCATTAAAACCCCAGTAGGCATTAAAGTCGCAGGGCCAGAGTTATCAGAAATTGAAAAAATTGGTAAACGTTTAGAAGTTGTTTTAAAAGATGTCGAAGGCACGGCCTCAGTGTATTCAGAACGAGTAGCAGGAGGGCGCTATATTAAAGCGGATATTGATCGTATTAAAGCCGCACGATATGGATTGAATATTGCCGATGTGCAAGAAGTGATTATAACGGCTATTGGCGGAATGCAAGTGGCGCAAACCATAGAAGGTTTAGAACGCTACCCTATCAGTATTCGATACCCTCAAACGTATCGAGATTCGGTAGAAAAGATACGCTTATTACCACTCATCACTAAAAACAATCAACGTATCGCCTTAGCCGATGTGGCAGACATTCGAATTGAAGATGGCCCACCCGCCATCAAAAGTGAAAATGCGCGATTAAATGGCTGGACACTAGTCGATATAGAAGGCCGAGATTTAGGCTCTTATGTCGAAGAAGCACAGCGAATTGTTGCCGAACAGGTCCAATTGCCTGCTGGTTATTCGATCACATGGTCAGGGCAATATGAATACTTAGTTCGAGCAAAAGAACGTCTATCCATCGTGATACCTTTTACCCTAGCTATCATCATATTACTGCTCTATATAAACTTTAGAAATGTGATAGAAGTGATGATTATTATGGGAACCTTACCCTTTGCACTAGTCGGTGGTGTTTGGCTAATGTACCTATTAGGCTTCGAAATGTCGGTTGCTGTCGGTGTTGGTTTTATCGCATTGGCAGGTGTTACCGTCGAAATTGGTGTATTGATGCTGCTGTATTTAAATCAGTCCTATAAAAGTGCAAAAGAAATTGCCAGCGCAGAAAAACGTGATTTAACCATAGATGAAGTAAAGCAATCTGTCTTGGATGGCGCAGGAAGGCGAGTGCGCCCAATTCTGATGACTGTTGCAACTATTGTTATCGGGCTTGTGCCTATTATGTTTAGTAAGGGCACAGGGGCCGAAGTTATGCAACGAATTGCAGGCCCTATGATAGGCGGCATGATAAGCTCTTTAATTTTAACTTTGCTGGTTATTCCGGCTATTTATTTCCTATGGAAATCAATAGGGCTAAAACCCAAAAAAGATAAAAAGAAAGACCAAGTGATTGACGCGGATGTGATTGAAACAGATATGATTGATGATGATGTGACAGTACCTCTTGTTATCGAACAGAAATAGCATAGACGTGTTTTAAGGTTCATTTAAGGTGACACTGAACAACCGCCAATTATTTTTTACTGGCTAAAATGCACGACAACTTCCGTTAAATTCGACGCAATAGCCAGCTATTACGACGCATTTAACGAAACTTGACGCACATTTTTTCTCAGTAAAATTCTAATCGCGGTTATTCAGTGTCTCCTTAATGAGCCTTATTGTGCGTGTCTATAAGGTAATAGTGACTTTAAATTTTACTTTTACCTGTTTCTTCATGCAAATAAGACGTAGGCAGTCATTCATTGAAAGGTCTATAACATCAGCAAGCAATACAGCGCGTAGATGGTTTTGGTTTTCAGCGTATAATCCTAAAAAGCATCATTAAGTTAATGTATCAGACCTGAATGGCACTAAGTTAAGCCGCTTTAGCACGCTTTTTCTCTTGAACTAAAATGTCTTGCATTTCGTGCCTTGTAACCGTCATTAACCTGAATGGTTTAGGCCTTCTTTTTACCGCTCGTGGCTCTTGTCGCCCAAGCCGTTCTTGTACTTTTTTATCAGCCATTGCTACGTAGAGTGCATCCATTAATTCAAGCCTCTGAACACGACTTAATGTTGATTGATTCAGATGCGGCTCTCATTGCCGAATAGCCTGAACACTCCCCTTAAAACTAATCTGTCGTACCGATAAATTGGATGGTTTGGCAGCCGTCAACATGAGTTGCTGAATACAGTTATAGACAATCAAGTGCATCACCAATTCTTTACGTATCATAGGGGGCACTTTACAGCGCAGTATATCCATTCCTAACGTCGACTTTAGGAGCAACTAGGGTCAGG
>CAYZQE010000081.1:0-11103 GCA_964480635.1 uncultured Gammaproteobacteria bacterium | reverse complement strand
GATATCCTTTCATTGGTTGAAGAAGCCCATGAAAAGGTCGATAAAGATAAAGCTGAAAAGTTAGTTAATAAACTTAAAAAAGGCAAAGGCTTTGATCTAGAAGATTTAAGAGATCAATTTACCCAAATGGAAAAAATGGGCGGTATGGCTAGCTTAATGGAAAAAATGCCAGGAATGGGTGCAGGCGTTGCTGACCAACTTAAAAACCCTGCTCATACTAAACAAATGAAACAAATGGTTTCTATTATTGATTCGATGACACCACAAGAACGCAAAAAGCCTGATGTTATTAATGGGTCACGTAAGCGCCGCATGGCGATGGGTTCGGGTACACAAATTCAAGATGTTAACCGTCTGTTAAAGCAATTTAAGCAAATGGCGAAGATGATGAAAAAAGCTGGCTCCGCTAAAAAGATGAAAAATATGATGCGTGGCTTAAAAGGCAATATGCCTGGATTGCCCTTTTAAGTTCTTTTGGGTAATCCTTGAATGAGATAAACCAAAAATATCAAATTATTTATCCAGTCGTTTTTCAATAGATTCTAATCGAGAATTTATTTTTTCGAGTAACTGGTAGTTAGGGTCTTCTTTATCTGCATTTTCTGTCGCTTTGGCTTCATCGTTTTCATCTTGCATTTTGCTGATGACAATACCAATCATCATGTTTAAAAACACAAAGGCATTAAAGAAAATAAACGACAGATAGAACATCCAAGACAGGGGATAGACCTTCATCGTCTCGTACATGACATCCGTCCAGTCTTCAAAGGTAACTACCCTAAATAAAGTCAACATAGAGATGGCTATATCACCCCATAATACAGGATTGATGCTTTCGAAAAGAAAGCTGCCAATAGCAGCATACATATAAAAGAGAATAAACATTAATAAAAGAACGTAACCCATTGATGGTAAAGACTTCATTAATGCGCTAACAAGCATTTTCAGTTCGGGGACAACCGATATAAGACGAAGTACTCTAAATATTCTAATCAGTCGTGCAAGGAAGACGAATTCACTTTCATCGATAGGGATTAAACTAATAACCACAATAATGGTGTCAAAAATATTCCACGCATTATTTAAAAAAGCCTTTTTATTCTCGTGGGCAATAAAGCGTAAGATGAGCTCTACTAAAAAGAAAACAGTGATGGCAACATCAAAAAAGGATAAAACATACGATACTGAAGGATTAACATCATAGGTTTTTACACCGATTAATAAGGCCGATAGTATAATGATGCTAATGACAGTGAACTCAAATAGCTTGTTTGAGCCTAATTTAGCAACTTTAGTTTGAAGGTATTGCAGTGAGTTATTCATAAACTATTGAGTTAATTTAATGTGGCATAGTGTATACAACATTAAATTCTAAACAATACTTATTCAGCCATAGTTATTTGAGTCCTTTTCAAGAAACTCAAGTGTATTTTAATCATAATGATTGTGAATGAAAATTATGTTTTACGAATAATCGACCTATAATAATGAGCGTAAAAATGATAACTGTGTTTTTTTACTATGACCTTAAAGCCCTCACATCGTTGAAAGTGGCGTGCTCATGCCGCACGGGCATTGGCTTTTTTTTCACCAAAAAAGTCAACCAAAAAGGTGCCCTTGTTAATCAGCCCGTTGGGTTTCCTCCCAGTTGCCTTAAAAACAGGCGCATGGGAACTCGCGCTGCTCAGACAGCCCATGCTCCTCCCTGTTTTTAAGGCAACTGGGAGGCTGATTAAAGAGGGAGTAAGACCACTCGCGGTTAAGAGATTATGTTTTCTGTAAAACATGATTTTCATACAGAGTCATTTTACTCATGTTTATGAGCTTTTGTTTCTTGGGAAGAATTCATTTCGCGAAGTTAAAATACATTTTTTCTGGGGATAGATCATAGCTCCAAGGCAAATTGGCATTTTTCCACCCATCAATAACACGCTGCCCCTTTAGAGGGCCTGTTTTAGCTCGGCTACCTTCAAAGCCCTCAATTTGCGTATACACTTTGGTAAAACCAGCCTTGTGTAATGCTTTAGCTGCAAAAGGTGCGCGCGCACCTGTTGCACACATAATGATGATAGGGGTGTGTTTAGAAAAGCCTTTTTGTTGAATTAAATTGACAACAGCCTGAGTAAAGTAAGGGTTTTTGGGCTTTTTAAAGGTACCAAAAGGCCCCTTTCTTTTCATTTTCCATTCGCTCGAATCAAAGCGATATGGGATGTTTGCATCGGTTATTAATGGCATACCGGTATAATGAATTTCAGCTTCATTACGGACATCAATTAGTAGCACATTATCGCGGTCATTATTTTTTAAGTCATAAGCTTCTTGAGGTGTTAAATACAATTCAAAAGGAGTTTTTTGCCAAGCTTTGGTTAATGCCGAAGAATCAACAGCCCAGCATTGGCTTGAAAATAAAAGAACTAATAGAAGGCTAAATTTCATTGTTTATTGTCTCAGATGCTTTTGTGATTGAAAATACTGCGTAAACGTAATATTAATCCTATTAAGAAGAGTGCTATTAAGGTAAATAAGTTCATAGAGCCAGCGCCATGAGTAACAATTATTTCGGCCTCAACATGACCTCCGCCATAATATTCGTTATCATCTCGGTGGCTATCTTCTAAAGGAATGGCATTTAAAGAGCTATCGTCAAGGTAATCGTAGGTCAGTAAATAATCGTCTGTTCCCGCTTCATAAAGCTTAATGCGCATATCATAATAACCTGTTGGATAACCGTCAGCGAGTTCGGTTTCAATGGTAAATGAATCGTTAAAACTGTCAGCATAAATATCATAGTTTTGGCTGCTGGCATAATATATCCAAGGGCCACCTTCATAGCTTAAATAAAAATCGGCATACACAGTTGCATGGTCAAAAAGAGTATCGGCATCAACAGTGACTGAAAAACGATGATAAAAGCCATCGTTATCGTCATCATTTAATAACAAAGTTGATGTGTCATATAAGCTAAAGTGGGCTGATACATGCCTTGCTGCTAACGTATTGCTTTGTAACGCTTGCTGACGTTTTAAGCTATTAACATCAGCCGTAGCCTGCTTAAACATTTTATTTTTTGTAGCGACATCTAATGCCGTGTTTGTTTGATAGCTAATTGTTTTTGAAACTTTTGTGATGTCTTTATCTGTGTTTGTAGCGTTAGCTAAAACAGTTGCTGGGCTAACACAAATGGCAGACCATAAAATGACTTGCTGAAATGATTTGGTAAACATGATTGGCTCCTATGTATGAATCATAGGTGCATTTCAACATAGCTAAGCTGAACGTTAGCTGAACGAATTTATAGTTTTATTTTTATGCTAACGCCATGCGTTGAATTGTTTTTTATGGTCATAGTGCCAGCGTAAGAATCAACAATATTATTGACAATGGATAAGCCAATACCATGCCCCGGTGTGGTTTCATCGGCTCTTTGGCCTCTAATTTTTAGTTGCTCTATTAACGTCTCAGGAAACCCAGGGCCATCATCCTCAATATTAACCGTTAATGTATGGTTTTCAATGAGTACTGTAACCGTGATTTTTACCTTCGACCACTTAAAAGCATTGTCTAACAAGTTGCCAAACAGCTCCATCATGTCACCTTCATCGGCTTTAAAATGGAGTTTATCTGTCGCTTGAAATGATACTTGTATCCCTTTATCACAATAGACTTTTAGCAGTGAATCAATAATGCGAGTTATTAAATGTTTAATATCAATCGCTTGAGATAAATTGTTCGCGCCTGCTGTCGCTGCTTTTTGTAATTGGTACTCAACAATGCTATTCATTTGAATTATTTGCTCGGCCATTATTTTGTCTTGTTGTGTGGCCGAAAGTGAACTTTGCAAAACAGCTAAGGGTGTTTTTAAACTATGGGCTAAATCACCTAAAGCATTACGATAACGTTTCTTTTGAGCGTGTTCATTGTCTAACAAATGGTTAATATTAGAGCTTAAGAACTCAATTTCTTTGGGGTAGGTTTCGAGTATTTTTTGTTGTTGACCTTGTTCAATTTTTTTCAATTCATCAACAATTTTAGTGATGGGTTTTAAACCCCATTTTAAAATTAAAATTTGACCAATGAGCAAAAAGATCGCCATAGCACCTAGCCAAGACCAGAGCGTTTTACTGTATTTATTAAGTTGTTTATTAAAAGTGTTTAAATCTTGATTAATGATAAAGGTTAATGGGATTTCAGAACGCTCAATTAACCAATTGATGCCGTAAGACAGTTGATAAAACTGTTTTGACTCTAAGTTGATCTTAGTGAATTGTTGTTGCCCACTCATTAATGCGGTCGCTTTGGGGGTGTCCGCACTGATATAAGATTCAGATTGCCAGATAACCGTGTTATTTTTGTCTATCACTTGAGCATATAAACCTGATTTTGGCAGTCCAAGCAATGTTTCAAGATCATTTGCAGGCATACTAAATTGAGTCTCATTCGCAACAATATCAACTTCAGCTGTGGCAATTAGTGCATATAATTGTGTGGTTAAGGTATCTTTAAGCGCATTCTCAGAGCTATTAATAAATGCTTTGTTTAACGCGGCGGCAGTAAGAGTAATAAAAAAAATTAACACAATAAGGGCACTAAAAATAATGCGTTGTTTAAGTGATAACGGCGTCATTAATGGTCATCACAAAAGGTAAAGCGATAACCTCTACCTCGAATCGTTTCAATACACTTTTTAGCACCGGCTAATTCTAGTTTTTTGCGTAATCGGCCAATTAATACTTCGATAACATTGCTATCTCTATCATCATCATGAGGATAAAGATAATCGGATAAACGTGATTTAGGCACCGCTTCGGCATGATGGCGCATTAAGTATTCGAGTAAGCTATATTCAAAAGAAGTGACAGCAAGAGAGGTGTTATTAACGTGAACTTGTTTTGCTTCGGTATTCAAAGACACGCAGCCACAAGTAAGGGTAGTGCTAACACTGCCCGTGGCTCGCCTTAATAAGGCTTTTAATCGTGCAGAAAGTTCTTCGTATTGAAAGGGTTTAACTAAATAATCATCGGCTCCCGCTTCTAAGCCTTCAACTTTTTGTTGCCATTGACTGCGTGCGGTTAAAATAATAATGGGGAGCTTACTGCCTTGGGAGCGAAGTTTTTTAATAATATCTATGCCAGAAAGGCTTGGCAGCCCAATATCAATAATGGCGGCATCAATGGGGTATTCAGACGCTAAATAAAGACCTTCTTTGCCATCACCACTGGCATCTACTTGATATGACTCTGTTTCTAGTTGTGCCTTTAAAGTTTGCTGGAGGGCGAGTTCGTCTTCAATTAATAAAATGCGCATTACTTATTAACGTGTGCTTCCGTTTTTTGCATTAACACGAACGACACGTACTTGACCGCTAGGGCTTATAATTTTTACCTTATACACCGATTTGTTTAGTTTAACAGAAAGCACTCTGCCTGAATGTACTTGCTGCGCTGAAACAGCCGCCTGTTGCTTTGAAATATTACCTGCATAGGTGAACGAGCTAAAACCAAATAGCAAAATGAATAAAAAGCTGTTAAAAATTGATAAGCGCATAGCCTGTCCAAAAAAGTCGTTAAACTAAGCATACACCCTAGAATCTAAACTTTGTAACAAAGTTTAGATTCTAGGGTGTATGCATTAATATTAATGCCTATAGGTAAACCCGATATGATCATTTTGATAACCGAAGGTAAAATGTCCATTATCCCAAGAGTTATTAGTCAAATACCAAGGGTATGAAAAATGACTTGAGGCATGGCGGCGGTGATGGTTATGACCATGATTATGATGACGGCTATTGCGATGAGATGATCTATGGTTGTTATGTCTATTGTGCTTATGGTTACGACTGCTATGCTTATTGTTATGGCGACCATGTCTATTTGAATGCTTGTCTTTTGAGCGTGAATGAGAAGAATGTTTTTGCTGCGATTTATTATGGTGCTGTTTGCCATCTGAATGGTTTCTTTCTGCGTAGGCAGACGATGGCGCAAGAATAAAACCCGCGCATAATAGACTAATGATAGAAACTGATTTTAATTGTTTTTTGATGTTCATAATGAACCTCCAGTTAAATTAACAAAAACGGTTTTGAACCGATGGCGTTAATTTAACCGAATGATGCTGAACGAAAGCTGAACAGAATTAATAAAGTGAATTAAGGAGCGAGTTTTTGTAATGAACTAACAATTTGCTCTTTGCTGTAAGTATCTAATGGTAATAAAGCTAAAGAATCAATACGCTGCTTTAATGCGTTAAAACAGCTATTAAATGCTTGGGCTATTTCATCGTCAGAGCCTTGTTTGGCAGCGGGGTCAGAAAAGCTCCAATGTACCTTAAGAGCAGAACCTTGAAACACCGGGCAACTTTCCGCCGCAGCGTTGTCACACACGGTCATCACAAAATCAATATTAGGTGCATCGCCTTGATGAAATACATCCCAGCTTTTACTGCTAAATTCACCTGACATATTGGCGAGTTTAATTTGTTCTAACGCAAAGGGATTTACCTTGCCAACAGGTTTACTGCCTGCGCTATAAGATGTAAACCACTTACCTGCATGAGCAAACAAGGCTTCTGCCATGACACTGCGTGCCGAATTACCCGTGCATAATATAAGGATTGAATAAGGTTTAAAGCTAGTCATTTAGCAACAAGAAGGCTCATCAGACCCACTAGTATTTGAACCTAGTTCAAAAGGTAAACCACCACCACAGCCTTCAAAGATGCCGTAGTGACGATCAAAATCACCAATGAATTCAAAATGAGGCGAAAACCGCGTGTCTTTTAACATGCGCCATGTATTGCCGCAGACTAAAAAGACCTTACCTGTTTCAATAAAATGGTGCTTATCTAATTCAAACTCATTTGGGCAGTTTTCGATAGTGCCTTTATAAATAACAGCTTGCCCATAATCTTCACAGTCGGGTTCTAATGCATCTAATTTAAAGAGGCGATAAGTCGCAGAATAAAATTTAATAGGGCCAATTTTTAGCGCAAGTTCGTTGTTGGTTATTTCTAGGGGTTTGTCTTCTACCAAGCGCGGGTCTGCAAAACCTTGGCGTTTCGCAAGGCTTAAAAAATCATTCCAATATAAAGCGCCGCCCAAGCACTCACCATATAAAACGGGGTCGTCATGAACCTCAGCAGGAATTCGGCAATCTGAATAGACATCCGAAAAATACAGCTCACCACCGGGTTTTAATAAATCGTAAACACCTTTAATAACGGCATCTTTATCGGGTGATAAATTAACCACGCAGTTTGAAACGATGATGTCGAAACTGTTTGGTTCTAAACCGAGTTTGTCCAACTCTTCAATATAGCCTTGAATTAATTCAACATTATCAAAACCGAATTCATCGGCATGATGTTGTTGGTATTGCTTGGCGATGTCTAATTGCTCATCGGTCATATCCACACCAACTACTTTACCTGTTGCACCCACCATTTGAGACAATACGTAAATATCACGTCCAGTACCGCAACCAAGGTCTAAAATTTTACAGCCTTCAAGCAAAGGAGGGCAGACTAAGCCACAACCATAATAGCGCGATAAAACATCGGGGTGAATCTTACTTAACAGCGGTTTTAGCCAGTCAGGCACATTGCTAGCATCACAACAGGCACTGGTTTGTAAATCGTCAGAGCTTTGTAATTGTTTGCCGTAATAATCTTTAACTTCGTCGTACATAATAATTAACTCACAAGGTGGATTTATGAAGAGCTTAGGTAGAACTATTGCTACTGCTAAAATAAACAGTTACTCATGCATGAAGTGGGGCTAAAGCCCCACTTCCTGAGAATTGCACAGAAGATGCATCGTTTTAAACTAACGAACTGAGATTAATAAAATGTTATTCTATATTAATATCTAATACAAGAATTCATTGAGGTGAGATATGGCTAAAAATACATCAGTAACCCTAGGTGAAGATAGCGCTCTAGTCGAAGCCATAAAATAAAAATATGGACGTTAAAAAATGAAGTTCAACGAAGATTCAAGAGTAAAAATACCCACCATCCTTCACTTGATGCGATTAGGGTATAAATACCTATCGTTAAAGGACTCAACGACAGTTTGGGACGAATCAACAAACATATTTACCGATATTTTCCATACAAGCATCAAGCGAATAAATCCCAAATTAACTGACCTTGAAGCCAAGCAATGCTTTGATGACGTTTCACTCAGTCTTGAAAATGAAGACTTGGGTCAAGCTTTTTACAGAAGGCTAACAGACCAATCAGGCAGTTGCTTAATTGATTTTGAAAACTTTAATAACAATACATTCAATGTCGTCACCGAGCTAACGTATCAAAAAGAAGATGATAATTTTCGGCCTGACATCATCTTGCTTATTAATGGAATGCCGTTGGCGTTTATCGAAGTTAAAAAGCCCAATAACAAAGACGGTATTTTGGCCGAACATAGACGTATAGAAACACGCTTTCAAAATAAAAAGTTTAGAAAATTCGTCAATATCACGCAGTTGATGGTGTTTTCTAACAATATGGAATACGACGATAGCTCACCTATGCCCATTGAAGGTGCATTTTATGCTACAACGTCTTATAAAAAGCCAAGTTTTAATTATTTTCGAGAAGAAGAAAAGTTTGATTTAGCTAAAATATTATCAACGATTGATGATGCTAAAGAAGCAGAAATTCTTAAAGATAATAATCTACAAAGCATTAAAAACTCAGCAGAATTTAGCAATAATAAAAGCCCAGACACACCGACTAATAGAATCTGCACATCGTTGTTTCAAAAAGAGCGATTATCATTCATTTTGCAATACGCTATCGCTTATGTAAAAGAACGCACAGGGTTACAAAAGCACATCATGCGCTACCCGCAAATGTTCGCGACCAAGGCCATAGAGCAAAAGTTAAAAGAAGGTATAAAAAAAGGTATCATCTGGCACACACAAGGCAGTGGTAAAACCGCATTGGCTTATTACAACGTCAACTATCTTACCCATTACTTCCAAAAGAAAAATGTCATCGCCAAATTCTATTTTATTGTCGATAGAATAGATTTACTCATTCAAGCTAGCAAAGAGTTTAAGTCTCGTGGTTTAGTCGTACATCATATTGATTCACGCAAAGACTTTGCAAAAGACATTAAGCAAGCATCTGCGATACACAATAATTCGGGTAAGGCAGAAATTACGGTGGTTAACATTCACAAGTTTGATGATGACCCAACGATCATAAAAAACACAGATTACAACCTTAATATTCAGCGAGTATTCTTTTTAGATGAAGTGCATCGTAGTTATAACCCCAAAGGTAGTTTCTTAGCTAATTTAGAACAATCAGACCGCAACGCCATTAAAATTGGCTTAACAGGCACGCCATTACTAGGGGATGAATACGATTCTAAATCACTGTTTGGCAGCTATATTCACAAATATTATTACAACGCATCAATTAAGGATGGTTACACCTTACGCCTGATACGGGAAGAGATAGAAACGAGCTATAAACTAGCATTGAAGAAAACCTTAGAAGAAATTGAAATTTTAAAAGGTAACACCAAAAAAGAAGATGTTTACTCGCATTCAAAGTTTGTAGAACCGATGCTAGATTACATCGTTAAAGATTTTGAAAAAGCGCGCATATCACACGATGACAACAGCATTGGAGGCTTGGTGGTGTGTGACTCATCCAAGCAAGCCAAAATGATGTATAAGCTATTTCAAAAGCAATATGCAAAACCAGAATTGCAGCCGATTAATACCATTGCAGAAGCACCTGCGGCTTATAACGTTAAATTAAGTGAGGCTTCTGCATCAATGCAAACTCATGCCCTTGAGTATAGTGTTAAAAAGAAACAAGATAGCCAAGTAACAACGGCAGCCATTATTTTGCACGATATTGGCACAAAAGATGACCGTAAACAGCGGGTAGATGACTTTAAAGAAGGCAAGATAGATCTACTCTTCGTCTATAACATGCTGTTAACGGGTTTTGATGCACCACGGCTTAAAAAGCTCTACATAGGCCGAGTCATTAAAGCACACAACCTCTTGCAAACCTTAACGCGTGTTAACCGAACCTATAAAAATTTTAGTTATGGTTATGTGGTTGATTTTGCCGATATAGAAAAAGAATTTGAAAAAACCAACCAAAAATACTTTAAAGAATTGCAGGGTGAGCTTGGCGATGAAATGCAACACTACAGCAACCTGTTTAAATCAAAACAAGAAATAGACCAAGAAATACAAGAGATAAAAAATGTCTTATTGTATTTTGATACGACAAATGCCGAAGTGTTTTCACAGCAAATCACCCAAATTGATAGCCGTAGTGAGATGCTTAAAATCACCCACGCCTTAAACAATGCTAAAAGCCTTTATAACTTGATACGTTTATCGGGTGATGTTGACATGCTAGACAAACTAGATTTTCATCAACTCACCGTATTATCCAGAGAGGCGAATAATCGCTTAGCACTCATCAACACTAAAGAAGCCTTAGAAAGCAATATAGACAGCACAAACCTGCTAAACATAGCGTTAGAAGATGTTATTTTTGCATTTACAAAAATCAAAGAAGAAGAAATGGTGCTGGCCGATGCGTTAAAAAATATATTACAAAAAACACGCGAAGCATTAGGTGGCAATTTTGACCAGCAAGACCCTGTGTTTATCTCATTAAAAGAAGAGTTAGAACGTCTGTTTAAAAAGAAAAACCTCAATGAAGTGAGTAAACAACAGATGCAAAATAACATTGCGGCATTAAATGAAATTTACAGTAAAGCGAAAGAGCTAGAACGTAAAAATCAATTAATAAAAGCTAAATACAGTCACGATGAAAAATACGCAAAATTACACAAACGGCTTATGGAAAAAGACCCTTTAACCGATAGCGAAAGCAAATTATTTGAAGTGCTTAATAGTCTAAAAATTGAAGTGGATAAGCAGATAGAAAAAAATGCAAAAATGCTCGATAACGAAAGTTTTGTGAACAAAATGGTCATGCGTTTAGTGATAGACCAGTTTCAAACAAAGCAACACCTGCCTTTAACACCAGCCACCACAAAGCGAATTAATAGCTTGCTGGTTAAAGAATATATGAATGAATATCATGGGGTAGCGGCTTAAT
>CAYZQE010000080.1:0-11195 GCA_964480635.1 uncultured Gammaproteobacteria bacterium | reverse complement strand
TAGAATGGCTTGATAGATCGTAAAAGTTTATGGAGTTAATCAGGGTCTCCTTAAGTATTTAATTGTTTTTTTAGCGGCGAAACATTTGTTTCGCCGTTTTTGTTTTTAATGCTAAAAACCAAGTATTCATCATATATACTAATAAAAAAGAGGATGGTCTATGAGCTTTACAGCAGATTCAATTGCAGAATTAAATTTATTATTACGTTATCCCGAAACAACGATGGAAGGTTTAAAAATCCATCATGATGCAGATGACGGTGTGATTACAGCGGCACAAAGTTTATTTGATAAAGGCTTAACAACGCAAAAGGATGGTGGGTATTTGACTGATCTTGGGCGTTCGGCGTCAGAGTGTGCAGGTTCTTTGCAGAGCTTGATAGCGGCTAATTAGCGCTTTGTGGTTAATCACCCATGCCCTTGCGAAATGTGTGTGCGTATGGATGTAAAAGCACTCTCTAATCAAAGCTATAAGCCTTTATGAACAAGAAGAAAGGGCTTTAAGGTCCTTTAACAGGCACCCGTGCCGTAGGTACAACCTTAGAAGCCGGCCCACAATGGTTATGCTGGTCATCAAAGAAGATATGTGGCTTAAACGAAGCTAGTACACGATCCTTAGCAACGCCACCTAAAAAAAACGTCTCGTCTATACGCACATTCCAAGTACGAAGCGTTCGTATCACGCGCTCATGTGCTGGGCTATTACGTGCAGTGACTAATGCGGTGCGGATAGGAGGAATAATATTGCTTGTTTGGCTATTGTTGTTTAAATCAAATTGCATAAACGATATGGTTTTTAAAAATTTAGCAAAAGGCCCCTCTGGCAATGGTTTTTGAACATTGCTTTTCTCATGCTCTAAAAATGCATCTAAGCCTTGAGTTTGATAGATATTTTCGGACTCTTCTGAAAATAAAACAGCATCTCCATCAAAAGCAATGCGAATTTGTTCTAAAGATTCGTGATGACCATTGTTTGTGGGTGTGTCATAGATAATACCTGATGCAATGTGTGCTTCAGCGGCATCTTGAACGTCTTTTTCAGTGGCAGATAGAAACAAATCGACATCAAAAGCGTTAAGATATTTTGCAACAGGTTCACCTCCTGTAAAGGCTGCACGGGTAATTTCTAAATTGTAATGATTGATTGAGTTTGAAATTCGTAAACTCGTATCGGCAGAGTTACGTGAAATAATGACGACTTCAACGCGTTTTTTTTGATCACTGAGTTCGTTAATTTTTAGCATGGCTTCGATGAGCGCAAACCCTGTGCCAGGCGCTAAAATATCACTTTCATGTTCGAGCTGATATTTGCAATAAGCCTCTAAGCCATCTTTTTCATAGATTTCATTTTCCATGTTGAGATCAAACAGGGCGCGAGATGAAATGCCGATAACAAGTAAATTGCTGAGATCAAAAGCCATTAGATATTATTTAGTTTTTTATAAAGAATTTTAGATTGACGTTTAGTATCAATCACGTTTTTCTTGGATTTAGGTAGGATAGAAATATCACCACTGACAAAGCCCTTGTCTAAAAACCAATGTTCAGCTTGCGTTGATAAACTAAAAAGCGTACTAATATTTTGAGACTGGGCTTGCTGCTCAATATGTTTGAGTAGTCGAGAGGCAAAACCATTGTTTTGATAATCTTCGTGTACCGCTAAACAAAAAAATTCAGCATACTCGTCTTCTATTGCAACATAGGCAGCACACGCCGTTATTAATCCATCTATTTCAATAACGCTAAATTGTAAAATGTCTTGTTTTAGCTGTTCTTTAGAGCGTGGCACTAATTTCCCTTCATTTACTAAAGGTTGAATTAATTCAAAAATACCCGTGACATCATCTAATTTGGCATGCCTTAAGCCTTGATAATCTTGGTTGCTTATTAATGAACCACAACCATCACGAGTGAATAGTTCGAGTAATAAGCTGCCATCAGTGTGTTGGTTAATTAAGTGTACTCGATTTACTTTGTGGTCAGCTGCTTTAGCAGCGTGTTGCATGATGTCGGTTTCTTGAGCTGATAATTGTTGAGTTGCAATCCAGTTTCTCACTTCTGAGCCACTACTAAAGTTATTTTGTGATTGGTGAAAATCACTGTCGGTCATAAAAATAAGTTTATCGACATTTAATTTAATAGCCGTTTGTGTTGCGACTTCACTCATGGATAGATTAAAAATTTCACCTGTTTTAGAAAAAGCGATGTTGGATAAAATAATTAAGTGGTTCTGTTCGAGTAACTGATTAATAGCATGGCATTGTACATCGCGTACCTTGCCAGAATGTTGCATGTCAATACCATCTAAAACACCCAGCGGCATGGCGCTAATATAATTGCCAGAGCTCACGGTAATGCAAGCTCCTGACATGGATGTATTGGGTAATCCGGTAGAAAATAAGGCCGTTAACTGTGCACTTACCTGAGCCGCTGCTTGCACAACAGGGTTTAATGTTTCTGCTGTGGTGATGCGAATATTATTATGAAAATTTGATTCTAAATTAAGTGTTTTTAATTGCTGTTGGGTTTGTATGCGGCTGCCATGCACTAAAATGACTTTAACACCTAAAAAATGCAATAAGGCAATATCATGAATAAAGCGTTCGATGGGTTTGTTGACAACTGCATCACCCGATAAAGCAATAACCACAGTTTTACCGCGATGAGCATTAATGTATGGAGCCGCATCGCGGAACCAATCAATATAAGGTTTATGTTTAGAAAGCATAGCTAGAGTGTATTATTGTCAAAGCATCTTGTCATGCAGTATTGGGGGTGGGGTCGCATTATTGGAGACAAATCAGTACAAACATAAATTTTAGATTGCAGTTGTTATGTCACTAATTATAACTGTGCAAGTGTTTGCATTTTGACTCCAACCCCTTGCATATAAAATAAATTAAGCCATTAATTTTTCTAGCAATGCCTTTTGAGCATGTAAACGATTTTCGGCTTCTTGCCAAACCACACTTTGTTTGCCATCAATCACTTCAGCACTTACTTCTTCACCTCGGTGTGCGGGTAGGCAATGCATAAAAATGGCATCTTTATCGGCAACGTTCATGGCTTGTTGGTTGACATGAATGGCTTTAAAGTCATTTTCGCGTAATTTCTGTTCTTCTTCTTGGCCCATGCTGGCCCACACGTCAGTCACAATGAGATCAGCATTTTTACAGGCTTCTTCGGTGCTGCGATAAATTTTAATTCTATCAGCTGCTGGGTCGGCAACCTCAGGTAAGGGGTCATAACCTTCTGGGCAAGCGATATTGAGCTTAAAATCAAACCGACGAGCCGCGTTAATGTATGAATGGCACATGTTATTGCCATCTCCAATCCAAGCCACGGTAGCGCCTTTTATATCGCCACGAACTTCAAACCACGTTTGTATATCGGCTAATAATTGGCAAGGGTGCAATAAATCGGTTAAGCCATTAATGACAGGGGCATTAGAATGGGCTGCAAATTCACACAGACGATCATGACCAAAGGTTCTAATCATAACGCCATCAACCATGCTTGAAATAACTTTTGCACTATCTGCAATGGGTTCGCCACGGCCTAATTGGCTATCACGAGGTGATAAGAACATAGCGTGACCGCCCAGTTGTACCATACCTGTTTCAAAAGAAACGCGGGTTCTAGTCGATGACTTTTCAAAAATCATGGCTAACACTTTGCCCTCTAATGGACGGTGTGAAATACCTTTTTTTAGGTTTTGTTTAACATCAATGGCATGCTTTACTAAATCGTGAAGTTCAGTTGGGCTAAAATCTAATAGGCTTAAAAAATGTTGAGTCGACATAATAGTCTCTAATTTTTATGATTGTAAAAACTGCATTATGCAGTTTACGAGAGATTCGGCTAATGCTTGAGTGTCAGCGTCAGTCATATTAATGGGTGGTAATAAACGGATCACGCTATCTGCCGTGACGTTGAGTAGTAGCCCATTTTCTAGGGCTATGCCAACTAATGCGCCACACGGTCTGTCTAATGTAATGCCAACCAGTAAACCTTTATGGCGTATGTCTTTAATTGCAGCGTTATCAGATAATGCGTGATTAAGAGCATTGACTAAAATTGCACCTTGTTTAGAGGCATTGTCTGCAAGGTTTTCGTCAATAATTACTTTTAATACCGCGCTAGCCACTTTGCAAGCAAATGGATTACCACCAAAAGTAGAGCCATGATTGCCTGGTTTAAACATCTCTGCAGCAATACCTTGTGCTAGGCACGCACCAATTGGAATACCATTACCAAGGGCTTTAGCAAGGGTCATCACATCAGGGGTAAAGTCATAATGTTGGAAGGCAAATAATTGACCGCTTCGCGCTATTCCTGTTTGAATTTCATCCAGCATTAATAACCATTCGTTCGCTTCGCAAATAGCTTTTAATTGGGGGAGGTAATCATTATCAGGTATCACAATGCCGCCTTCACCTTGAATAGGTTCGACTAAAATAGCGACAACGTTGGGGTTATTGTCTGCAATGGCTTTAATGGCCTCAACATCATTATAAGGGGCGCGCACAAAACCTTTCACTAAGGGCTCAAAACCCGCCTGTACCTTACGATTACCTGTCGCTGATAAGGTTGCCATAGTACGACCATGAAAACTATGTTCCATCACGATAATTTGAGGTTCATTTATTGCTTTATGATGACCATATAAACGCGCTAATTTAATAGCGGCTTCATTTGCCTCAGCACCAGAGTTACTAAAAAATACGCGTTCCATTGCTGAATGAGTGCATAAGGTGTCGGCTAATGCTTGCTGATTTTCGATATGATATAAATTAGACGTATGTAAAAGCTGCTCGGCTTGGTGTTTTATAGCTTTGGTAACGGCAGGGTGGTTATGCCCAAGGCTAGTTACCGAGATGCCGCATAATGCATCAAAATATTGTTTACCATTTTGATCCCACAAGGTGTGCCCGTCACCGTGTGTAAAGCTCACAGGGAGAGGTAAGTAGGTATTCATTAAGTGTTGGCTCATGGTGCTGTCTCAGCTTTTCTATTTCGAAAAAAGCGAGTTAAAATACAGCAATATGTAAAGAATACAAGTTATTTACTTTTTAATAGGCGAAAAAAAACCGGCATAGCGCCGGTTTTTCTCATTTCTAAAAAATCTTAGAAAGGAAGGCCATGCCCATAAGCAGTCATGCTCATTAACATGGGGATAGAAAGCACAACGTTGATACGTGAGAAAGTGAAAGCCGTTGCTTTACACTTTGCGATAACCTCAGCGTCATGAGTTTTACCATCAAGACCTAAAATTTTCTTTTGGTTAGGCCAAATAAAGCCCCAAACATTGATTAACATGATAGTACCTAACCATGCGCCAACACCGATTATTGTAGATGCCTCATTAGCGAATGTAAATGCAGCAGCAACACCGCCAGCGCCCGATAATGCAGCCATACCTGTTAACCACGTTAATAATGCAGACCAACGAAAATACCAAAGTGCGCGTGGAGCAACATATTTACCAATGGCGGCAGGGCCTGGGCCATCTGAATCACCTAAAGCAGCTGCCATAGCGGGCACTTGAATAAAGTTAAAGTAATACAATAAACCAATCCATGTGATACCCACAATAACGTGGAGCCAGACAGCAATTTCAGAAATATTGATAGCAATACCGTCGTTACCGCCAAGAATAAAAGCGATAACAATCGCCATAACAATACCGGCAATGATAGTGCCGGGAATAGATTTTAATGGATTCATAATGTGCCCTAAGAAATAATTAATGTTAAATTAAGTTTTTGACCCAATATGAGTGACAAAGGGCAAAACTTAAATGATAAGCGGTGCGAAGTATAAGTAAATTCTTATATGTAAGCAACTAATTGATTTTAAACAAAAACATGACAATGACTGAGGTTTTTCTATGTGTGGAATTTATGGCGCATTAAATTTTAAGCAAGGCGGCATTAACGCATCACAGATGCAAGCAATGAGCGAAAAAATTGCAAGACGAGGCCCAGATGATGAAGGGGCTTATCAGCCAGTAGAGCACGTATTTTTAGGCCATAGACGCTTATCCATTATTGATCTCAGTGATGCCTCTCACCAACCTTTAATTGATAAAGAATTAAATTTAAGCATTGTGTTTAATGGCACAATTTATAACTATCCCCAATTGCGCAAACAATTGATAGCCGAGGGCTATCAGTTTCAATCTCAAGGTGATACCGAAGTGATTGTGAAGGCCTATCATAAATGGGGTAAAGCGTGCGTCGAACATTTACAGGGCATGTTTGCCTTTGCCATTTGGGACGATCAGCAGCAAGAACTCTTTTTAGCACGCGACCGCATGGGCATTAAGCCATTATATTTTGCTAAAACAAACGACACCTTTTATTTTGCTTCTAATTTACCTGCACTCTTAGCCACTGGGGTTTGCGATACCTCGTTAAATCCAGAGTCCTTGCAGCATCAATTATCGTTACATGCGGTCGTACCTGCACCCAACACCTTGTTTAACGGCATTCATAAATGCCCCCCTGCGCATTTAATGACGGTGACCCATCTAGGTGAAATAACCGAGCGGCGTTATTGGGACTTAATAGCTAAACGTCCAGAGCAAGCTAAAAGCCCAGAAGAGTGGAAAGACGAGATAGAGCAAGCCTTATTAAATGCGGTTAAAACCCATGTCGAAATATCCGATGTTCCTGTCGGTGTGTTGCTGTCAGGTGGCCTAGATTCTAGCCTTATCGTTGCTTTATTAGCGAAAGCAGACGTGCAAGATTTTAAAACCTTTAGCATTGGCTTTGAAGATGTCGGCGATGAAAAAGGCAATGAGTTTGAGTTTTCAGATGCCGTTGTCAAACGTTATAAAACCGACCATCAAAAAATCATAGTGCCCAATGAGAACGTATTAAAACGCCTGCCTGAGGCCGTGGCCAACATGTCTGAGCCAATGGTCGGTCAAGATTCAGTGGCTTTTTACTTACTAGCCGAGCAGGTATCCAAATCAGTCAAGGTTGTTTTAAGCGGCCAAGGTGCTGACGAAGTGTTTGCAGGTTATTTTTGGTATCCAAGAATGCAGGCAGAGAATGGCAGTGATCAACAGCGTTTTAGCAAACATTATGTGGATAGAAGCCACGAAGAATACTTGCAAATGATGTCGCCACAATTTGCCTGTGATGATATGACTTCCTCATTCATTAAAAAAGAGCTTAATACGCAACATGCAGACACCTTTATGGATGCGGTGTTACGCATGGATGTGACTAGCCTGATTGTTGATGACCCCGTAAAACGAGTAGATAGCATGACTATGGCATGGGGTTTAGAATCTCGTGTACCATTTTTAGATCAAAAATTGGTTGAATTAGCCTTTCAAATGCCCTCTGAATTAAAATTAGCGCAGGGCGGTAAAGGCATATTAAAGCAGATATCAAGAGGCTTAATTCCCGATGCCGTGATTGATCGCCCAAAAGGCTATTTCCCCATGCCTGCACTTAAATACGTGCGCGGAGATTTTTACGAGTTTATGAGTGATATTTTAATGTCACAAAAAAGCCGTGAACGAGGCTTGTTTTCAAAAAGCTATATAGATATGCTTTTAAAAGAACCCGAACAGCACTTTACTAAGCTTAATGGCAGTAAATTATGGCACTGTGCGCTGCTCGAATATTGGTTGCAAACACAAGGGGTTTAATTAGGAGGAGGAGAGTAATTTTCGGTGAAATTATTGTTGGTTATATTAAAGTCTTTGAATAGCCGTTCAGTCACTTTGGTATATTAAGCATAAGCAGGTGTGCCTAAAAATATAAGTTGGTGGTTTTTTTATTCCAAAAATTAGTGAGTTAAACGTGGTCTGTCCCCCTTTTTATTCTTAGTGAGTTAAACGTGGTCTGTCCCCCTTTTTATTCTTCCTTTTATTCCTTTTATTTCCTTTTTATTTTTAAGCAACTGCTCCTCAAAATATAAGTTGCTTTATTTACGCTGTCTAAGTATATCACCTGGTGATATACTTGTTAAATGAAAGGGTTAATGACAAAGCATTTCTCTAAATGGGTCTCTAGGCAGAATATTCATAAGGATGAGTTATCGTCAACTTTACGGGAAATGACATTAGGTCATTATGACGCTAACTTAGGCGGTAACCTTTATAAAAAGAGAATTCGTTTTAAGGGGCAAGGTAAAAGCGGGAGTGGTCGCGCCATTATTTGTTTTAAATTAAATGACCGTGCTATTTTTATTCATGGGTTTTCTAAAAATGAAAAGGCTAGCTTATCAAGTAAAGAGCTTTTGGCATTTAAAGAGTTATCTAAAGTATTGCTCACTTTGTCGGAAGTCCAATTAAATACGGCCATTAATAATGGTGACTTTATTGAGGTGATATTATGAGAAATTCAGTTATAGATTCAATTACTAATACAGTACAAGACTTGAATAAAAGCGGCTTAGTTGATGACATTACAATGAAGAATATAGAAAAACTATGTATTCCTAAGATTAAAGAATTTACGCCTCAAAATATTATTTCTATTCGTAAAAAATTAAGCTTAAGCCAAGCAGCATTAGCCAGTGTTTTTAATATTAGCCCATCAACGGTTCAAAAGTGGGAGCAAGGCAATAAAAAACCAGCAGGTGCCTCAAAAAAGCTTTTAGACATTATAGAAAGAAAAGGGTTAGATGCTTTAATATGAATTAACTTCTCGCCACATTGGGTATATAGATACTCAAACTCTCTTTTCAGGTTTTCCGAAAAATACAGTGGTCTGCTGCCCCCCAATTTTAATATTCAAAAAAGTCGTGAGCGGGGCTTGTTTTCAAAAAGTTATATAGATAATTTTTTTAAAAGAACCCGAGCAGCACTTTACTAAGCTTAATGGCAGTAAATTATGGCGCTGCGCATTGCTAGAATTTTGGTTACAAAGCCTAGGGGTTTAATAAAATGAGTATGTTAATATTAGCAATATGAATTATGCATCTCAAAAAATGCGACAGGGCATTATTAAAATTTAACTTAAAACTTAAAGACATAGGGATATATTTATGAAATTACTAGGCTTACTAGTGGGGTTTATTATGTTGAATGGTTGTGCAACTCATTCAACGCACCAAGTTTTTCGGGACACAACAAGGTCATTGGTCGATATTATTCCTGTGAGGGATTTTGTCGCTAACACTGAAAGTAATTTTAACTATGCTATTTCACCTGATGGATTAAAAATAGCTTGGATTGCTGTGCAAGGCACGCATACAAAAATTCATTGGCGTTTAATTGAGTCTGAGCAAATCCATGTGATAAATGGTCATTCAAGTTCAGATATTAATAATTTTATTTGGGCACAAGATAGTGAAACTTTTTTAACTCATGGCTCTGCTCATAGAGGAACTGAGCAAACTCATGTTGTTTCCTTATCAATTAAATATCCCAATAAAAACTATGTTGATATAACGCCTTTTAAACAAAGTACCGTTCGATTGGTTAAAATCCCAATGAATGACCCTGAGCATATTTTCGTGGTATCAAATTATATATACAAAAATGAATATGACCTTTATAAAGTAAATATTAAAACTCAAGAATCAATTTTGATAGAAAAGAATACAGGCAATGTCTCTTATTGGTCAATAGATGATGACAGTAATGTAAAAATGAGAGTGTCAGTATTTGATGATAAAGTAGAACGTTTAGAACGTTATAAAAGCTCAACAGATGAATGGATTTTTGTTGATGAGTGGTCATATGATGATGAGTTTGGTATTGTTGGCTATCAGGGCAAAAATGAGGCTTGGATATTAAGCAATACAAACCGAGATAAAACAGCCTTATTTAGTATGGATTTAAAATCTGGCAAAAGAACCTTTATTTATGGTGAAAAAGAGGTGAATCTTGATGGCGTAGTGATTAGTAAATTAAGTAAAGAACCTAAAGTTGCTTTATCAATGCCTGATTACCCTAAAAAACATTTTTTTGATTTAGAAACTAAAAAAGAATATAAGAATATTCAAAACCAAATAAACGGCTACTTAAGTGTGCTGAATGCTGATAACGCAGAGCAAGTTTTTGTTTTATCAGGTATGAGTGAAAAGCATGTTAACCACTATTTATATCAGAAAGAGATTAAAAAGTTACAATTGATAGGCAGTCATCCACTGTCAAAATACAGCAAAAACTTGTCTTCAACAAAAGCCATATCTTATAAAAGTCGGGATGGTCTGATAATTAATGGTTATGTAACCATACCAAATGGTTTTGAAGGCAAAAAACTACCGATGGTATTAAAAGTTCATGGTGGGCCTTGGGCAAGAGACCGTTATGGTTTAAATTCGAATACTCAATTTTTAGCCAATCGAGGTTATGCCGTGTTACAAGTTAATTTTCGTGGCTCTACAGGTTATGGAAAGCAGTTTGATTTAGCGGGTGTGGGTGAATTTTCTCAAAAAATGCACTTTGATTTAATTGATGGTGTTAACTGGGCAGTTGAACAAGGTATTGCCGATAAAAACAAAATCTGTATCTATGGGCATAGCTATGGAGGATATTCAGTCTTGGTAGGGTTGTCACAAAATCCAAACGTATTTGCTTGTGGTGTTGATGTTGCTGGCCCGACAGATTTAGTGAGTCTAATTGGGCATTTCCCTGTTTATTGGAAAAACTATTTAAGCCTTTGGCACCAATACGTTGGAAATCCAGCATTATCATCTAACCGTGAGCAAATGAAAAAACGTTCACCCGTTTATAAAGCAGGTCAAATAACGAAGCCACTACTTATTGTTCATGGTGCAAGAGATCCACGAGTGAGGCTGAAACAAGCGGATAGAATGGTCGAAGCACTGCGAAAAGAAGGGAAAGAGGTTGATTATTTGGTGTTTGAAAATGAAGGGCATTCCATTACAAAATGGACGAATAATTTAATTTTTTATCGAAAACTCGAAGATTTTTTAGCCAAACATTTGGGTGGTAGAAGTAATGGCTTTGATTATTATGAACTAGGAAAATATTTTTTTTAATGCTTTCTAATAGGTTTGAATAAGGGGTAAAAACAGCAAGATATTTGTTTTATCTCCCTAGCGTCTTTCCAAAATGTGCTAGGGAGAGTGACGCTAAAATCAGAAATGTGCAAAAATGCAAAAATGCAAAAATGCAAAAATGTGAAAACAGAAATGTGAAAACAGAAATGTGAAAACAGAAATGTGAAAACATGAGAGAAATGTGGGAGAGAAATGTGGGA
>CAYZQE010000079.1:3044-11222 GCA_964480635.1 uncultured Gammaproteobacteria bacterium | reverse complement strand
TTTTTTGCTTCAAAATCATCATGCTAAAGCGGCTTAACTTAGTGCCATTCGGGTCAGACTCGATTGATTTGCTTTAGTGACATTGGCTAGCTCTGTAATTCGGTATAATCTTCCATCGGAATATTCATTTCCTCTTACGCTTGTAGTATAAGGTCAGCACCCTTTAAAGGCGCAATAAGTGCGTAATTCATTTTAAGGAATCGAACTAGAGCTGAAATACCCTCCTATTGATAATCACATTAACTCGGCTATAATCATAACTAGTAATACTTAATCATACAGAGATCATTATGATTAGACACACCATTTCTATCCCAGAACCCATGAGCGAATATCTTAGCCATCAAATAAGCTCTGGTAAGTATGGCAATATTAGTGAATATTTTCGCGACTTAATTAGACAAGACCAGCAGAAAAATCTAACCAACATTGAAAAACTAACTGCTCTTCTAGAAAAACAGAAGCAAGCGGTATCAGTCAATTATCACTTGAAGAAATAAGACTTAATGCTCGAACTAAAGCAGGCTTATGACAATACAGCTAACCGTTGAGGCTGAGCTATATTACTCCGGCCTATCTGATCACTTTATCTACATTTCTAACAATTTAGGGGCAAGCCGAAGCTTTAGTTTTGTAAAAGAAAAATTATTGCGTAGCAATTTTGAAAGTCATGCCATTTACTATCGACAAGAAGATAAAGCCATTCTCATTTTAAGGGTTTTACATCAACGAATGGATCCACTTAGACATATAACTTAGTCAGCTATCTAGCCCTTTAACTGCAATAAATAAAAAAACAGCTCATTCTCATGGGGTGTTAAATCTTTTAGAAAAACCCAGATTTTGCAAAGCTTTCATAGCCACTACTGGATACAACATAGTGATCCCGCAATCAAATATCGACCAACGCAAGCGCCTCTTTTAACCGCTTAGTAATTTGTTTTTCTGCTTGTGATTGCGTGCAACAATACCGCAGCAACATTTAAAGTTAACGCTCACTTTGCAACTTCTCTTGGATGAATATAAGCCCTATCAATAGTGCCGAAAAATAATTCTTCGTAACAAATTAATGAAGGCATTCTTAAAGAAAGGTTTAGAGACCACAGCCTAAGAGGCAATACCAACTTACAACATGCCGTTGAACTATTAGGGTATGCTGATGGAAAAATCACTAGGAAACATTACAGGCGAAAAGAGACTAAAGTGAGCCCGTTACGGTGATTATATTGGAAAGAAGTGTGTTTATTGGAAAAGCAGTATTTTAAGTAAATACTTAACCCATTGAAGCATAAGAAAATAAATGGTGCCCGGGGGCGGATTCGAACCACCGACACGAGGATTTTCAGTCCTCTGCTCTACCGACTGAGCTACCCGGGCATTTATGGGGAGGGCGTATTAAATAGATGTGAAGGCTTTCAGTCAAGTATAAATCGCTTAAAAAGCATTTTACTGGGCATTTTTTTGTAAATTTGTGCCCCTAATCATTTCAACCGTCATCCTTCTTGCGGTTGTCTTTTTAATGCGAAGATAATCACTATTGATTGCATAGTGATAAAGCTTCCCTATATTATGTATTTAGCCCTTTCTTAGAGATATTTTTATGCCTTCTATTCTTGGCCCTAAATCTTCTAGCTATCGCATTTTTGTCGCTGATATGACGTGTGGTCATTGTGTTGCTCGTGTTGAAAAAGCAGCCTTAACGGTTACGGGTGTAGAGTCTGCTATGGTTGACTTAGAGGCTGCTTTTGTTGATGTGATTGGCGGTTTGCCGCATCAAGTGATTGAGGCAATTTCTGGTGCTGGTTATCCTGCCAAACCTATTGCCGACACTCCTAACAATTGCCCTATTCCAAATTCAACCCAAGAGAAATCTAACGCCCCTTTAACGTTTGACGCGAAAGACCAGACTAATAGTTATCAAATAAGCATTTCAGATATGACGTGCTCTGCCTGTGTGGCTGCGGTCGAAAAGGCTATTTTAGGCGTTAATGGCGTCAGCCAAGGCATGGTGAATTTAATTGAAAAGCGGGCTTGGGTTGAAGGTGGCGAGCCACATACAGTGGTCAATGCCATTATTGACCATGGCTATTCGGCTTCCTTAGTTCGAAAACAAGCCATGAGTGATGAGCTAACGTTATGCTTTAATGAGCCGATTAATGATGACTTAAATTCTTTGCTAAGTCGCATGACAAGCAAACTTGAGGTTAATGGTCAAAATGCCAAACTTAAAACTCAATGTCACCCTGCCGAACTGCTTATTAAATTAAGGGATAACGGCTATGACGCACACATTAAAGAACAGTTTGAAGACCCCCATATTAAGCAAGCCGAAGAAACAAGATTAGAAATTAAACGCTCTTGGCAACGCGCTTCGTTAGCGGCTGGCGCTGGTGTCTTCTTAATGGCGGGTGACATGCTTAATTTACTACCCCATTTAAGCGTTAATAATGGCCAGTTTTTTTGGGGCATGATGGCATTAGTCACATTATTTGTGATGTGGTTTAGCGGTAAAAATTATTACATAACCGCCATAAAGCAAGCCAAACATTTAAGCTCTAACATGGATACACTGGTTGCTCTTGGTACATCTGCCGCTTGGCTGTCTTCGGTTATCGTTATCATTGACCCTGAGTTTATTCCGGGTGATGGCAACCATTTGTATCTTGATGCTTCGGTGCTTATATTGGCTTTTTTACAATTAGGCCATGCTTTAGAGGCACGTGCTAAGCGCATAACTAGCGATGCCATTGGTGCCTTAGTTAATCTTGCGCCTAAATCGGCTAGCGTTATTTACAATGAGTCAGACGTCAGCATTCCCGTCTCTTTATTGCGCTTAAACGATAGGGTGCGCATTAAACCAGGTGAACGCGTGCCTATTGATGGTGACGTCGTTAGTGGCTCATCCAGCATTGATGAATCGATGTTAACGGGCGAACCTGTTGCGGTGAGTAAAACGTTAGGTGATGAAGTCATCGGTGGCACTAATAACCGTAACGGTAGCTTAATTATTAAAGTGACTCGTTTTGGTGCTGACACGACACTGGCCAATATTATTTCTGTTGTACAAAAGGCTCAATTAAGTAAACCGCCTATTGCCAAATTTGTTGATAAAATATCGGCTGTTTTTGTACCCATTGTTATTTTAATTGCCATAACGACTTTTATCAGTTGGTATTTATTTGGACCTATTCCACCGCTTGCTTTTGCCTTTACCACAGGTATTGCGGTGTTGGTCATTGCTTGCCCTTGTGCATTGGGTTTAGCCACGCCTATTGCTACTATGATGGGTACCGGACGCGCCGCACAATTAGGTATTTTAATTAAAAATAGTGACGCGCTTCAAAGTGCCTCTAGCCTAACCCATTTGGTGGTGGATAAAACGGGTACCTTAACCGAAGGTAAACCCAGCGTTACGGATATTTATAATATTAATGCTGAAAACGATGATTCTTTGCTTCAAATTGCAATGAGTTTAGAAATTCACTCAGAACACCCATTAGCAGAAGCCGTTGTTGATAGTGGAAAAACTAAAGCACTGTCACCTTTAAGCTGTGAAGACTTTAATTCAATCACTGGCTTAGGCATTAATGCCGTCATTAACAATCAGCGTTATTTTTTAGGCAATGAAAAGCTGATGGCCCAACAAAACATAAGTATTGACCCTAAATGGTTAAGCATTGCTCAGCAACATGCCGCGCAAGGCTCTACCCCCATATGGCTTGCTAGCTCGTCTAAGTTATTGGGTATTTTAATTTTAAAAGATAAAATTAGAGCCGACTCAGCGGCAGCCATTAATGATTTGCATCAACAAGGCATACAGGTTGTAATGTGTACGGGTGATAACAAAGACACCGCAAATGCCGTTGCAAAAGAGTTAAACATTAGCACCGTACACAGTGAGTTATTACCCGAAGAAAAACTTCAGGTTATTGCAGCGCTACAAGCTAAAGGCTTTAAAGTTGGCATGGTAGGCGATGGTGTTAATGATGCCCCTGCTTTAGCGCAAGCGAACACAGGTTTTGCCATTGGCAGTGGCACTGACATTGCTATTGAGCATGCTGATGTCACGCTTGTAGGCAATTCGCTCACTAATGTGAGTACGGCCATTGCTATTTCTAGCGCGACTATTCGTAATATAAAACAAAATTTATTTGGTGCTTTTATCTATAATGTTATCGGCATTCCATTAGCTGCCGGTTTGTTTTACCCTATAACGGGTTGGTTATTAAACCCAATGTTTGCAAGCTTTGCGATGGCAATGTCTTCGGTAACCGTTGTCACCAATGCCAATCGTTTACGTTTTTTTAAGCCTAAAATCTTTAACTCTAGTGGTGTCATAAACACGACTAAAAATACAGCAACACCACTTTTATCAACATCATCACCTCAAAGCGGAGAAATAACGATGTCGGACACTATTCATTTAAAAATCACTGGGATGTCTTGTGGCCATTGCCAAAAAAATGCAACGAAGGCTTTAGAAGCTGTCGCTGGAGTTGAGTCGGTAGAGGTTAACCTAGAGCCTGGCGGCGCAGTTATTACAGGCACTGCCAATTCAGATAGTTTAATTATTGCTGTTGTTGAAGCAGGCTATGAAGCAGAGTTAACTTAGGCTCTTTTATTTAAGGCAAAAAAAAGCCCCAAGTCATTTTATAACTTGAGGCTTTTTTAAAGCTATTTTCGTTTAAAACTTAAACCTTATAAATCGCCTTCTGCACCCGCAGAAATGATTGAATAGATTTTATTTCTGACGTCAATACCATGAATTTGCAACTGTTTTGATAAAGAAGCATCGCCTAATGTCGAATCCATATTTAATGTAATTAAGTAACCTTTGCCATCTTTTTCGACTAAAGTGATGCGGCAAGGTAAGTAACCTGCAAAAGCCATGTTAGCTTTGACCATTTCGCCTGCAATAGATGCATCACAAAATTGAAAAATCTCCATGCGTTCAGACTTTCCACCGTTCGATTTTATTTGATCAGATAGTGGTAAGTGACCTACTAATTTAAAGTTTAAACCATTTGCTCTTAGTTTCATTGATTGAATCGCTTCGTCAGACCCTACATCTGGATCAATATCACAACTAATCATATTCATTCCAATATTTTTACATTGCTCTGATAATTCAAATAGTTCGACAGCTTGTGATTGCGCGCTAAAGCCAATAAAGCATAAAGCTGTTAATAGTAATTTTTTCATTGATAGTTTCCTCTTTAAAAGTAGTGTTGATTCATTGTGCGAACACCCTAGAATGTATCCTTTATCTTGTCAATCCCCATTATCCTTATGTCTGAACAATATCAACTTATCGAATCACGCCTTTATAACCAGCATGACAATGGCTCTGTCACTTGCAATGCCTGCCTTTGGCGCTGTAAATTAGGCCATGGCCAACGTGGCTTTTGCCAAGCCTTGGTTAACCGTAACGGTACTTTATATAATTTGTCGTATGGCATTATCTCAGCGATTGATGTTGAGCTAATTGATATGAAACCTGTTTATCACTATCAAAAAGGCAGTAAGGTTATGTCTATCGGTAGTTTTGGCTGCAATTTTCGCTGTAAGGGCTGTCATAACTTAGAAATTTCATGGGGTGTCGAAGCACTGGATGATTTAGCTAAAGGTCAATCGACTAAAGACTTTGTCTCTCCTGAAGAATTGGTTGATGCAGCACTTCGTCACGAGGTAAAAGGCATTGCATTTACCTATTCAGAGCCGGCTGTTTGGTTAGAATATGTAATTGATGTGGCGAAGGTTGCGCATGATAAAGGCTTATTTACCGTGTATGTGTCTAACAGCTACATCACTGATGAAGCCTTAGAAATGGTTGCGCCTTACATCGACGTATTGTGTTCTGATGTTAAAAGTATGAGCGATGAGTTTTATCAAGATGTCTGTCCAACCAGTAATGTTAAAGAAGTATTAGCCTCTATTAAAAAGGCGCAAGAGCTGGGTATTCATGTCGAAACACGTACCAATGTGATCCCCACCAAAAATGATACGCTTGAAGAATTGGGTGAAATTGCACAGTGGATTAAAGATAATTTGGGCGCTGACAGCCCTTGGCACATTACTAAGTTCTACCCTGCTTATGAATTGTCGCATTTACCGCCAACGCCGCACGCTATTATCGAGCAAGCAGCAGAACAAGCAAAAAAGATTGGCTTAACCAATGTGTACGCTCACACAGATATCAGCTGTGATTGCGCAACAGAAAATATGCCGGTCAGCGCCTATTTGAATAAAGATGTTAACGCCGTTAATGAAGTGAATGTATGCGCAGCCACCTGCTGTGGTGACGAGGGCATTCTTGTAAAGAAGTTTGAAAAAGCAGCTGGGTTAATTAAGGAGACACTGAATAACCGCGATTAGAATTTTACTGAGAAAAAATGTGCGTCAAGTTTCGTTAAATGCGTCGTAATAGCTGGCTATTGCGTCGAATTTAACGGAAGTTGTCGTGCATTTTAGCCAGTAAAAAATAATTGGCGGTTGTTCAGTGTCACCTTAAGTAGCGTTTTCTTTAATGAGCCTCTGATTAAGCTGTTGCACGGCATATAAAGAGCTTTCAATCGCGCCTTCTAAATATCCGCCATGCTCTGTCGCTAACTCACTACCAGACAGTATTAATTGCCCATCCCAAAATTCTCGGCTTTGATGCGCTGCATACTGAGGGTGTTGAGAGGGTGTTTTTAAGTCTAGTTGAGAGCAGCTTAATTCATCGCTTTCCCAATCTTTAAACTGCACAAACATGGGCTTTAAGGCCTTTTCGCCAAAAAACTGCTTGAGCTGGTTTAAACACACATCTATTAATGCCTGTTCGCCAAGTTGTTTGCGCTGCTCACCACTAATGCCAACAAAAGCACTTAAAGCGGCAATTGATCCATCGTCACTACAGGCATCTGATATTTCTCTTAAAGGGCCGCAGTGACTCATGGCTTCCCCTGATAAATTTTGCTCTCGCCAAAATGCTTTTTCATACACAATAACCACTTTAGCTTGCGTTGCCATCCACGTTGGCACAGCATTTAAAGCCACTACTTGTCGATCATTTAATTTAGGTTTAAACACTATATTTTGTAGCCACACTCGCGGCGGCAAAGCTAAAATAATGTGATCGGCGGTTAATGGCTCACCCTCATTGTTTAGCTCAATCGTTACTTTTGACGTGTCACTTATTATTTTTTTAACCGTCGAGTTTAACTTTATAGTTTCTGGCTTTAAGGCCGCGGTTAAAGCCAAAGTCATGCTTTCAACACCATTCTTTATTCGATACGAATGGGCATGAGGTGATTCATCGTTATAACGTTCTATCTGGTCTCTTGATAACTGAAAAAAGGTATCACCGTCGATGAATTGAGGCATTGTTTTAATATTTAACACGCTTAATAACGACTTTAAACGGGGCTGTATTGCTGGCCAAACCCAAGCAGCCCCTAAATCACATTGATTGGGCGAAAGAGCTCTACCGCCTGTTCTATCTCTTGCTTCTAGCACCAACACAGACACATTAGCCTGCTGTAATAACCAAGCGCTGTGCAAACCGCTTAAACCTGCCCCAACTATAATCACTGAATAATGTTGACTCATTAATTATTTAACCTGATCTATCGCATTTAAAATACTTAAGGCATCTTGCTGCGTTAACTCATGTTGGTAACCTTGCAGTATTCTAACCGATCGACGCCTAATTGCTGCAACACTGTGCATATTTTGGCTATATCCTGGCACGATTGGATCGCCTAAGCGTCCGTCTCTATATGACCTTACAATCGAAAAATAAGCAATATTAGGGTGCGGCTGCCTGTTTAAGGCGTGTAAAATATTACCCGGTTGCTCAGGTAAAATATCGTAAATGACAGGGGCAGAGCGCTCCAGAGCTTGATAACGCCCACCGCCAAACATGCGCTTTATCATTTTCATAATGATGTTGTCATTTAACTGATCCATGCCAACCATCGCCAAATCAGTGCCTAAATGTGGTGACGCAATAGTAATTAATGCCTTTACTTGAAATTGGCCATTTTTAACCAAAGACAATCGTGCCGTTAACCCACCCAATGAATGCCCAACAATAATCACCTGATCATTAGGATATACATCGGCCAAATGGTGTAGGGCCGCAGTCAACATATTGGCTTGCACACGCAGCTGAATATCTGAGGGTAAATGCAAACT
>CAYZQE010000079.1:0-2944 GCA_964480635.1 uncultured Gammaproteobacteria bacterium | reverse complement strand
GCGCGTTGCCACGTTAACATGTCACTTTGAAAGCCATGAACTAATAATAATATGTCTGCTCTTGCAACTTGGCTAACACTTAACAATAAGATGCCAAGCAAGCCAATGCTTATTTTACCCACAAGAGCGGATAAGTTGTCATTGAAGCGGACTGAACCGCTTAATTCAGCTTTATATTTCATATATAATCTCGAATTCTTTTTTCTTTATCTTGAGTATGGCACAAAATAATTTAATCAATATTGATATAGAACAATTTCAACGCAAGGTCATTGACGCATCTCATAAACAACTGATATTAGTCGATTTTTGGGCTGACTGGTGCTCACCTTGCATTATTTTAGCGCCTATTTTAAAACACATAGCTGATGAATTTGAGGATGAACTTTGCATTGCCAAACTCGAAGTAGATGAAGGACACAATATGAAATTAGCGGGGCAATATCAAGTACGTGGCTTTCCAACCGTTATTTTATTTAAAAATGGTGAGGCCATAGACCGTTTTAGTAGTGCGCAGAGCTTTTCATTTATCGAGGCTTTTATTCAACCTCATTTAAGATCTTAAAGCAGTACTTATTACGCTGCTACTCGCGTAAATATCATCTTCAACTATACTTAAAAACATTATTCATCATTCATTGCTTAAACGTATGTCCAACCAAGCATGGCCTAAAAAAATAGATCGATTCGAAATAAAAGGTATTTTAGGCAAAGGCGCTCAGGGCATTGTATATTTAGCACAAGACAGCTCTTTAAGCAGAGATGTCGCCATTAAAGCTGTTCATGTTCAAGATAGCCTTGCCCAAAATGACACTATCAGTCATTTATTAGCCGAGGCTAAAACGGTTAGTAAAATGCAGCACAATCATATTGTGTCTATTTTTGATGTTGGCACCTTTAACAATCAGCCTTATCTTGTGCTCGAATATGTGAAAGGTGAATCGTTAGCTAGCATTATGAATAAGGGCTTACCCATTGATAAAAGCTTGCAGTTAATGACTCAAATTTTATCAGGCATGGCTGAGGCACATAAAGCCAATATCATTCATTGTGATATTAAACCTGCGAATATATTAATTAACCAAAATGGTGATGCCAAAATTACTGACTTTGGCTTGTCTCATCTGGCTAATAATCAAAATGACGAATATGAAGGGTTGATTGGTACGCCGCAATATATGGCGCCCGAATATATTGAAACGCAACAGCATAAAAAGGTGTCTGATGTTTTTTCACTGGGTTTATTGTTTTACGAAATGCTCACTGGCAAGCCTGCCTTTATGAGTGATGACATTTATCAATTACTGAATGCTATTGCCCATACAGACGTCACACCGCCTTCACAAATTAACGAATTAATCGACGAAAAAATTGATGCCTTAATTTTAAAAGCATTACAAAAAAGCCCAGAAAACCGCTATTCAGATGCCCAACAGTTACTCACGGCTTTAGATGAATGCCTATCGCTAAAACAAGATGAACTTGCAAATGACAGCAGCGACTCTACTATTAATTTTTTACTGCGCCGAATGCGTCATAAAAAAGATTTCCCTGCTTTTTCAAAAACCATTAGCATCTTAAACAAAGCCAGTGCCAGCGATACCGAGGGATTAGCCAGTATTTCAAATGCCATTTTAAAAGACTATTCATTAACCAATAAAGTGTTAAAAATTGTTAATTCAGCTTATTACAATCGCGGTGGTAATAAAATAAGTACCATTTCTCGTGCCTTGGTTATGCTTGGCATTAACCCAGTTCGTAACATTGCAGCATCTTTATTATTATTTGATCATTTACAAAATAAGCAACAATCACATGCCTTAAAAGATGATTCCATTTCTTCTTTATTTAGTGCCTTTGTGGCGAATAGCCTAGCCCATGACAATAAACTTAAAAATCATGAAGAAGCCTTTTTATGCGCTATGTTGCAACAATTGGGTAAATTTTTAATTCGCTATTACCTGCATGAAGAAAGCCTACAAATTGACACCTTAATGCAGCAACAAAATATGTCTGAAGATAGCGCGTCTATTCAAATATTAGGTGTCGCCTATTATAAAATTGGTATTGCAGTCGCTAATGAATGGGGCTTTCCTAATCAATTTATTAAGAGCATGGTTCCTCTTGATGTTGACCATATAAAAGCGCCTAAAAAGGATAGTGATAAGCTCGCTGTTATTTCATCATTTAGTAATAATTTGGGTAAGGCCTTACAAAAGCCACTAGAAGTACAAGCCAAAGCCATTAAAACACTGGTTTCACAGTATAAAAGCTCGATAACTCTTGATGAAGGGCGTGTGTCTAAGCTCATCGAACACACTCACAAAGAGCTTAAAGAGTTTTCCCAATTAATTAACTTTGATCTCTCTAAAAGCCGTTTTTACCAACAGTTATCTAGCGCAGGTGATGCCTTACCTGACCCAACTGAGGCAGAATTAACCAAAAGACAAGAGCTAAATAACTCTGATAAAGTTGAAATTTTACAAGAGACTTTCATTCAAACCAATGACAATTCTGAAAAAGCACTCACCGATGGCATTCAAGACATCACCAACACCCTAACCAGTGATTACACCATTAACCAAGTGATGCAAATGATTTTAGAAACCATTTACCGCGCTTTAGATGGCGCAAGAGTGCTGCTGTGTTTAAGAGGTAAAGATGGTTTTATGTCTGCAAAGTTTGGTTATGGCGAAGATATTGATGCCACCATCGCTAATTTTTCAATTCCATTAAAATACGAAGCTGATGTGTTTCATGTGGCGTTTAAAAACAATGTCGATATTAAAATTGCCGACACAAACGATGAAAAAATTAAAAGCAAAATCCCACTTTGGTTTCATAAAAAAATTGCAGCCAAATCGTTCACCATATTTCCCATCATCATCAAACAGACACCCATTGCTTTAATTTATATTGATGGTGCTAACAAAAAAGCCATTCA
>CAYZQE010000078.1:0-11524 GCA_964480635.1 uncultured Gammaproteobacteria bacterium | reverse complement strand
TTATTGTTTTCAGTAAGCGATGAAACAGGTATTAATGATGCGTTTATCAAGTTTCAAGCCTCTCAATTTGATGCGTATAGCTATCTGTTTGAAAACCCTGTTTTTATCTCCTTAGACCAAGATTGGGTGGTTAGCCCCTTCATTATTAAAAACATGCGCATAGGCATTAATGGGCGAGAAGCCAGTTCTGGACAAGCTTTTGCCAATTTGCAAAGTGACATTAACAGCACAAATTATAGCGCTGGAAGTGGTCAGGTACTGTCAACTAATGGCACTGTCATCGCATTAGAAAAAGGGCTTGCTGATGATGAGTTTTTTATCACTTTTGAACAGCTTTCAGGTGAGACCTATAACTGGACTGAAGATGCCATTGCCCCCATTACCCCACCAGGGGCTGACATTGAATCATCCGATGTGGGCATTAAAACCTTCGAAGAGATTTATGCTTCTATTTTACAAATGACGGCAATTGACTCTATTAATGCACCTAATGATATTGCCTCTCTAAACACTTTATACTCTCAATATCGACAACAATTGCCCAGCGTCTCTGCAATAGACACCTTTTTGTCATCACACCAAATGGCGATAGCTCAAATTGCCTTAGCAGCTTGTAGCGCGCGTGTTGATTTAGATGCTGCATTAAATATTGGTGATGCCGATAGACAGTTATTTAGCAATGTGGATTTTACTGAATCGGCTCAAACTGCTTTTAATACAGAAGCTAAAAAAGGTCTTGCCATTGATCCTCTTACTAGCCGAATTTTATTAAATGGGTTAACTTCGCAACCAGATACAGTCGATATTTATAACTCTCTGAGTTCAAATTCATTGCAAACCTTAAGCACTACTGGCGGAACATATACCTATGAGAGCTTAGTGACGAAGATGACAGCATGTCCTGTCGACGTTGATCCAGAAAACCCTTGTAACCTAGCTAGCGATATTTATACCCCTGCTAGAACCGTCCAAATTGTTAAATCATTATGCGCCGCTATCGTTGGTAGTGCCGTTACTTTAGTGCAGTAAGGAGATAACCATTATGAAAAGAAAAGCCAAAAATACCATCCTCTCTGTCGATGCACCCCTGCGACATAATGACCACGCTCGCCCCGTCACCCGTCGCGACTTTATTCGCCAAGGCTTTTTAGGCGGCAGCGCAACGATATTAGGGGGCGGTGCATTAAGTTTATTTGCCAACCCCAATCAAGCTTTAGCAGCACTTTCTGATGACATTAAAGATTTAGCAGAAGAAATTGGCTGTCAAATTGGCGATAATGGCAGCGAGAAAATACCCTTCATCTGCTTTGACCTTGCGGGCGGCGCTAACTTTGCAGGCTCTAATGTCTTAGTGGGTGGCTCTAATGGTCAAAACGACGACACCATCAATACCGCAGGTTATAGCAAATTGGGCATCCCTGGCGATATGATACCTGGACAAGATTCCTCTGCCTTTACCTTACTAAACACGAGCATTAACAATGATTTTGTCAATGAAGAGCTGGGGCTACAGTTTCATGCTGATAGCCCTATGTTAGCTGGCATTTTAGAAAAAGCGGGGGCTGCTGTAGGCTCTGTTGATGGCTGTGTTATCCCCTCTCGCTCTGATAATGATACAGGCAATAATACGCACAATCCTATGTATGGCATAGCCATTGCGGGTGGAACCGGCTCTGTTACTACTTTAATCGGCTCAAGAAATAGTACATCTGGTGGTAATTCGCTTGCCCCGATGAATATGATTAACCCAGAACTCAGACCCGCTAAAGTTGATCGCCCAAGCGATGTCACGGGTATGGTTGATGTCGGCAATTTAACCGCTATTTTAAGTGACCCCGCTGATGTCACTGCGGTGATGGAATCTATGGCACGAATTAGCCATAAAAAATTAAAGCTAGGCACAGTAAATACCTTGCCAACCAATGGCGAAGTCGTTAAGGACTTAATGAGGTGCGGTTATTTAAAAGCCGCTGACTTAGCAGACCGCTTTGCCGGTGTTCCTGTCGACCCCTTACTTGATGTTGATATTGTCGGTGAAAACGCCATTTTTACCAGCGATGAAATGAATGACCGTGAATTTGCAAAAACAGCCTCTATTATGAAAATGGTACTTAAAGGCTATGCCGCTGCGGGTTGCGTTACCATGGGTGGTTATGACTACCACACGGGTAACCGCTCGGCTGGCGAAAACCGTGACCGACGAGCTGGGCGCTGTATTGGTGCTTGCTTAAACTACGCCGCTCGCTTAAACCAAAAAGTAATGATTTATGTGTATAGCGATGGCTCTGTAGCCAGTAACGGCATGCCCGACAACACCCCCGATAATGGCACACAATTAGGCGGCCGAGGTAAAGGCCAATGGACTGGTGATAATTCATCGACTGCCTGCGGGTTCTTTTTAGTGTATGACCCTGCGGGAAAACCAACACCCATTATTACTGGCAGACAAATTGGGCGTTTTTCTGCCGATGCCTCTGTGGTTACGTCATCTAGCCCTGCGGCTAACAATGTCAACTTACTGGTTAATACTGTGTTATTAAATTACATGGCATTGAATGGTGATGAAGCCATGTTTACCTCTAAATTTAACAATCATGGTTTAGGCACAAATTATGCTGATTATATTGCTTTCAATGCATTATGATTTAAAGGCAGTCTCATTAAATTTTATTTATTTGTAGCGTCGGCTTTCTTTATTGTTGCCCATAGCTCTGCATTTGCTTATTGGCACGAATCATCACAAACCATAATGGGTACTAAAGTATCTATGAAGCTAGAAAGTCAGTCGCAAGAACATGGTGATTCTTGTAGTCATCAAGCTTATGCCGAAATGACTCGAATCGATAGCCTACTTAGCAGCTATAAAAATGACAGCGAAGTCAGTAAAATAAACCAACTCGCCGCTCAACACCCTGTTGCCGTATCACCAGAAACTTTTCAGCTCATCAAGCGCTCTATTGCTCTATCGGTCATCAGTGATGCCGCCTTCGACATCACCTATGCTTCCATTGGTTACCAATATAACCTCAGACATAAAACTAAGCCCAACGATGAAACCATTAAAAGTTTATTAAATGCCATTAATTACCGACATATAACCTTAAATATGCCCTACATTAGTTTTAAGAACCCACGCGTTAAAATTGATTTAGGTGGAATAGGTAAAGGCTATGCCATTGAAAAGGCGAGCATTATATTGAAGCGTTGCGGTATTAATGAAGGTATTATTAGCGCGGGTGGCGATTCTAAAATTATTGGTGACAAGCATGGAAAGGAGTGGATTATTGGCATTCAGCATCCACGAAAAAAAAATGCCTTGGCCTTACGCATTCCTTTATCTAACACTGCTTTATCAACATCAGGTGATTATGAACGTTATTACATTGATAACGGTAAAAGAATCCATCATATTATAGACCCCAAAACGGGCAAACCCAGTACAAAAACATGGAGTGCATCGGTTATTGGCGAAGATGCAACGATGACTGATGCCTTATCGACCGCCATCTTTATTTTAGGTGAAAAAAAAGGTTTAGAACTGATAAACTCATTAGATGGATTTGATGCCATCATTATCGATTCCAAAGGTAAAATACATTACTCAAATGGCTTAGACGCCTACGCACAAAGGTAACCATATGCGTCATATAATTAAATTTTGTTTTCTTAGCTTGCTCTTCATTCAAATACCCATTGCTCAATCACAAGAAGAGAGCTCTTTGTTAAATGAAGAAATCACTGATCTTAAAAAACAGGTTATTTCCCTCAATAAAACACTTTTTATTTTAGAGGAAGATTTGTTATTCCCTTCAAACACGCAACTCAGTATTTTTATTTCTATGAAAGATACTGCTTTATTTTCTTTAGATGCCATCAAAATATTAATTAATAATAAAGTGGTCTCTAGCCACTTATATACAGATAAAGAAATTGATGTCTTAAAGCGTGGTGGCGTACAGAAAATATACATAGGCAATATTGTGTCAGGCGAGCATGAAATTGTTGCTCTTTACACGGGTAAAGGCCCTCATCAACGTGATTTTAAACGAGGCTCAGTCATCACCATAGATAAAAGCGAAGACCCTCTTTTTGTCGAATTTAAAATCCAAGATAACGAATCAAAACAACAAGCCCTTTTCGAATCTAGGACTTGGGAATAATTAAACAAAATTCATGCGTTTTATTTATCTCATCTTCATTTTTTTCTGCCTGCCTGTTTCAGCGGCAAGCACAGAATCAAATTTATACTTTGAACAAGCACTATATGAACACCTTCAAGGTAACTATCTTAATGCCATTACTTTGTCGGAAGTATTAACTGAAAAAACTAATCAAAGCGATATAAAACAACAGGTTTTACTGAGTAGTTCATATTTTAATTACCGTCTACCACAGGTGTCATTAGATATTCTAAGCAATGAATTAGGCATTGAAAGCAGCAAAGCCGATCAGGATATTTTATATTTTCATATTGCTAAAAACTATTATGACAATCAACAATTTGAATTATCTCTTGATGCATTCAAACAAATAAAAGCACCCATAAATCCAGCTATTGTTGATCGGCTTAACTATTTAATGGCTGACCTAACTATTCGAAAAAATGACTTAAAGCACGCAAGTACTCTAGCTAATAAGCTAAAGGGTCATGTCGATTATTTCCCATTTGTTGCTCATAATTTAGCGATTGCATATCTTAATGCTAAAGACATTAACAATGCATTAATTTGGATTAAACAATTAAATGATAAGCGCTATACAAACCACAACACGTTAAAAGACTCTTTGTTATTATCATCAGGTATTTTCTATCTACGTGAAAAAAACTATACACAAGCTATCGATTTATTATTACAGATTAAAAAAGAATCATCTTTTTCAGCGAAAGGACTTTTAGCTTTAGGCACGGCATTAGTTTTAAATAATAAATTATCAGATGGCACACGCTTTTACAATTACCTTTCTAATTACCCCAAACAAAATATTTATTATCAAGAGTCGCTTTTAAAGCTTGCCGAATCAAATACTAATGACGCGGCTAAACAGCTTTTTGAACATGCCATCAGCCAATACAATGATTTGCTAGATCAAGTTAGTGCCTTGGCGCAAGATAATAAAGACACTGAAATAAGCGCTTGCTTAGTCAACGCCACAGACAATCTCTTTTGCCAAAACATTCATCTATGGATTGATGAGTTAGAACACACATCACTTTTTAAAGCCAAGCTCACGCAACATAAACAATTACTAAATATACAACGCACCCTATTTGAGTGGTCACAAAAAATCCCCGTGTACCAGTTTATTCTAACGCAAAGAAAAAATGATTTTGATAACAAGTTACCGACTATTAAAAACAATGTTAACCCCGCTCAACTCGCCACACTGAACCAACAATTTGTTGATTTAAAAGCACACATTGAAGAGCAAAAAAACAGCCATTCACCTTTTGCATTTATCAATGAAGATGAATCTGATCAACTTGAAGACATTAATTATGTCGAAGTCTCTATTAAACGCATTAACAAAGAATCAATTCAAGACTTAACAGACCGAGCGCAATTTGCCAAGGGTATTTTAATGTGGGATTTATCACAACAAAAGCCTTCACGACTAAGACAAATCACTAAAAACCTAAATGAATTAGAGCGCTTGCTTAAAACATCCAAACAAGGCATGGCAAAATTAAAGCATTTTAATGACTTTGGCGATATTCGCTTATCTCAATTAAGCGATACACTTCAACAAGCTGAGCAATCCATTGAGCAATTAAACGATAAAGTTGAGCAACTTATTAACGACAACAAACAACAACTAAGCACCCTAACAAGACACTATTTATTGCAACGCCGTGCAACGCTAATTCGTTTTAATAGCCGTTCTAAATATTTGCTGACACAGCTTCAGGATATTCAGAAATGAATTTTTTGAAGCTAATAGCCCTAGCAATACCATTTGTACTAGGTGCTTGTTCAAACGTTCATAAAGCACCGCCTAAACCATCTTTAGGCGACATTAAAACCATTCAACCCGCTATTCAATACCAATCCATTAAAACTAGTGAAGTTGATTTAATTAAAAGCTATAAAGAATTATTAAAAATAGCTAATGAAGAAGAAAAAGATGATGGAGCCACCTTAAAGCGCTTATCAGATATTAGCCTAGAACACAGTATTGATGATTTATTATCCGAAGACGAACTGACCATTAACCGAGGCAAATCGCTATCCGATGAAGCGATTGAAGGCTATAAAAATTATTTAATTCAATTCCCAAACAAAGCTTCGAACGATGAGGTTCTTTATCAACTTGCTAAGGCTTATGACATTAAAGGTGATATTAAAAAAGCCTTTAACACCTTATTGCAACTTAATGAAAAACACCCAGATTCAAAATATATTAGTGAAACAAAATTTAGAATTGCTGAACATTATTTTTCTAATGGCGTTTACCCTTACGCGAAAGAGTATTATAAAAATGTTATTGATTTTCACTCCGACACTAAATTTTACAGAAACGCTTTATATAAATATGCATGGTCATTAATTAAAAACAACAACAATGAAGCGTCTGTTTATGCCTTTTTAAAACTCATGGACTTACATTATGCCAACGGTGATATCACTCAAACTGAAATATCAATAACAACATCCGACAGTAAAAAAGCACTCCTAAATGATATTTTAAGAGCCATTAATTTAGCCATTAATTACGATTTTGAGCAGGTAAAAATTAACCATTACTTCAAACAGAACAAAAAGCCTTATGAAGCTTTAATTTACCAATCATTGGCGCAATATTTAAATAATAAAAAGCGCGTTAATGATGCTGCAAGCGTTTATTTTTCATATTTAGAAGATAATGAACCCAACTATGTCTCTTTTAAATTATTTAACAAAGGCGTCACATTATTGAAACCAAGCCCTTTTACTGAGTTATATTTAAAAAGTAAAAAAGCAATTGTCACCATTTATTCTAAGCCGACAATCTTCGCCTTATTTGATGATGATAAAAAACAAATCATTAGCCCTGTCTTAGCTAAGCATAATTATGAATTAGCAAAACATTATCATTCGCTCGCTCAAAATCCCGCAAAAAAACACCAATCTAAAAGCCATTATCAGCTAGCTGAAAAATGGTACTCATTATTTTTAAACCGGTTTTCTCAAAACCCACGTTATGGTGAGGTTAGCTTTTTATTGGCTGAAAGTTACACAGAACAGGGGCTTTATTTAGCCGCCGCCAAACAGTATGTTTTTTCTAGTTATAAAATTAAACGTCACAAACAGAGCCAAGAAGCCGGTTATGCTGCCATTTTATCTTTTCAAAGCGCTTTTGACGCGAGTAAAGACGACAAGAAAAAATACCTTATTGAACAACAATTAATAGAAGCATCCATTAACTATAGAGCAAGTTTTAATCACGATAATCGCTCTGATAAAGTTATTTTCAATGCCAGTAGCTTGCTATTTGATGCTAAACGTTATGATCAAACACTCGAACTATTACTGCCCATTTTAAACAGTCAAAAAACATCGCGATGGTTATTAACTGAAGCGACCATACTCACAGCACATGTCTATTTCAACAAAAATGACCACATCAATGCTAATAAATATTACTTGAGCGCTTTAGATGTCGTCACTCAAAAACAACTTAGAAAGCAACTCAGCATTAAAGTTGCTGAATCCTATTATCAATTAGCCATGCAAGCTAATGAGCAAGGAGAATTTAGAAAAGCAGCCAAACTTTATCTATCCGCTAATAACATATCGCCATTAAAAAACGTTAAAAAAGTAGCCTTATATGATGCTGCAACTCAATATATCATTGCCAAAGATTGGGACGCTTCAATCACTTTATTAAAACGCTTTATGCAAAAATTTAAAGCCGATAAAAAACTTTATCGCGGTGCGCAAGAAAAACTAGCGCTCGCTTACCGCAGTTCTGGTAATTCTAAACAAGCAGCTATTGCTGTTTTAGCTTTGGCTAACAATAGCAACAAACAAGAGAGACAAGCTCTTCTATGGGAAGCCGCATCATTATTTAAAAAAGCTAACGACCCTAAGTATCTAAAAATTTATGATGATTATGCACGCCTGTATCCTCTTCCTTTAGAGCGTTCACTCAGTGCTCGCTTAATCATTGCTGACTTCAATCTTGCCAATAATAAAATTAAATCTCAAAAATCATGGCTAAAATCAATTATTTCTAGTGAACGTGAACATACAAAAAACAGTAACCAAGATGCGAATAAAATAGCAGCCAATGCCAGTTTAGCCTTAGCTGATTACGCCTTGGAGGATTACAAAAAAATAACGCTTAGTGTGCCCCTTAAAAAGTCATTAGCTAAAAAGAAGAAAGCCCTTAAAGCGACCATTAAACAGTTTTCGTCAACTTTAAAGTATGCTGATCCACAAACACAAACCTTAGCAACCTATGGCTTAGGTGAGATTTATCGTGATTTTGCCAGCAGTTTACTTAATTCTGAACGACCCAAAAATCTAAACGAAGAAGAGCTCGAAGAATATGGCTATTTACTTGAAGATCAAGCGTTCCCTTTTGAAGAAAAATCGATAAAAATTCATCGCAATAACTTTTCAAAAACTCAAAAGGGCCTTTATAACCAAGGTATTAAGCAAAGCCAAAAGTCCTTAGCTGAATTATTGCCTTTTCAATACAACAAACTTGAAATGACGAGCCCCTATGTTTCACCTTAAAACTAAACTAGGGATCATTTGCTGCTGCATTACCTTATTTGCTTCATGTCAAAGTGTGCAAAAGCCTGACATTACAATTAAACCAACCACTAAGACAACAGTAAAAGAAGAACCTAAAACTGACAATGTTTTAGCTATTTTAAAAATAGCTATTGAAGACGTTAACAATAATGACTTAGACTCAGCTCAAGAAATTTTAGAGGTTTATTTGGCTGAATATGATGATAATCGAGCAAAAATTAATCTTGCTTTAATTTATATGAAAAAGGGAGAGCCTCAACTTGCAAAAGAGCTCTTTACATCGGTACAAGAGCTTGATGCCAACAATGCGATAGCCCTAGAACACTTAGCTATAATTGCACGCCAAGAAGGTCAATTTCAACACGCTAAAAGCCTCTATTTAAAAGCATTAAAATCAAGTGACAAACCCTCAATTCACCTTAATTACGCTATCTTACTGGATTTATATTTAAACAAATTAACAGCCGCACTAAAACACTACGAAATTTATCAACGCGCTGACTTAGCTCAACAAGATAATATAGAGCTAGATAAATGGATTGCTGATTTAACCATCAGAATCAAAAGAGAAAACAAATGAAATTTATAATACTGACTCTAGTACTGCTGCCAATGCTAACTCATGCACAAAGTGAAGCACTAAAGCTGCAAGGCCTTTCAATTACCGGTGATAAAGAGCTGCCTAAAGTGCTCTATATTGTGCCGTGGAAAACACACAAGGTGACTAAAATTACAGCTCCAATTTATAAAAGCTCATTAGATGATGACTTCAGCTTTATCAATCGACCTGATATAAGTCATTAAGGAGATCCTGACTAAGATGGTAAAAAATCAATGGGGTAATTCACCGTAATAACCGGCACTTTTAAGCTTTTAAACTGAAATTTCTTTATCTTAGATATCAGTCTTTTTTGTAGCTTTTTATTATCAATCTCTGATGACACGATAATGCATTTAGACACACTGCCATTTGGTTGAATGGTAATTTCAAAAACGATCTTACCTTTCATGGATGGGTCTTTTCTTAACTCTCTATTATAAATAGTGAATATTGAGCCTTTATTCTTTTGAAATACTCGTTCAATTTCTTCTTCATTTCTTTGCCTTAACGTCGGCTTTTTAGGGTCTTTTTTAGTTAACTTTACTTGCTTAATTGACGTAGCAACCTTGGCCGTTTGACGCTGTTGTAACGTACTTTTAGCCACTTTCGCAGCCCCACTTGCTTTAATACCAGAGCTTCCCGTCGTTGCTTTAGCCGTTAAAACGTCTTGTCGTGTTGTTTTTGCTTTTTTGGTTGCATTAGAATTAACAATTGGCTCGTCTAATTCTGCCAAATCAAAATCATCTCTTAAGTCACTTAAATCATCTGCAAATGCTAATAAGCCAGAGCTTTGAGCAACCTCTTTTGCAGAAGGCTCTGGTTTGGTCTCTTTAACGATAGGTTTTGGCTTCTTTTTAACCTCTGGTTTTTTCTTTTTTTCTTCTTTGGGTTTTGGCTTTTTCTCTTTAGGTTTTTCTTTTTTGGGTACTAATTTTTTTTTGATCGGCTTAGGTTTTTTAACCTCTTCTTTCTTTTTTTCTATCACTAACTGAGCGAGACGGGGAGAAACCTCTTTTAATGATTGACGAACTGGTTCTGGTAATATGACGTTATTTAATACAAAAGCAGCAATAAAAAATAAAATGACGACAATAATAGACAAATATTTAAAGACACTGTCTTCGTTGGTATCTTCCCAAGGAAATATGGTTTCTTCCTTCACCGCATTAGCCATCGTTATTTACCTTCTGCCTGAGCTACAGCAAACGAAATACGTTCATATCCCGCTTGTGATGCCGTTGCCATAACAGACTTGATGAGACTGTAATGAATGTCTTTGTCTGCCATTATGGTCACTTTTTTATTATTTAAATCCATTGCCTCCTTAGTTTGTAAAAAGGCGATTAAACTAGAATGTAATGATTTAATGATTAATGGATGATTTTTTGCTAAATCTGAACGATTAAGAACAGCTCGTCCTTGGATTAAAATTTGTTTGTCAGTGACCGAGATAACCAATGCTTCTTTAGGCAACACCTTAGAAGTCGATATAGGCAAAATAAGATCTTTTGGCGTGGGTAACACTTGCTCACTAGTGGTACTCACTAATAAAAAGAACACCAAGATGGTAAAAATATCCATCAAAGCAACCATGTTTAAAGCCGCGCCACGCCCTTTTTTTCGTTTATGATGCGCCTGCATCCTTTTAGCTTTTTTAGATAATTCCATGGTTATGCACCCTTCACTGTTTTCACAGCATCACCAATTGAAATCACTGGGAACAATTCGCCTTCTATCACTTCGCCATTAACCACTTGGCTATATGAACGCACACTGTCCATGGTCTTAATTATGTCGCTATAAGCTGTGTTTTGTTGCGATAAAATCGTAATGTTTTTTAACGATAAAAAACGTGCCTTAACTTGTTTTAAGACGCCCGTTAACACGACAAAATCGTGTGATTCTCCTTTCTTTTTTATCACTTTAATCAAACCGTTTTTATTATCGGTTAAATACAGGCCGTCATTAGCAATGGTCACACTAATGGTGAATTTGTCCTTATCGTTTTTAGATTGGGCACTGCTATCTTTTTTAGGAAGATTTAAATCAATCACAGCCGTATGACTAAATACAGCTGTCATTAACAAAAATGGAACTAGTACAACCATCAAGTTCATGAACGCCGTTATATCAATATCGACTGCCACTTTGTCACGCTTTAAGCGATTACGCATGACTATCT
>CAYZQE010000077.1:0-11632 GCA_964480635.1 uncultured Gammaproteobacteria bacterium | reverse complement strand
TCGCTCAAGCGTAATTCTAAGCTGTAAATGGTAAAGAAAAACACTCGATAACTGACCTATCGGTTGCTATAAATAAGCGCTGCGCTTCATCAATGGTCATAATGTCAGGGATTCGTACCGCTTTAGGAGATACTATGAAAATAACGAAAAGTTTCTGAATCGAATAATTAACCAACCATTAACTTAGGAAGTAATAAATGAAAAAAGAAGTAATGTTTTTATTAGCAACAGCGACACTATTGCCCATGCACGTTGTTGCAAAGGGAAGTAGCCATGATGTATATAATGAGGTATCGGATAAAGTTATAGCCGAACAAAAGGCAAACCTTGCATCAAACACCAAAGGTAAAGGGTTTGGCCCTCAATCACCTCGTGATATTGACGCTGTAGCAGGTAATAACCAACGACTATTTAATGCGGCACCTGCATCTACTAAAATGAACCTTTGTAACATCCATTTTCATAAAAATGCTGAACATAAGGGAGGAGAGTTTACCTCATATGCAGGTAATGGTGACGGGCGTGGCTTTCAGAGTGGATACAAATATTCAGGTCAATTGAAAGCTACGGAGCTTAAATCATCTGGTCATGATATTTGCCCTAGTAAAAATGGCGCTTTAAGTACCGGTGATACGATTGAAGTTCATTATGTACACACCTCAGCTCAAATCCAACCTGGCCCAACATTAGGTGCATGCTTAAGTGATGCGATCAAAAACCCGCAATTACGCGTAGAAACGCAAGTATATGTTCTAGTTAACGACAAAAATGCGCTTGACTTTGGCAACTTAACCAATCTTGAAAAAACGAAGGGTTTGCATCAAGCGATGAACATCCCAAGCAATACGGGCACACCTATTCAGTATGCCGGATCAACTACGGGTCCAAGTTACAATGAAAAAGGCTCTCCTCTTCAGGTTACATGGAGTGTACGACCAAAGGTAGCCAAGGTTAACATTGAGAGTGTTGGAGCATGGTGCAAAAGCAATATTTTCAATGAAGATCATGCTCATGGTGTAAGAAATCTGGTTACAAACTCTGACCTTATTTCAAAAATCAATCGTTAAAATTAACTGGCGGGGTATTAAAAAATGCTAAATCGGGTAAGGGCTCGTTTCTCTCTAGCCCTTACCACACCACCCTGCATGCAGTTCTACCCCAAGGGCACTTCCTTTGGGCGCGCACTGGGTGGGCTCATCGCCTTTATGAATAATGGAACTTCACCCGTTGCTCCTTAATTGAGACTAAACCTTGCTAAGCTAGCCATTTATTATTTAAAGCAAGCTGTACCGCCTTAGTTTTCGCTAGACCGTAATATCCCTTTGAACTCATAACTAAACTAATCGCCAAGGGTTTGGCTACGCCTAATCGTATCAAATGACGAATACGCGCATTTCATGAAGTCAGACAGCTTGGTTTTGTCTTGGGTCATTCTTCATTTCCCTTTTTGTTACATTTTGCGCGTGAATAATACTGATTATATTAATCATGTTCATACGCTAAGTTATAGGTGGTTCGATTATGCTCTTGACCAAAAAATTAGACACATCATCGACTTCTTTGGCGACACTCAACAATAAAGAGCCACAGCCACAGGTTGGATCGTAAGCTGATTTGAGTTTTGTTTTACCGTTAGTCACAATTTTGGCGAGAACTTTAGACGCTTGTTGTGGTGTATGAAATTTGCCTGCTTTTTAACTGCACCACTGGCAAAGTTTCCTGATAATATATGTTTTTGGTGGTTTTCGAATTTGAAGGCTTAAGCCAATGCTAGCTTTTATGGCACGACCTTTGCTATCCCGCTATAAATTCTAACAGTTTCGTTCATTCATTTTGTATATTCCGAGTACATATCTAGGTGCAAATAAACATTGAACGTAATAGGATTGAATAAGAAATTAATTTTTAAACTTATTGATTTAAACGGTAAATATATAAAAATATGAAACAAGTAAAAGTATTATTCGTGTGCATGGGCAATATTTGTCGTTCACCAACCGCTGAGGGTGTTTTTAGAGGTTTAGTTGAAGAGGCAGGGTTAAGCCATGTCATTGAAACTGATTCAGCAGGTACGCATAGTTATCATGTAGGGGCAGAGCCTGATAGTAGAGCTCAAGCGGTGGCATTAACCAGAGGGTTCGATTTATCTGATTTACGAGGGCGTAAATTTATAAGTGAAGATTTCGTGGAATTTGATTACCTAATGGCTATGGATGCAGATAATTATTCTAACATGGATGATATTAAACCTGATAACGCTACTGGGTCTTTGCATTTGTTTTTAGAATTCGCTTCAAAGCATAGTGAAAAAGAAGTGCCAGACCCGTATTACGGTGGGCCAAAAGGTTTTGATCGTGTTTTTGATATGGTAGAAGATGCATCTAAAGGCTTGTTAGAGCATATTAAAAAAGCGCTCTAAAAATTCAATTAAATTTGTATGGTCGTTAAGTATTCTTCCGCTTGTTTAAGATAGTGTTTTTTTGATAAAAAAAGTTTCCATTTTGAGCCGCCTAACTGTTGCCATAAAAATGCTGCTCTAATACCGCTAAATAGCAATGTTCGTACCTTACTGGTGTTATCAGCAGGTGATAAATAGCGCTGGTCACCTTGAACCATGATACGTGGTTTAAGGCCGCTGATATTGTCTTGATAAAGTAAATCAATTTTGTGGCTGGTCGCATTAATGCTTAAATCAAACTGTTGGCTTTGCTGTTGAACTGTTTCTAATCCTTTTTGAATTTTTTCCATCACAGCGTTATTTTTATTGATTTTAGTGGCTAGTTTCATCATTGATAATACATAGTATAAAACGACTTGGTCTGGGGTTTTATCGAGTCGTTTATCAAAGCTTAACATGGCTTTAAAACCTGTAATTAATGAGCTGAGATCGCCAAAAACGTCTAGCGTTGAATGGCTTTCAAATTGAAAAAGGGTATCCATGCTGGCTTCAAAAGCGGGTTGATTAATGCTGCCTGTGGTTGCTAGTTGTTGAATGAGCTGCGCACATTGCATCATGCTGGCTAAAGCTAAGGTTTGATTTTTTATTGAGTCATTCATTATTGTTGTCCTTCATTAAATGCGCGCTCTATGGTCGCGCCACCTAAACAGATCATCTGTTGATAAAATACAATGGCTTGGCCTGGTGTTATAGCCCTTTGTGGCGAGGTGAAAGTGACGCTAAATTGACCAAACTCATTATTAATAATGCATTCTTGGTCTTCACTTCGATAACGAATTTTTGCTGTACATTTAAAAGGGTATTCAACCTCGTTATTAGCCGCTATCCAGTGCAGTTGCGAAATATCACAATGTTGAGCATATAAAGATTCGTGATGTAGGCCTTGAGTGACAATTAGAATATTGTTATCCAAGTCTTTTTTAACCACAAACCAAGGGCTGTCATCAGTGTTTTTAACGCCACCAATACCTAAGCCTTGACGTTGCCCGATAGTAAAATACATTAAGCCACTATGAGAGCCTATTTTTTTGCCCTCTAATGTATGGATATCACCAGGTTGAGCAGGCAGGTACTGCTCTAAAAAATCTTTAAATTTACGTTCACCAATAAAGCAAATTCCGGTACTGTCTTTTTTATTAAACACAGGGAGTTTATGTTGTTCAGCTAAGTGCCTGACCATTGGTTTCTCTAAATGGCCAATTGGAAATAGGGTGTGAAAAATTTGCCGTTGATTGAGTGCATATAAAAAATAAGATTGATCTTTATTGTCATCAATTCCGCGTAAAAGTTGTGTTGAATCAATGTCTTGCAAGGTGTTTCTAACGTAATGTCCAGTTGCTATTTTTGCAGCCCCAAGGTCTAATGCATAGTCTAAAAAGGCTTTAAACTTAATTTCTTTATTGCACATGATGTCGGGGTTAGGCGTGCGTCCTGCTTTGTATTCGGCTAAAAAGTATTCAAACACTCTATCCCAATATTCGCCTGAAAAATTAACGGTATGTAAGGGGATATCTAACACTTCACAGACTTTTTGTGCATCTGCTAAGTCAGTTTCTGCGGCACAATATTCACTGGTATCATCTTCTTCCCAATTTTTCATAAACAGGGCTTCAACCTCGTAACCTTGTTGCTGTAACAGTAGCGCAGAAACAGATGAGTCGACGCCACCTGATAAGCCGATGATTATTTTTTGAGCCATAAAGAAGTTATTTAGAAATTATTGTCCAGTAACGATAAAGGATAAGTGGTGCCATTTCTATAATCATCAATGGTTTTAAGCACCAAAGGACTACGAAGTTGGTCTTTTAAACTAACAATTTCTGCATATGAAAGCCAATGGACAGAGTCTATGTCGGTATCAATAGATTGATTGGTTTTTTCGATGAGGTCACACACTAATGAAAAACGTATAAAGGTTAATTCACTAGAAATTCGATACCGATAAACCCCCGTGACATGATTTGCTTTAACTCGATGAGCTGTTTCTTCTAAGGTTTCTCGAAGCGTGGCTTCGATGATGGTTTCATTATCTTCGATATGTCCTGCGGGTTGGTTATAAACGGCTTTACCATGGATTGTTTCGCGCACCATGAGAAATAAACCGTTTTGCTCACAAATGCAGGCAACGGTACTGTGAAGGTGCCAAAGTTGGGTCATAATGTTTGACTATAGTGGTAAAGGCCTTGAGCATTAAGGTGTAAATCATATGCTAAATAAGCTTCAATATCGTTACTTGATAGGGCGTGACTGGCGGCGTAAATGTCTTGAGTTGTTTTGAGTATTGACTGGTAGAAATAGTCTTCGCTAGCGTTTTTATCCTTAACGGCATTATGTGCTAGGCCACCATAATAACTGATCCAAAATAATAATTGGCAGTAAGCAGATTCAATATGATCAACGGGTCCAAAATGGGTGAGATAAATAGAGTTTGGTTTTAACGCTAATATAATTGCGATTGATTGCTTTAATGCTTTAGGGTCAAAGTGAATGGGCGTTGTTGTTGGTATCACAATAAAGTTTTTATTGGTGCTCGATAATGCATTTAACGCCGGGTAACTTAAGCCAAAGGTGTCACCTGCAAAAATACTTTGGCTGACTTTATCTAAGATGCAAAAATGATGCTTTGCATGACCCTCGGTATGGATAAAATATAATTCTCTTTGACCTAAAAACACAGAGGTTTGATGATTTTGTGCGCGTATTCTATTTTTATCAATGGGGATAATGTCGCCATATAAATCTTTTAGTTTTTGTTCGCCATAGACAGCACTAGCACCAGCAATAAGTTTAGATGGGTCGATTAAGTGCTTTAAACCACGAGGATCAACAAGCACTGTTGCATTAGGGCAGTGTTGTAATAACGAGCCACAGCCACTGGTATGGTCTAAATGAATATGCGTTGGAATAATATACTTAACATGCTCTGGTTTAAATTGTAATTGTGCCAGAGCCGCTAAAATTAATGGGACACAATGACTGCTAGTCACTTCGATGATAGCGACATCATGACCTTCTACAATAAAATAGACAGCCGCGATTTCATCTTCAATGTATTCGGCATCTAAACGATAGATGCCATTTGAATAAGCGCTTAGTTTTATCATCTGTGTAAGGGTTTTATATTAAAGTAAATTATTCGACTTGGTCAGCCATAAATAACCATGTTTCAATAACCGTGTCAGGGTTTAGTGATACGCTATCAATGCCTTGTTCTAATAACCATTTTGCAAGGTCAGGGTGGTCAGACGGGCCTTGACCGCATATGCCAACGTATTTATTTTGTTTTTTGCAGGCTTTAATCGCATCACTAATGAGTTTTAATACGGCTGGGTTACGTTCATCAAACGAATGTGCAATTAAGCCTGAATCTCGGTCTAAACCTAACGTTAATTGTGTTAAATCGTTAGAGCCTATTGAGAAGCCATCAAAGTATTCTAAAAACTCTTCGGCTAAAATAACGTTGGATGGAATTTCACACATCATGATGATTTCTAAGCCATCTTTACCTCGTTCTAAGCCAAAACCTTTTAAAATTTCAATGACAGACGCTGCTTCTTCAAGTGTTCGTACAAAAGGAATCATAATAGCGACATTACGAAAGCCCATGTCATTACGAACTTTTAACATCGCTTTACATTCAAGTTCAAAACAATCGCGAAAATCTGGGTTAATATAACGTGATGTACCGCGATAACCAATCATGGGGTTTTCTTCAACTGGCTCGTAAAGCGTGCCACCAATTAGGTGTGCATATTCATTCGATTTAAAGTCAGACATACGCACAATGACGCGCTTTGGGTTAAAAGCAGCAGCCAATGTGGAAATACCTTCAGCTAAGCGATTAATGTAATAATCAACAGGGGAGTCATATGCGGTAATGCGTTGGTTAATGGTTTCTTGTAGGTCATCATCCAAATCGTCAAAATTAAGCAGGGCTTTAGGGTGAATGCCAATCATTTTATTAATAATAAACTCTAACCGAGCAAGGCCTATCCCTTCATTGGGTAATTGGGCAAAGCTAAAAGCCCGTTCTGGGTTACCAATATTCATCATCACTTTAACCGGGATTTCTGGCATATTGCCAAACTCATGAATGGAATGTTCAAATTCACAAATCCCGCTGTAAACATAACCCGTATCGCCTTCGGCACAAGAGACGGTGTAATCTTCGCCATTTTTTAGCACATCTGTAGCATCGCCAGTACCGACAAGGGCGGGTATACCCATTTCTCGTGCAATAATGGCTGCATGGCAGGTGCGGCCTCCTCTATTGGTCACAATGGCACTAGCCTTTTTCATAATCGGCTCCCAATCGGGGTCGGTCATATCCGTTATTAATACATCACCTTCATTGATTAAATCCATTTGTGAAATGTCTTTAAGCACTTTACCAACGCCTTGACCAATTTTGTTACCAACAGCGCGGCCTTCAATAAGTGCCGTATGCTCTTGTTTTAATTGATAACGCTCAATGGATTGTTTGTTACTTCGTGATTGAACAGTCTCTGGCCTTGCTTGTACGATATACAACTTTCCATCTAGGCCATCTTTAGCCCATTCTATATCCATAGGGCGTTTATAGTGATCTTCGATGGTGCAGGCCATTTTAGCAAGCTGTTGAATGTCTTCATCATTTAAAGAAAAATGAAGCTGGTCATTTTTATCAACTTCAACCGTTTGAATGGCTTTTTGAGGATCAGTATGATCGTCATAAATCATTTTTATTTTTTTACTGCCGAGAGTCTTTTGCAGTATTTGATATTGATTATTAAATGGTTTTTTATACGCATAAAATTCATCAGGGTTCACCGCGCCTTGAACAACGGTTTCACCTAAGCCATAGCTACTGGTTATAAAGACCACTTGGTCAAAACCAGATTCGGTGTCAATGCTAAACATAACGCCACTTGCCGCTAAGTCACTACGCACCATCATTTGAATGCCAGCTGATAACGCCACTTCGCTGTGTTCAAACCCTTGGTGTACACGGTAAGAGATAGCGCGGTCATTATAAAGTGATGCAAAGACCATTTTGACCGATAACATCACTTGTTCAATGCCTTGAATATTTAGGTAGGTCTCTTGTTGCCCTGCAAAAGAAGCATCGGGTAAATCTTCTGCGGTTGCAGAAGAGCGAACCGCTACTTTGGCATCGACGCCTTTTATGCTCATTGCTTGATAAGCAGATGTAATATCTTTAGTGAGTTGTTCGGGTAATTCAGCATCAAGCACCCATTGACGTACCTTTTTACCTGCTTTGGCAAGTGCATTAACATCTTCAACATCTAATTTAACGAGTAATTCATTGATTTTTTTATCAATATTGGCGTTTTTAAGAAATTGCCTAAAGACTTCAGCCGTCGTTGCAAAGCCACCTGGCACATCGACACCTAGTGAACTTAAGTGTTTAATCATCTCGCCTAAAGAGGCGTTTTTGCCACCGACAGTTTCGACATCTGCCATACCGACGTTGTTTAAATCTATAATTGTATTTTTCATGGTTTTAACTAGTTATATTGATAGTTTTTATACTAGTATAAGCAGACAATAAATAAACTAATTTTTTACTGATAAGGTTATTATGAACAACAATAGAATGGCTTTTTTTTTATCAAACCGTACAGCTATAACATCTGAAACCTTGGGTCAGAGCTTATTAGCCCAATTTGAAGATCAATTAATTGAGCAAACGACAATACCTTTTATTGATAATATAAAAAAAGCAAAAAAAGCAGTGACCAAAATCACTAAAGAATTTGAAAGGTCAGGCATCAAGCCCATAGTGATTAGCACGATTATTGATGCTGAGGTTATGGCCATCATCAAAGAAAGCGGTGCTTTAGTGCTTGATACCTTTGAATTGTTTTTACCATCCTTAGAAAAAGAGTTATGTGCCCAGCATCATGTGAGCGCATCGGCTTCACATCGCATTAAAGACGAGAAAATATATGATGAACGAATCGAAGCCGTTGATTTTTCATTACTTCATGATGACGGTTTAAGAGCAAAGCATTATTCAAAGGCTGATGTTATTTTATTAGGCGTATCGCGTTCAGGAAAAACACCGACTAGTTTATATATGGCATTACAATTTGGTATCAAAGCGGCTAATTACCCAATCACAGAAGAGGAGATGGACAGTGAGCGTTTGCCTGATATTTTAAGGCAGCATAAAGACAAATGTTTTGGATTAACCACCGAAGCGATGCGTTTACACCATATACGACAAGAACGTATGCCAGACAGCCGATATGCCAGTTTAGATCAATGTAAGTTTGAAATTAAAGCCGTTGAAGCGATGTTTTTACAACATGGCATACAGTTTATAAATACGGTTTCAATGTCAGTAGAAGAGATAGCCACGAAAATTGTTGCAAAAGAAGGTTTGCATCGAATTTAATTTAGAGAAGAGGGGATAGTGCTAAAGGAATTAAACGAAGAATGACTTAGCCATCTGTTGTGATGACTCAGTCATCACAACAGATGCAATTTATTTTATGCTGCTTGCTCAGCATCTGATTTCAAACCAATAGCTTTTAAAATCATAGCTAATGGGCAAAAACCTGTAAATGCCGATTGAAATAAGTTAACACCAACAAAGGCCGTTAAAAATAAAAAGTTTTCATGGTAATAGTGACCTAAACCAGCAGTGATAAAAACCATTAAACCGGCAATTGCTAAAACTGTACGTTCGATACTCATAAGATATGCTCCACATTGATTAAAATATGCGGCGCATTATATATTAGAGTTTGCTAATAGTCAATTTATAGATGGGGCTATAAATAAACGCTATGCTTCAAAGACAGATTTAATGCGAGCTAAGGCTTGTTCTAAATTTCCCATGCTGGTGGCGTAAGAAATACGCATATAGCCTTCTGCACCAAAAGCAGAGCCAGGAACAACAGCAACACCTACCTTATCTAACAATAAATTAGCGGCATCAACATCGTTATTTAAATTTGGGTTAGCATCTATAAACGATTGTATTTTAGGGAAGGCGTAAAACGTACCATCAGAAGCAATGCATTCAATATGCTTAATGGTATTTAATGTTTTAAGCACATAGTCATGGCGCTCTTTAAAAGACACCAGCATGGTTTTAACGCAGCTTTGGTCACCACTTAAAGCAGCCGTTGCAGCGGCTTGAGAAATTGATGATGGATTTGAAGTGCTTTGCGATTGAATTTTTTTCATTGCTTTAATTAAATTAATAGGGCCTGCACAATAACCAATGCGCCAACCGGTCATTGAGTAGGCTTTCGATACGCCGTTTAATACAATGCACTGGTCATATAACTCTGGGCAGACGGTTAAAATATTGTTAAATGATTCTTCTGTCCATAAAATATGTTCATACATATCATCAGTCGCGACTAACACTTGAGGGTGTTTCAATAAAACGTGAGCCAGCTCTAATAGTTCAGCTTTAGAATAAGCAACGCCTGTTGGGTTAGAAGGGCTAGTTAACACCACTAAACGGGTCTTATCAGTCATTGATTGTTCTAATAGCTTAGCAGTGATTTTAAAGTTCGTTTCTATACCCGCTTGTGCAATAACAGGTACTGCATCAGCTAAAATAACCATATCGGGATAAGATACCCAATAAGGTGCAGGAATAATAACCTCATCGCCTGCATTTAATAATGCTTGGCATAAATTATAAAAACTTTGTTTGCCACCGCTAGACACTAAAATTTGCTCAGCCTTATAATCAAGACCATTATCGTTTTTAAATTTATTAATAATGGCTTGTTTTAAAGCTGGAGTACCGTCTACAGCGGTATATTTGGTTTCACCATTATTAATAGCTTCAATGGCAAATTGTTTAATATGTTCTGGGGTATCAAAATCAGGCTCACCGGCACCTAAGCCAATAATGTCTCGACCTTGAGCTTTTAATTGAGCCGCTAAATTACTCACCGCTAAAGTGGGTGAGGGTTTAATGGCTTGAACACGATCTGATAAATTAATTTTCACGATTTTATGAATAACAATAAGATATCTAAATCATAGCGTCATTAACTATGGTGTAAAGAAAAATATGTTAAAATTCAGCGTTCTGTTATTAATTTTTAGTCTAACTATATGCCAAGCGATAAGTCATTTGATCTTGTGTCTCAATATGAACCTGCTGGAGATCAACCCAATGCAATAAAATCGTTACTTGAGGGTTTAGATAATGGTTTATTGCATCAAACTTTATTAGGCGTTACGGGGTCTGGTAAAACATTTACCATGGCTAATATTATTAAGGAAACAGGGCGTCCTGCCATTATCATGGCGCATAATAAAACCTTAGCAGCGCAGCTATTTGGTGAGATGAAAGAGTTTTTTCCTAATAACTCGGTGCAGTATTTTGTTTCATATTATGATTATTATCAGCCAGAAGCTTATGTGCCCACTTCGGATACCTTTATTGAAAAAGATGCGTCAATTAATGATCATATAGAACAAATGCGCTTATCGGCGACTAAATCACTATTAGAGCGATCGGACACGATAATTGTCGCTTCGGTCTCCGCCATCTATGGTTTAGGCGACCCAACATCTTATCTCAGTATGATGCTGCATATGGTCGTTGGTGATGTCATCAATCAACGTGATATATTAAAACGCTTAGCTGATATTCAATATACTCGTAATGATTTAGAGCTTAAACGTGGTACTTATAGAGTTCGCGGTGAAGTCATCGACATTCATCCAGCAGAGTCAGATCATGAAGCTGTGCGTATTGAATTGTTTGATGATGAAATAGAGAACTTGAGTTATTTTGACCCATTAACGGGTGAAGTATTACGAAAAGTAAAACGATTAACGGTTTACCCTAAAACCCATTATGTGACCCCAAGAGAAACCATTTTAGCATCACTAGAGCCTATCAAAGTCGAATTACAAGAACGCTTAGAGCAATTTAAAGATTTAAATAAATTAGTAGAATTACAGCGTTTAGAGCAACGCGTAAATTACGACATTGAAATGATGATGGAGCTGGGTTATTGCAGTGGCATAGAAAATTATTCGCGTTATTTATCAGGCCGTAAACCGGGCGAGCCGCCACCAACACTATTTGATTACTTACCCGATAATGCATTGTTATTTATAGATGAAAGCCATGTCAGTGTGTCACAAATTGGTGCTATGTATAAAGGCGATAGGTCACGCAAAGAAACC
>CAYZQE010000076.1:0-11738 GCA_964480635.1 uncultured Gammaproteobacteria bacterium | reverse complement strand
CATTACCTATATTAATACAGGGTTTGATGCTGAATTTTTAAGCCGATGGGCAAATGCTTTTATTTTAGCGTGGCCTGCTGCCTTTTTAATTATTTTAATGATGGGTAAGCGCGTGCAAAAGTTTTCTGCCAGTTTGTGCACTAAGGACTAGTCTTTTAACGCCTTAATTCTTTAGGTAGCGAAAAAACAACCTCTTCTTCAAAGCCTAATGCTTCCACAGTGATTACACCACGCGCTTTTAAGTGAAGAATCACCTCTTGAACCAGTAATTCAGGCGCTGATGCGCCAGCACTGACGCCAATGGCTTGCTTTCCGTCTAACCATTCATCTTTTATATCGTCAGCGCCATCAATTAAATAGCCGTCAATGTTATTGTTTTCGGCTATTTCTCTTAAACGGTTCGAGTTAGAGCTATTTGTTGAACCTACCACTAAAATGACATCACACTTTTGAGTCAGCTCTTTTAAAGCGTCTTGCCTATTTTGAGTGGCATAACAAATATCGTTTTTACGCGGCCCTTCTATATCGGGAAAACGGCTACGCAAGGCATCTATCACCACACTGGTATCATCCATTGACAAGGTCGTTTGGGTGACAAAATAAAGTTCTTTAGGGTTTTTAATACTTAAAGTATTCACATCATCGACAGATTCAACCAGATAAATAGCCCCGCCGTTAGAACCATCATATTGCCCCATCGTGCCTTCTACTTCGGGGTGACCTTTATGCCCAATCAAAATAGTTTCATGTCCGAATAAACTATAGCGAGTCACTTCTAAATGTACTTTTGTCACCAATGGACAAGTCGCATCAAAGACCTTTAAACCGCGACGGGTAGCTTCGGCTTTAACGGCCTTAGAAACCCCATGGGCACTAAAAATAACGGCTTTATCATCAGGTACTTGATCTAATTCTTCTACAAAAATAGCGCCTTTTTGCTTTAAATCATTCACTACAAATTTGTTATGAACCACTTCGTGACGTACATAAATGGGTGCGCCTAATAATTCAATAGCACGCTCAACAATATCAATCGCTCGATCTACACCGGCACAAAAACCTCTTGGGTTTGCTAAAAATATGTTCATGACCTTATCCATCTATTAATTTAATACCACAGGATTATTTTCAACCATTACAATTTTGACTTTGTAACGAATCTTTTGCCCTGCTAAGGGGTGGTTTAAATCAACGGTGACATTGCTGTCATCAAAACTTAAAATAGTCCCCGGAATAAAGTCTTCATTCGGCGTTGAAAACTCAATAATTAAACCTTCTTGCAGCTCCATGTCAGCATCAAATTCATCTCTGTCCATATCAACAATCAATGATTCATCGGTAAAGCCAAAAGCCAAATCGGGGTTAATGTCGATCGTTTGCTCATCACCTTCGACTAAATCTAACAATGCTAGCTCTAAGCCTTCTGCCAATTCACCACTGCCTAACTGAAGCACCATAGGCTCTTCTTCAAAAGTATCTTCGAACACTGAGCCATCGGGCAAGCCAAGTTGATGATGCATGGTCACTTTGCTAAATCGGTTTATTTTTTTATCGGCGCTCATGAGCTTTCTCATTTTCTTTATTTTCACCTAACAACAAATCAGCTGAAATTAATAATACGGCACCTATAGAAATAGCTATGTCGGCAATATTAAAGGTAGGCCAAGGGTATGTGCCTAACCAAATTTGAATAAAATCAACCACATAACCTAAGCCCACGCGATCAATTAAATTACCTATAGCGCCGCCGATAATAAGGCTTAATGCGATAGCCGTGTATTTATAGCGATGATCCAGTTTTTTTAGCCAAACAACTAACACAATACTAATCACAGTGGTTAAGATAGCAAAAAACCAACGTTGCCAACCTCCTTGGTCTGCCAAAAAGCTAAAAGCAGCGCCTTTGTTATGTGCTAAATACCAATCAAAATAGGGCATCACAGGTGTTAATTGATGAAACTCAAGCTGAGTAGACGCTAACCATTTAGTGCCCTGATCTAAGATCACGATCACTAAACTTATCCATAAGAGCTTAAGCATAATGACGCGTTTCGCCTTCGCCATCAATGTTATCAATACAGCGACCACACAGTGTTTCATGCTCTTTGTGCGTGCCCACATCGGGGCGTAAATGCCAACAACGCTCACATTTTTCATCTTCACTGACGGCAACACTTACGCTAAAATCTGCATCATTTTTTGCATCGGCCATCACACTTAAACTGGCTTCGGAGGTAATTAATACAAAGCGCAATTCGTCACCTAAAACGCTTAAACTATCGTACAGCTTTTGGCTACATGCCACTTTAACCTTAGCTTGTAAGCTAGAGCCTAACTTTTTATCTTTGCGTAACAATTCAATGTGTTTCGACATTTCAGTACGAATACTGAGTAAGGATTGCCAAGTAGAATCTTCGACTGCATTGCCTTTAGCTTCGCTTAAGCCGTCATACCATGTTGCTGTAAACACATCTAACGGTGGATGCTCACCAGGTAATGAATCCCATATTTCATCGGCTGTAAAACTTAAAATAGGTGCAATCCAACGCACCATGGCCTCAATCACATGAAACATCGCTGTTTGACACGAGCGTCTGGCTAAGCTGTTTTCTTGAGTTGTATATTGACGATCTTTAATAATGTCTAAGTAAAAACCACCTAAAGTGACTGCACAAAAGTGATGAATTTTTTGCACAGCAACATGAAACTGGTAGGTTTCATATAGGCCTTCTAATTCCTTTTGCAACTCTAAAGTTTGGGCTATAACCCATTGATCTAAAGCCAATAATTGATTGTGTTCTAACACATTATTTGTTGGTTCAAATCCGTGTAAATTAGACAATAAAAAACGTAATGTATTGCGAATACGTCGGTATGAATCGGCGGTTCGTTTTAAAATTTCATCAGAAATTGTCATTTCACCCGAATAATCGGTTGCCGCAACCCATAGTCGTAAAATATCGGCGCCTAAGTTATCAATGACTTTTTGCGGTGCAACCACATTACCCACTGATTTAGACATTTTGTGGCCTTTCGAATCTACCGTAAAACCATGAGTTAACACTTGTCTATAAGGTGCTTCACCATTCATGGCACATGACGACAATAATGAAGACTGAAACCAACCACGGTGTTGGTCAGAGCCTTCTAAATATAAATCAGCAGGGTAAGATAAGCGCGGGTCATTTTTTAACACGCTGTAATGCGTTGTACCCGAATCAAACCATACGTCTAAGGTATCGCTAATTTTACGATAATCCGCTGCATCAGCACCTAAAAAGTCTTCAGCCGTTGATGAAAACCAGCCTTCAATACCCGTCGTTTCTATTTTTTTAGCTGCTTTTTCGATTAAAGCATTGGTGTCAGGATGCAGTTCTTGTGTGTCTTTATGAACAAAAAGTGGGATAGGAACTCCCCAATAACGTTGTCGTGAAATACACCAGTCAGGGCGCTTATCAATCATGCTTTCGATACGTGCTTGCCCCCAATCAGGCAGCCATTCAACATTTTTAATCTCTTGCATCGCTTTATCTCGTAAGCCCCCCTTATCCATACTGATAAACCATTGCGGTGTGGCACGAAAAATAATAGGTGTTTTATGACGCCAGCAATGCGGATAACTGTGATTAATTTTAGTCACGTATTGCAATGCGTTATGTTCTGTAAGTACATCAACCACATGCTGGTTGGCTTTAAGCACATGCTCACCTGCAAAAATTTCTGTGTCTGGCAAGTAACAGCCGTTGTCACCAACAGGGTTATAGGTTTCAATGCCGTATTGGTTAGCAATCACAAAATCGTCTTGACCATGAGCTGGTGCTGTATGCACAGCACCTGTGCCTGCTTCAAGCGTGACATGGTCGCCGACAATCAACAATGAAGAACGGTCATAAATAGGGTGCTGTAACAGCTGTTTATCTAAATCTTTACCTTCGCATGACCCTAAAACAGTATGACCAGATAACTCATAACGCGCCAAAGCATCTTCAACAAGATCAGCAGCAATAACCAAACGATCACCATTCACTTCAATCAAGCTGTATTCAAAATTAGGGTGCAAAGAAACGGCCATATTGGCTGGAATTGTCCAAGGCGTTGTTGTCCAAATAACAACCGACACGTCGCGATCATCATTAACACCAAAAAAGGCATTAAACGTGGTGGCATTTTGCGCTTTAAATTTAACGTCAATCGCTAAAGATACCTTATCTTGATGCTCTACTTCGGCTTCTGCTAATGCAGAACCACAATCAGTACACCAATGCACCGGCTTAACGCCTTTATGCAAATGACCATTATCAATGATTTTACCTAATGAACGTACGATATTCGCTTCGGTTTTAAAGTCTTTGGTTAAATAAGGGGTGTCCCATTCACCTAATACACCCAATCGAATAAAGTCTTTACGCTGGCTATCGACTTGCTTGTCAGCAAATTCACGGCACGCTTTACGAAACACATCGGCATCGACTTTAATGCCTGGTTTACCAATCTTTTTCTCTACTTGATGCTCAATGGGTAAGCCATGACAATCCCAACCTGGCACATAAGGCGCGTCAAAGCCCATTAAAGTACGAGACTTAACAATCATGTCTTTTAAAATTTTATTAACCGCATGACCAATATGAATGCTGCCATTTGCATAAGGCGGGCCATCATGCAAAATAAAGGTTTTAGCGCCCTTACGAGCCTTACGAATTTTTCCGTATAGGTCGTTATCTATCCAGTTTTTTAAACGGGCTGGCTCTCGGTTCGCAAGATTGCCTTTCATTGGAAAATCAGTTTGAGGAAGGTTTAGGGTTTGTTTATAGTCAGTCACGGTTAATCCAAAAAATAAAATTAGCGCCCTATCCCAGTGGATGAGGGGGCAAAAGCAAAAAAATCTTGTGCAATTTTTACATCTTGCTTGATGTTTTCGATCAATACCTCAATCGAAATAAATTCTAGTTCGGGTCGAATGCGTGTTAAAAACTCTACACTTACCGTTTTGCCATAAACATCTCTATTAAAATCAAAGAGATATACCTCTAACAAAACACCAACGCCATTCACCGTAGGTCGCGTTCCAATGCTTGCCACACCATTAACGATGGGCTTAGACCCACCATTATCTAAGCCTTTTACTCGAACTGCAAATATTCCCTCAACAGCAATAGGAATATCGCCGATTTTAATGTTGATTGTTGGGAAACCTATGTCACGCCCCAGCTTTTTACCATGTCGTATTTTGCCACTTAAAGTATAAGGCTTACCCAATAATTCAGCGACATCATTAAATTGATTGCTTGCAATTAACTGGCGTATTTTAGTACTGCTAACGCGCTCATTCTGCTGTTGAATCGTCGCCGTGTTTTGCACGGTAAATGAATGCTCGACAGCCATCTTCGCCAACAAATCAAAGGTGCCACTGCGGTTTTTACCAAAGCAAAAATCATCGCCTACGACTAAATGTGTCACATTTAAAGCACTAACCAAATAATCCAACACAAATTGCTCGCCACTTAATTGTGAAAAGTCTTGATTAAAGGGTACGCAAAACAAGTAATCAATGCCTTGCTCCTGCAAAGCGATTATTTTTTCGCGCAAGCGATATAACCGTTTTGGCGCCTTATTTAGAGCAAAAAACTCGATCGGCTGCGGCTCAAAAATCATCACCAATGAAGGCACGTTTTTTTCATCGGCTAGCTGTTTTACTTGTTGAATTAACGTTTGATGACCTAAGTGCACACCATCAAAATTACCAATGGTCATGACACAACCATCAAGTGCCTGAGTTAATTGATTTAAGCCCCGAATAAGTTTCATATCATTAACGTCATAATGCCGAACGCTTTAAGTCACTTTTACGAAAACCCAATAGCCATAAAACAGCCACATAACATACGATGGCTTGTAAAATAATAATGCAAAGCTCTAACACCCTTTCATGCCATAGCCACTGCGTCCAAGCGGATAAGGCTGGCAAGGAATAATAAATAACGGCCGCCATAGCTAACACCGCCAACAATAATCTAAACGTAGGAAATAACATAGACCATTCCAATGTCAGCACGCCTTGTTTTCGTAAATGATAAGCCAATAACCCTGCATTCAAATAGGCCGAACCTGTTGTTGCCATCGCTAGACCAACATGCGGCGCAACATAGTCTGCTTTCATCATGCTCACCACAAAGACAACATTTAAAAACATATTAAACACTAAAGCCATAATGCCAATTTTAACCGGTGTTTTGGTATCTTGGCGCGCAAAAAAGCCATTCACTAAAATTTTAATGGCAATAAACGCGGGTAAGCCCGCGCTATAAGCAATTAAACTTAAGCTCGACATTAAAGTGTCATTAGCACTAAAGGCTTCATATTGAAATAAAGTCGCTAAAATAGGAGACGCTAATAACAACAATCCGACCATGGCAGGCACTGCAATTAACATCGCTATGTGCATTGCCCAAGCAAGGGTTTGATTGAAATCAACCTGCTTTTTATTCACATGCGATTCAGACAAATAAGGCAATACCACTGTCGCCAAAGCAATGCCAAAAATACCCAAGGGAAATTCTAATAGTCTATCAGCATAATACAGCCACGCCACACTGCCAGTGACTAAAAATGATGCTATAAAAGTATCGAACAATAAATTAATTTGCGCCACTGATGAGCCAAAAATAATGGGTACCATCAGCTTCACCACTTTTTTAACGCCTTTATCTTTCCATGCCCAACGTGGTTTAGGCAATAAACCTAATCGGTATAAAAAAGGTAACTGAAACAATAGCTGTAAACACCCTGCTAATAACACACCCCAACCCAAGGCATGAATAGGCACATCTAAGTAAGGTGTTAAATAAAACACACAGCCTATCAGCGATACATTTAATAATACGGGGGTAAACGCTGGTACAGCAAACTGCTTCCAAGTGTTTAAAATGCCCCCTGCCATGGCGGTCATTGATATTAAAAATATATAAGGGAAAGTGAGCTTGAGTAAATCTGACGTTAAATTAAATTTTTCAGGCTGATCAAGAAACCCAGCCGCAAACACCGTGACTAACAAAGGTGACAGCAACACACCAATCAACACAATAATAAATAGGAACACCCCTAATGTGCCCGTTACCGCACCAATAAACGCCTTAGTCACTGCTATAGATTTTTTGTTTTTATATTCGGTTAATACCGGCACAAAGGCTTGAGAGAAAGCGCCTTCTGCAAATAAGCGGCGCATAAAATTAGGGATTTTAAACGCTACAAAAAAAGCGTCGGCCTCAAAACCAGAGGCAAAAAACCGCGCTATAATGATATCGCGAGCAAGCCCAAGAACACGTGAAAACAGTGTCATTAAACTAACAATAAAGGTGGATTTAAATAAAGAGGCCAAGGTTATAAAATAGTCAAAATTTAAGCCCCGAATACTATCATTATTTATAAATCATTACTCACACTCAGCTAAACTTAAATACTGCTAGTTTTTTGCATAAATAATGTCATTCATGACATCACTGACGGTTAAAAAATAAACGATACATTTTTTTAGTGAATCGCGTCACTAACAAACCGTTCAACTCTTTTTTAATCCGTTTGTTTGACCAGCAGTTTAATCTCTTTACTTGCTTCATTTTTAAAGCTATAAAAGTGAATTAACCTATTTCATTGAAGGTAAAACGTTAGATGTTTAAACCTATTTGGGTGATATTAATCACCATGATTTTAATTATTTCTGCAGGCTGCAGTAATATTAAAGAGGGCACGTCTACTCCTGACATTACTCCTACACCTACATTTTCATTGTCTGGCAATATAACCACTGCCCCTTTAATTCAAATTGATAGTGACATTAACGATCCTTTATCAGCTACCTATAGCGATAATGGCTTTATTGGGGCCGCCCAAGTTATCGAAAACTTTTCAACTATTAATGGTTTTGCAACTAAATTCGCAACCGGTAGAACATCCAGCGGTGATCGCTTTGCTTCTCTTGCCGATGAGGACGATGTCTTTCAATTAAACCTACAAAAAGATCAAATTATTCGATTACAAGTTATCGACTTTGCTGCTGGTGCTGATTTTCAAGGCGACTTAGATTTATATTTATTTGATAACGACGGTAATCCAATTGATAGCTCTATAGCCTTTGATGATGAGTTTGAAGACGTCACCGTCCCATCCGATGGATTTTACTATATCCTTGTTAATGCCTTTGAAGGATCCTCTAAATATGTGTTAACGCTTGATAATATTTCAATTAATAACTTTTCAAACCATTCAACGAACGCTAATTTCATTCCTAACCAAGCTATTGTCAAATATACCGATGATTTAAGAAACAAATCGTCATCTCTTAATTCAGTGTCAATTCAAGCATCACATAGCGACAACAGAATTACCCTCACTCACTTTAATTATGCTGCTAAATCTGGCTCTCAACCCTCTTCTTTCGAAACATCATTAAGCGAGCTCAACATTGATGGCTTCAATAAATATAAAACGCTAAAAACCATTAAAATACTTAATCAACAAAGCAACGTTGAATATGCCGAACCCAATTACATACGCAAAGCTTTAGCCACTCCAAATGACACTTTATACCCCCTGCAATGGCATTACCCAACGATTAACTTACCCCTCGCTTGGGATATTACTGATGGCGATAGAGCACAAGACGTGATTGTTGCGGTTATTGATACTGGCGTTTTTTTAGCACATGAAGACTTAAGCAATCAATTAGTGGCTGGATTTGATTTTATTTCAGACCCGGCTAATGCAAGGGATGGTGATGGCATAGATAACAACCCCAATGACCCTGGAGACTCTGCATTACAAAACCAAAGCAGTTGGCACGGCACTCATGTTGCCGGTACGATCGCAGCTGAAACCAATAATAATCAAGGTGGTGCAGGCGTGTCCTGGGAGGCTAAAATTATGCCATTACGTGTTTTAGGTGTTAATGGAGGAACGTCTTACGATACGGTTCAAGCTGTTCTTTTTGCAGCGGGTTTAAGCAATGACAGCGGTACGCTCCCCGCGCAAATTGCCGACGTTATTAACCTTAGTTTAGGCGGTGGTGGCAACTCAACGGCTGAGCAAAATGCGTTTACTGCGGCCAGAGATGCAGGCGTCATTATTATCGCCGCCGCTGGTAATGAAAACACAAGCCAACTGTCTTTTCCGGCATCTTATAACGGTGTTATTTCTGTTAGTGCGACAGGGTTAGACAACTCTTTAGCCCCTTATTCCAATTTTGGCAGTGAAATTGATATCGCCGCGCCCGGTGGCAACCAAGCGGTTGATTTAGATAATGACAATAATGGTGATGGCATTTTAAGCGCATTGGTTGATGACTCTTCAGCATCGAGCCGTTCATCCTACGCATTTTATCAAGGCACCTCTATGGCGGCCCCACATATGGCGGGCGTTGTTGCTTTAATGCGCGCGGTTCACCCCACCTTATCACCCGATGATTTAGATACGCTTATTCGCTCTGGAAACATATCAACTGACTTAGGCCCTGTGGGCAGAGATGACTCTTTTGGCTATGGATTAATTGATGCACTAAAGGCGGTTCAGCAAGCCCAAACTCTTAATAATGGTGGTGTATTACCACCTCAGCCCGCACTTATTACGGTATCTCCTACTCAGCTATCTTTAGGGGCCAATATCACCAACACATCAATAACCATTGCTAACATTGGAGATACTGCTGCTCAAATTACGAGTGTAAGCAATGATGCTAGCTGGTTAACCGTCACTGAAGATATTGTTGATGTCAATAAACTGGGTTCTTACTTAATTGCCATTGATAAAACAGGGTTAACTGACAATGCGAGTTACCTAACAACCATAGAATTCAACATCAGTAACGGTGCTACCTTAAGTCTTCCTGTGTCTATAATTAAAGGCTCTATATCAAGCATTGGTGATGTCGGCACGCTATATTTATTGTTAATTGACAGTAATGACGATGTCACCGAACAAATTATTCCTAGTAATCAAGGCAATGGCATATACAGCTACTCTTTTAACAATATTATAAGCGGGGACTATACTTTGCTTGTCGGCTCAGATATTGATAATGACCTTCTCATTTGTCAAAAGGGTGAAAGCTGTGGTGCTTATCCAACTTTAAACAAAATAAGCACTATTACTTTGAATCGAGACCTAACAAACATTGATTTTACAGCAGATATTCTAAACTCATTTAGCTCTAACGGCTTGTCAATTACACACAAAGCCTCTGCCTTATTCGGCAAACAGCGATTACCTACCCCCTTACAGCAGGCTCAGCCATAATGTTAAAAATCATCCCTTCATTATCCATATTTTGCCTAGCTATTAGCACCGCATCCTGCAGCCAAAAAACGGTTCAACTAGACACTGTTTTAAATGCTAATCAATGTGGGTTTGCTCAACAAAACCTAGTTTATATCAGCTCAGACAAACAACTGAGGCAATTGTTTAAACAGCGCTTTAACAGCCCCATTAAAAAACTTGATAATATTGATTTCACATCATCGGCGTTGATATTGGTTTCTATGGGGCAGCAGCCCAGCAGTGGTTACTCTATCCAATTAAAAAGCCCTGATGCGCTTGTAAAGAACAACACATTAAGCATTGATATCAACTTTAAAAAACCATCCGCAGATAGCTTTAATGCACAGATATTAACCAGCCCATGCGCTCTATACAAAATAGACAAGCAAATAGCTCACACCGTTATACTAAAATAATTATTTAATCTGATAGCAATTTAAATCATCTGCGAAACTGACTTTGCCATGATAAGACTGCTTAATAATATCTAAACTCTCCTTTTCATGCCCTAATGAGCGCAGCATTCTATGTGACAACACGAGTGAATTTGCATTGGCCTTAACGGCTTGTTGTGCAATCACCGAAGGCGGCATATGCAAAAAACGCCCAACCCCAGCTGTAGACTCTGAAATTGCATGGTGAGCGACTAATATATCAACATCCCTAACTAATGTCGGTAAGAGACCAAACTGGCCACTCATATCACCACTAAAAGCAACAGAACCCACATCCTTAATATCAACTCGCCATGCTAACGACGGTAAAGGCCCATGATGTACTTTTACAGCAGAAATATTGACATCATTATTTTTAAAAACAGCCTGCACCTCACTTAACTCAACATCAATATCTTGTGCATTAATCTCATAACCGTAAGAACTTTCTCCAGGTAAAAAATCATTAAGATATGGCCATACGCCCTGTTTAGAAAACAACCTTTGAACGAAATCATGTGTAGAAGGCAAAATGTGATTACCAGTAGGGCCAAAAACAGGCAACTCTCGTTGACGCCCTTCAAAAAAAGATGATTTAATCAACGCGGGGAAATCGGCACTATGGTCAATATGCAGGTGTGAAAACAACACGACATCTAACGTTTTGACATTAGCCTTAGCCTGACCAAAACGTAATGCAGAGCCTCCGCCTGCATCTATTAGCACCTTTGCTTTACCATTTAACCAAACGAGATAACTACTAGATGCTCGTTGATCTTGTACTTCAGGGCCACCAGAGCCTAATACCTGTAACCACGCGCCATCACTTGGGCAAACATTAGCAAAAAGAGAATGAGAGAAAATAAATAACGGTAAGACTAAAACAAATTTCATCATTAGTGACTAAAAGGAGGAGACATAATTTGAGACCATTTAAACAACATAGTTCCAACGGAATTCATACAGAGAGCGATGGCTTACTACTATTAAGGAGACACT
>CAYZQE010000075.1:0-12151 GCA_964480635.1 uncultured Gammaproteobacteria bacterium | reverse complement strand
GCACAACCTATTACTGTTTCGATAGCTCCTTTACTACATTCTTTCACTCTCTGTGGCCTCTGTGTCCTCTGTGTCTATTCATTCTACCCAGTTAATCCGACATAGATCCTTAAGGAAATTCTGATTAACTCCATAATTTTTATCTAAGCCAAATTATTGTCAGATAGGCATCGAATTGCAGTGTCATCTAGATACCACAAAATTCGATAACAACGCTGACGGTAATTTGGCAACGACCCGTAGGGCGAGCTATCAAGCCATTCTATCCGTCGTTCCAACTTTTACTAAGGACTTGTCATTAGCTTCAAGTTGCGCCTAGTATAGAACGACTTGATAGCTCGTAAAATTTTATGGACTTAATCAGAGCTTCCTTAATGTTTACGCTTTAACGAAAGAGCTAATTTAGCCAAAGATTTTTGTAACGCTTCATCATCCACAGATGCCGCTGCTTGCTCTAGTGCCTGTGCCGCATAAATAGATCGCTTAGCTTTAGGCTGTTTTACTTTTTTAGGCGTTGCGTTATGCAAACCTTTGGGGTTGGTTTTAATTAAAATTCGGTAATTCACATCTAGTAGACTTTGCATTTCTTGCTGCAAAGCGTCTTGTTGCAATTTAAGATAGCCAGCAACTTGAGGGCTTTTAGCGGCCAAAACCACACGCTGAGAAGCACAACTCATTAACTGTATTTGCTGATAAACATCGTTTTTAAAATATTGTTTTAAAAATGCGTCCATTTGATGAAACTCAGCTTGTTTTTCAACGTAATTATCTGGTAAAATTTTTTTTAACAAACTTGAAAGTTTTCTAGCCATATTTTTTAGGGACTTGCAAATGATTAATACACCCATATTACGTAGGATTTTTGTTTCTGCTTGGGTTATCTCAAGAGGAGCATAGTTATTCTACGCAACGATTGAGAGAGCCCAAGCAGAAGCAAAAAGACAAGCAAGATGGGTGTATTAATTGCTTGTAAGCCCCTTTGACAGTAATCTGCCTTCTAAGAAGTCGCTCAAGTATAATGCAGCACATAATTCAATCATAGATCATTAGACACATGCAATTTATCGAAACCAGAGGCAATGACGGCAAGCTTCCTAGCTCAGTCCCTTTTTCAGAAGCTATTTTAAGCCCTATTTCATCGTTTGGTGGCATCTACTCACCGAAAAAAATTCCGCAGTTTGATACTGGTTTTTTACAAACTCATGTCTCTTCTAACTATAAAGAACTGGCTAAAGCCGTTTTAACTTTATTTGATATTGATATTAAAGAAGATGTAATTGATGACGCATTATCTTTATATGATAACTTTGATAACCCTAAAAACCCTGTCCCAGTGGTTAAGGTACATGATGACCTATTTGTTAGTGAGCTTTATCACGGCCCGACACGGGCTTTTAAAGACATGGCATTACAGCCCTTTGGCACTGTTTTATCGTCTTTAGCTCAAGAACGAAATGAAAAATTTTTAATTTTAACCGCAACCAGTGGCGACACCGGCCCTGCAGCACTTCACACCTTTAGCAACAAAGCCAACGTTCAAGTTGCTTGCATGTATCCTGATGGTGGCACGTCTGACGTACAGCGCTTACAAATGGTGACTGAAAGTGCTGATAACTTAAAAGTCATTGGCATTGAAGGTAATTTTGATGATACTCAGTCGGCTCTTAAATATTTATTAGGTGCCGATGCTATTAGCTTTAAAAAAGCGCTTAGCGACCAAGACATTTCAATATCGGCAGCTAATTCAGTTAACTTTGGCCGCATAATTTTTCAAATCATTTACCACATCCATTCTTATTTAGAACTTGTGCGTCAAAATGAAATTAGCCTTGGCGATGAAATTTACCTAAATGTCCCCAGTGGAAATTTTGGTAATGCCTTGGGTGGTTTTTATGCTCTAAAAATGGGCTTACCCATATATAAAATCATTATCTCGTCTAACAACAATAACGTACTGACGCATTTTATTAATAAGGGCCAATACGATTTAACTAACCTATCGGTTATCCCAACGTCATCACCTGCAATGGATATTTTAAAATCATCTAATGTTGAGCGAGTTTTATTTGATTTGTTTGGTGCTGAACGCACTAAGCAGTGCATGAGTGAATTAGACGAAAACAAGAAATACCAACTCACTGATGACGAAGTGCAAGAAATTCAAAAATATTTTTGTGCCGATTTTTGTAGTGATGATGAAGTGGCTGGATATATTAAAAGCACCTTTGATGCAGGTTATTTAATGGATCCACACACTGCAACATGCTTTAAAGCTTACGAATCGTGCAAAGATTCGACTCATAAAATGATTATATATTCGACCGCCGAATGGACTAAATTTTCGCCTGAAATAGCGAAAGCATTAACCGGTAAAACAGGCTTAAGCGACCAGCAAGCACTTGAGTTAATCAGCAAAAAAGCGAATGTTAAAATACCTGATACTATCGCCGCTTTATTTAACAAAGATAGCCATCATAATACAGTGATTGATAAAGCTAACATCGAAAAAGAAATTCTAGAATTTATCTAAATATTATGTCTAGGTTGGGCTGATGCTGAAACCCCAACCTACAGATCTTTTAACATCCAAACATCACAAGCATGAGTCTGCGTAAAACAAACTTACCTTGCTCTCATTCCTTATTAAATAGTAAAATTAGAATAATTGAATTAATGTTCAAGCACATATTTGGTTAATATTTTATCAATACGTGTTTGCCAGCCTTTACCACTCGATTTAAAATATTCCAATGTATCTTGCGATAAACGAATACTGATCGTTTTTTTAGTTTTTTCCAATTTAGGTCTTCCCCTATTCGATCTAATTAAACTATCTATTATGGGCAGTTGAGAAGCACTTTTGAACTCGTTCAACTGTTTAACTGACAGGTTTGTGCCGTCTTCTTCAGCATGTTTTAAAATTTCATTTTCTTCTATTTCAGTTGGAAGAATCGTATTTTTTTTAAGCTTTGGCATACTTACTTACCTCTCTTTTATTGGCTTTTCTCAAACTTATAATCCGAACAATATGTGACCGTAACGTAAACGTGATAAAGAACAATCGTTCACCAATATAGCCAATAGAGTTTATTCTAAGTTCATTTTTTATTTGTCTAAAATCTATTAAATAAATCGCATCATCCCACTCAAAATTATAAGCTGCATCAAAAGATATACCTCTTTCTCTTATGTTTTTATCATTTTTTAAAGGGTCATATTCAATTTTCATTACATTTATTGTATATGCACTTAATATGAAGCTCAACTTTAATTTTCAATGGGTAAAAAGACTATCAGTAAGATGAAGCGGCACAAAAACCTCAGCCTACAATTTTTTTAACATCCAAATAGTACACTTACTATGAACGCTGTCCTCTAAAGGCTCGTCTAAATGCTTAAAGCCCAGTTTAAGGTATAAATTAATGGCTGATGTCATACTGGTTAAGGTATCTAAATAACATTGTTGATAATTTTGTAGTTTTGCAAATTCTAAACATTTGTTGGCTAATTGCTTACCTAAGCCTAAGCCTCTTGTTTCTGGCAACAAAAAGAGCTTCTTTAATTCACAGATATCACTGTCTTGAGTAAAAGCAGCTAAGCCACAACCACCAACCACTTTTTCATTCATAATGGCAATGAAGTAAATGCTTTTAGAATTTGCATGATAATGTTGGCTCATATGATTAACTTCATCATCTGATGGGCCAAAACCTTCACCTATAGCGCCAAACTCTTTTCCCACTGTTTTAATGATCTGAGCAATATCATTATCATACTTTTGTTCAATTTCTTGAATAATGACTTTCACAGCTTCTTTTCTAAAATATCCATAGTCAAACCTTTTACGGAAGGAGTGCCTGAGTTTAAAGTTAAAGGGTATGGTTTCACTAAACCTGTTTTTTTATAGCCACAACGCTCATAAAAAGAGATCAGTTCTTTGCGCTGACTAATAACCTGCATAACACTCAATTTAAGACCTAATCGATGTAACGCATAGTCTTCTGCATAACTTAAGGCTGACTTACCTATGCCTAATTGTTGATATTCTGGGTTAACCGCAAACAAGCCAATGTTAACGACCTTATTAGATTGCTCTAAACAAATACAACACAGTAAATGACCAAAACTATAAGCCACTAAAAAATGAATACTGGGGTCTGACAGTAACTGGTCAATTGAATGAGCCGTCACTCTGTCACCAGAAACTATGTCTGTTTCTTTACTCCAACCATGCTCTCCGCGATAAGCCAAATTAATTAAACTAGCAATATTACCGATATCTTTATCGCTCGCGGTTTCTAAAATAAAATTCATTTTTTATTAGCGAGCTTTGTCGGCGTTTAAAATACAAAATAATGCCGGCACTAAAAATAACGCAATGATCGTGGCAAAAGTTAAACCAAACGCTAAGGACGTTGCCATTGGAATTAAAATTTGTGCTTGAATACTGGTTTCAAGTAACAGCGGTGTTAAGCCTGCCACTGTAGTGATTGAGGTTAATAAAATAGGCCTAAAACGAGCACGACCTGCTTGTTGTGCAGCACTCACCACATCAACACCTGCCTTAACTTTTTCACGCATAAATACAACAAGCAATATCGAATCGTTAACCACCACACCAAATAGCGAGGCCATGCCAATAATGCTCGGCATGGTTAAGTTTAAACCTAAAGCGACATGCCCAAAAACAACGCCAATAAAAGCTGCGGGGATTAAAGCCATGACCGTTATGGGTTCTTTATAACTTTTAAACTGCATCGCTAATAATAAATATAAGCCAACTAAACCTGTCAAAATATTAGTAACGATTGATTTACCTGTTTCTGCCGAGTTATTACTTGCGCCCTTAACTTCAATGCTAATATTAGGGTATTTATTTTCGATGGTAAGAAAAATATCTTTTGCAGCTAGGCCTAAAATTTCTTGTGCATTTGCTTGATCGCTTAAAACATCACCAACAATGGTGACTGTTCTTTTTCTATCCACACGGTTGATTCTTGCCCAACCACGAACCTCTTCAAAACTGACGATATTTGGTAAAGGAATTTGATGCCCTGACGGAGAAATAATGGTGAATTTTTGTAAGCTTTCTAATGTTTGACTATCTTTTTTTGCCAGCCTCAAATCCACTTCATATGTCTCAACACCTACAGGGAATTCATCAATCGTGATACCTTGAAAAGCCGCCCTCACTTGGTTAGCCACTAATGAAGCATTCACCCCTAGGACACCTGCAGACTCTTTTAAATGCAGTCTCACTTCTTTTTTTCCGGGGCGCGTATCGTCGGCAACATCAATAACACCATGATATTGTTTTAGCCACGTTTGTAATTCGTAGGACGCTTGTTTTAAATTGTCCATTTCTTGACCTTTTAAACGAATTTCAATGGCTCGCCCTCCATGGCCTACCGTTGGCTGACCAAAGGTCAGTGCAATAACGTCCGCTTGCTCACCGATTGTTTCACGCCATGCTGTTCTAAATTCATCAATAGTGGTGTTGCGAACCTCTGAACTTAATAAGTCAACAATAATACGAGCCACATGAGGGCCCGTTTCATAGGCATCTGGGTTTTCTGCATAAATAATGGTGGTATTAACAACTAAGTTTTGACCGTCGGGTTGCTGGGATGATAGTTTTTTACTCACCGCTAAGGCAGCGTTATAAATTTCATTCACACGTTCTTCTGTTAGTGCTAAAGGCGTGCCTTGGGGTAATAACAAACGCGCTTCAACAATATCACCATCGGTTGCAGGGAAACCTACAAATTTTAATTTCCCACCCATTGGGAAAGACAGCGCGACTAATAAAAACATAATCGCTAGACCTACGGTGGCATAGCGATAGTTCACCGCCAAATCAATCATAGGGCCAAAGATATTTTCTCTCAGGTTATCAAACTTATTTTCAAACCAAGTTCTAAATTTTGAAGGTGTTTTTTCTCTGTCTTTTAGACTGTGTGCTAAATGATTAGGTAATATAAAAAAGGCTTCGACTAAGCTGACTGAAATAACAATAATTAATACGATCGGCATCACCTTAAGCACTTGACCAATGCTGCCACTAATAAAAGCTAAGGAGCCAAATATCATGAGCGTCGTTGCAAAAGACGAAAGGACACCAGGTAAGACTTGCTTGGTGCCATTAACGGCTGCATCCAATGCGTTTTCACCCTGCTCAAGTTTAGATGCAATATTCTCTGAAATAACAATTGCATCGTCCATCAGTAAGCCAACACCAATTAATAAGCCGACTAAAGAAATCATGTTAATGGTCATACCAAAAAAAGGTAATAGAAACAAAGCGCCTAAAAATGAAACGGGTAGCCCCATGGTGACCCAAAAGCTATATTTAAAGCTAAAGAATAACCACAACACTAAAAACACCATCACTAGGCCTTGCATGGCATTGCCATAAATCATATTTAAACGGTCTTTCACGTTAGAGGCTTTATCTTGTGTTAGGGTTAATTTAATGCCGTTTGGCAACTGGGCGTTTTCGAGAATTACAAAATCTTTTACATCGGCAAATGCATGTAAAATATCTTGTGATTTAGTTTTAGAAACATCTAAAATTGCCGCGCGCTGACCATTAAAATAAATTTTATTTTCGGCCTGTTCAAACCGGTTTGTAATCGAAGCTATATCCCTTAAGTGGATAAAAGCACCCGATGAAGCAGAAATAATGACAATATCGCCTACTTGTTCAATTGTTTTACGTTGATCATCAAAACGAATTAAAATATCACCCGCATTGCTCTCTAAGCGACCTGAGGGTAAGTTAACACTTTGATTTTGCATAGCTGTTGCAATATCAGATAACGACAATGAAAACTGCCTTAATTTAGCAGCATTAATTTCGACTCGAATTTGATGATCTGAAAACCCCTTAATATTGACATTTGAAATACGCGCATCGACTAATAAACGTAACTTCACATCTTCAGCATAAGCTTTTAAAACACTAGCATCAGTTGGCCCTGTAATGGCAATAGACACCACACCATCAGTACGGCCTAGCTCTTCAATCACAGGCTCTTCAGCGAGATCAGGGAAATTATTAATGGCGTCAACCGATGACTTTACATCATCTAAAAAGCGCGCCATATTACCGCCTTCAATCATAATAGCAGTGGCAGAGGCTTTATTTTCTGATGCTTCGCAGATCATTTCATCGATCCCAGCAATGCCCTCTAAAGCATCTTCTAAACGTCGACAAACGGCATCTTCTATATCTTCAGCTACTGCACCGGGATAGGCAACAACAATACCTACCTTGTCATTTTTAACTTGAGGGAAAGACTCTCTTTGCAAGGAAGGCAAAGACTTAATACCTAATAAAATGATCGCTATCATCATTAAATTAGCCGCTGTGGGGTGTTCTGCAAACCATCTAATCATTGTAATGGCCCTTATTTCGTTGGTTTTTGACTAACAACATTTAACAACATTCCATCAATCGCTGGAATCAAATCACTCAACACTAAGCGCTCCCCTCCCTTTAAACCTTGTTTAATTAAGCTCTTATCATTTTGGTGATACAGCGTTTTAACCGGTTTAACGACAAGTCGGTTTTCTGCATCCATTAGATAGACATGGTTTTTATGTAATGCGCTACGCGGAATCGCAACCATATTTTTTTGCACTTGGCCTGCAATAGAGACTTCAACAAACATCCCTTTTGATAAGGGAGGGCGAATACCCGGTATGATTTTTTGCAACGGGTTTTCGACAACAACGACTATACCCATGGTGCGTGTTTGGCTGTCTATCTCATCATAAAAGCGGACAAACTTAGCTTCCCAACTGGCTTGCTGCTCATTGCCCATATCTAAGTAAACCGTGGGCTTAAATTTTGCTATTGACGATAAATCATTGGCTAGGTTTTCAATGTTGGCAGAAATATCATCACGTTTAAAAAATAGACTTTTTAGTTCTGATAAAGACACATAAGCAATGATTTCTACTTGATCAATCGAGTTACCCGAAAATAACTGTTGGCCTTTACTAACAAATTGCTCAGGTTCAATGGCTAAGCCTGACACATTCATATCAAATGGAGCTCTGATGATCGTATTATCTAAATCACGTTGCGCCTGAGCAATTTGTGATACTTGTAACTTCTTTTGAGTTGGCAGTAAAGCTAATGCGTTTTTATGGTTTTGCACAATCGAACGTGTGCTAAGCATTGCACGTTCTGCCGCATCTGCACTACTTCGAGAGGTTGTCCCTTTGCGCGACAGTGATTTTAAACGTTTATATTCTTTTTCAGCCAAGACCAAATTACGTTCTTCTATTTTCAGTGATGCTTTAGTATTTTTTTCGGATACTTTAATTTCAGATAATTTCACTTGAGCCTGAGCCAAATTCAATTCTGAATCAATGGGGTCTAATTGCACAAGAACTTCGCCTTTTTTGACATAAGCACCGTTACTTAAATTATCATGCACCTTAACAATTCGTGCTGATACTTGAGAAATTGCTTTCCACGTATTTGCCGCTTGAACTATACCGTAAGCCGTTGCCACTGGCGTAAAATCTTCACTTTTAACATCAAGCACTCTCACTGTTTGAGCAAACTCTTGATGTTCAACTAAACTCGGTGGCTGCTTTGAGTTTTTAGCAACCATCAAGACTGCAATACCTATCACTAAAGGGGGTATTAATAAAAGTTTTGAAAAAGACTTAGATTTTAGAATGCTCATAGTTTAGCCTGATAGTCATGGTTATAATGTCATCTCTTTATATCACAGAAAGTCATGGATAATGTTTAAAATTCACCCACAATTATTAAATGATTGCCATTTGTTAGGCACACTTAACTTACATCATGTTTTATTGCATAAAAATGCTTCACTGCATTGGTTTATATTGGTACCAGAAACACATTTAAATAATGTATTAGAACTCGATAAAGAACCATTAAATAGTGTCATCCAATCTGCACAGGCGCTAAATCAATACTTAATGAAAGATTTAGGCTATAACAAAACCAATGTTGCGAGCATTGGTAATATTGTTGACCAATGCCATGTGCATATCGTGGGTCGTCGAACTGACGATGCATGTTGGCCTCAACCTGTATGGGGCAATTTACCCGAAGGTCGACAATATAATACGAATGCGATCAATACAATAAAAACTAATTTAGAGCAAAAATTTTCACTCATATCGTCTCCATAAAACCATGAAATGCTTTAGTGAGAATGCTGATTCAATTATTGTTAATTGGTTTTTTTTAAACTCAATTTTCAGTTCGAATAATCATTGGCTTATCATTGCCGTTATCAAATAATGGCGATGTGTATGATTTTAGGCTCAGGCGGTATCTCTACTGCACTATATTTTGTATTTAACGATTAAGAGCCATCCCAAATAAAATGCTTTAAATCAATTCGGTCATTTTTAAAAACAATGCCGTCATTAATTAATAATTCATATTGTCTTTTATACGCATCACTGCCGAGTGGAAACGATATTTTCCCTTGAGCATTAATCACTCTATACCAAGGTAGTTTTGAATTTTTGGGGAGTTTTCTTAAGGTTGATCCAACATATCTCGCATGACTTGGGTAACCCGATAGTGCAGCAATTTGTCCGTAGGTTGCAACCCTACCGAATGGTATTGAACCAACCGTTTGCCAAATAATTTCATTAATGGCTAGCACTATTAATGCGTTAATTTTGTATATGAGCCCCGATCCATATCTATGACTTCAACAGTAATCACTGAGGCTTTCAAGTTTAACTTTGCAATGCCATTAATAATGGCATTTGATAAACGCTTTTTATTGTCTGCATCACGCCCTGATTTTATGCGGGCTTGAATATGTATATAGGGATCAGCTTTTCCAGCATTGGTATAATCCAAAAAGGGACAGGCTCTCGTCTTTATATGACTGGCATCAAATAAACCGCTATCTGACACTGTGTTGTGAATCGTTTTTAATAGCTCTTCTACTTGAAGCTTAGCTAAAAAATCCACTGGATATTCTACGATAATATGTGGCATAAACAGCTTCTCCTATAAAAAAATACGTTCATAAGTCCAAAATAAACCAATCAATGAAATTAAAGCCGAAAATGGCACAATCACCCATTGTCGATAGCGTTGTTGATTTTTCATTAGCCAAAAAACGAGTATAAACGATACCGCAATGACTGATAATTGACCCGCTTCGACACCTACGTTAAAAAAGATAAGCGCTGTTGCAAAATCTGATTCAGGTAAGCCTAGTTCAGACAACACGCCCGCGAAGCCCATGCCGTGCAACAAACCAAATAAAAATACTATGATCACTCGCCAAGGCTTTAACTCTTTAACCAATATATTTTCTATGCCTACATAGACAATTGACAATGCGATCAACGGCTCCACGATACTAGGTGACAAGGTAAGCACCCCATATATGGTAAGCCCTAACGTTATGCTATGTGCCAATGTAAAGGCAGTCACTTGCAATAGTAATGGCTTTAAACGCGCACTCAATAAAAACAAACCTAAGACAAACAGAATATGATCAATGCCTTTGGGCACAATGTGTTCATAGCCCAGCTCAACATATTCAGCCGCTACCTGTGACCATGGCTTAGGCATATAGTTGGCATTCAGTTTAAAAATAGGGCTTTTTTCACCCTTAGTTAACCAATGCGACGTTTTTTGTTTAGGCGCGTTATCATAAAAAAAATGCACCACATTATTGCCAAATTTTTGCGGGTACTGCCAAGTAACCGTTTTTGACGCAATCGGTATCTCAGCGCTTAATCTCAATTCTGAAAGGCGAGCTTTTTCTATATCACCCGTCTTCGGAATATCGACAGACCCCAATTTTATCTCCACTTTAGAGTTGTCAAAAACTAAGCCTAATTGTTGAATAATACTAACTGACGCCTGCTCAAATTCGTCTTTAAGCTTTGCCGATGAAAACTGTCTTAAGGCGTTATAACGTTCGGCCTCTGGGGCATCATCAGTATTTTCATGATTAGCGCCAATTCCTGCCATAATACTTTCTAAATTAGCCTGAATCGTTATATTTACGGAACCATTTTGGGTAAACTCTAGACTGACTATCGCAGGACGTAATTGATGAGCACTTACGCTTTGCATTAGTGGTAATAAACACATAACCCACAACAGTGACCGAAATATTTGCATGAAACATTTTACCTTTATAATTTTAAGCACCCTTCTGACCATTAGCACATCAATTAGTGCCCATGAATTTTGGTTAGAAGCACACCCATTTTATCAAAAAACCAATAAAAATATAGACATTAGTGTTCACGTTGGCAATGATTTTAAAGGTGATTTACTACCTAATATTCCTGCTTGGTATGAAAAATTTGATGTCATCACCGAAAATGGGCTACAAGAAATCAAAGGTGAGCTAGGGCGTGACCCCGCAGGCTATTTTAGCAGCGACACACAAGGTGTTTATGCCATTGGTTATTTAAGCACTCAAAACGATGTGACACTCGCTCCAGAAAAATTTAATACCTATTTAAAAACTCAAGGCTTAGAGAAAATAATTGAACAGCGAAAAATTTTAGGTGAAAGTAACCATCCAGGCCATGAAATATTTTTTCGCAATGTCAAAACAATCGTTAAAATAGGTGATAAAAAAGAGGTGGACTTTTTCGATTATGATTTTGGTCACCCACTTAATATAAACCCATTACAAAACCCTTACGAACTCACAAAAGGTGATGATTTACGTGTTCAAATTACTTTAAATCAACAGCCAGCCGCCAACCTACTATTACAAGCCATTGTAGAAGATTTAGACGGCTTTAAATTTAATATCCGTACCGATGAGCAAGGTTACGCCACTATCCCATTAGCCCATAAGGGCGCTTGGTTGTTGTACACCGTTGATATGATACGTTCAACAAAAAAAGATATTGATTGGGAAAGTTATTGGGGAAGCCTAACATTTCAAATTTTTTAGACTTATTTAGACTTAATTTAGCGATTGGGTTGGTATTTTATCTTTAATCACCATTCTTGCCATTATCGGCATAGCTGTTTATTTTGCTTTATTATTTCATGGCGCTATAGATGAAGAAGCACATAACACTCACCACAATGATTCAAAAAAAGACAAATAATGGTCTTAACTTTTGCTTATATCGCCTTTTTAAACCTTATCGACTT
>CAYZQE010000074.1:1180-12195 GCA_964480635.1 uncultured Gammaproteobacteria bacterium | reverse complement strand
ATTGTAGCCATTTATTACAGTTCTCCAATGAACCCTACGATTCATTACTCTTAAAATTAAAACAGTTCACTCATGAGCTATTTTGGGAGGCGGAATTTTATTGATGCAAGCGCCCTATGTCAATAACTTTATTGCAAAGGACGCTATTTATTTATTCTGCCGCTCTATTTATCCTATTTAGCCACGCTTTCTTTAGCTGCGTCAGCTATGACAGGCTCTGGTTTTTTATCATCTGAGGGCATTATAGGCATATTAGGTACAATACGACTTGCTCTACGCTCCTCATGATATTTTTGGCCCGTTCCTGCTGGAATCAAACGCCCAACGATAACATTCTCTTTAAGACCTTTTAAAGGATCCTTAGCGCCTCGTACAGCTGCCTCAGTCAATACACGTGTTGTCTCTTGGAACGATGCCGCAGAAATAAACGATTCTGTCACCAATGACGCCTTAGTAATGCCTAGCAAGTTTTGCACGAATGTAGCTGGCTTTTTGTTATGCACAATAAGCCTATCATTCTCATCCAGCACACGATAACGGTCAACTTGATCACCCTTAAGCATTTTCGAGTCACCACCATTAAGAATGGTTACTTTACGCAACATTTGTCTAACGATGACTTCAATGTGCTTATCGTTGATCCCAACACCTTGCAGGCGATACACGTCTTGAACTTCCTTAACCATATAGTTAGTGAGCTCTTCAATGCCTTTAATACGCACAATGTCATGTGGGTCTAATTCACCATCAACCAGCATTTCGCCTTTTTCAACATATTCACCTTCAAACACATTAATGTGTCTGAACTTTGGAATCATGATTTCAATTGAATTGTCTTTTTTATCAGTGATGATTAAGCGCTTTTTGCTCTTTGTTTCTTTACCGAATGAAATAGTACCTGCAATTTCAGCTAGTACGGCTGGCTCTTTAGGTTTTCTTGCTTCAAATAAATCAGCAACACGCGGTAGACCACCCGTAATATCGCGGTTTTTAGAAGATTCTTGTGGAATACGCGCAATAACATCACCAATAGCAACTTCAGAGCCATCTTCAACATTAATGTAAGCGCCGCCAGGAAGCATGTAGTGTGCAGGTATTGTTGTTCCTGCATAACACAATGATTCACCTTCTGCATCAACCAACTGAACGGTTGGACGCAATTCTTTACCACTTGCTGATCGGATCGAATCATCCATAACTTCGATGCTGCTTAAACCTGTTGTCGTATCCGTATTATGCTGAACAGTAACAGCTTCTACAAAGTCGCTGAATTTAATTTTACCCGCTACTTCTGTAATGATTGGATGCATATGGGGATCCCAATTTGCTATCACATCACCCGCTTTAACTTTCTTCTTGTTCTTAATAGAAATTTCAGCGCCATAAGGCAAGCGATAACGCTCTTTTTCACGGCTGTCTTTATCAATAATGCCAATTTCACCAGAACGTGAAACAGAAATTAATTTGCCTTCACTATTGGTGACAGTTTTAACATTATGGAAAATTGCCTTACCTGTATTTTTAATTTCAATTGAATTTATTGAGACTGAGCTACTTGCAGCACCACCAATGTGGAACGTACGCATCGTTAACTGAGTACCTGGCTCACCAATTGACTGAGCCGCAATAACACCAATTGATTCACCCTTGTTAACAAGGTGTCCGCGGGCTAACTCACGACCATAGCACATGCTACATATGCCTTGGCGCGACTCACAGCTTACCGAAGAACGAACTATTAACTCATCTAAACCTATCTCAGCAATAATATCGCACTCTGCTTCACCTAATAGTGAGCCACGAGCAATTAATATATCGCCCGCTTTATTTGTAATATCTTCTTGAGTGACACGCCCTAAGACACGCTCACCTAAATCAACAACGATGTCACCACCTTCGATGATTGGCTTACGGATAACACCTTTATCGGTACCACAATCATCTACAGTAACCACTAAATCTTGACCAACATCAACTAATCGGCGCGTTAAGTAACCTGAGTTTGCTGTTTTAAGTGCGGTATCGGCAAGACCTTTACGAGCACCGTGAGTCGAAATAAAGTACTGAAGTACGTCTAAGCCTTCACGGAAGTTTGCAGTAATCGCATTTTCGATGATTGAGCCATCAGGCTTCGCCATCAAACCACGCATACCTGCTAACTGTCTAATCTGTGCTGGGCTACCACGAGCGCCTGAGTCAGCCATAATATAGATAGAGTTAAAAGAATCTTGTTCGATACTTTTACCATCTTTATCTTTGACGGTCTCTTTACCAAGCTCATTCATCATCGCTTTCGCAACTTTGTCATTACAATGCGACCAAATATCAACCACTTTGTTGTAGCGCTCACCAGAGGTTACAAGACCCTGAGACCATTGTGACTCTATGTCTTTAATTTCTTGCTCTGCATTGGCAATTAACTTTTCTTTTGCAGCAGGGATAACCATGTCGTTAATACCAACAGAAACACCAGACTTTGTTGCATAACGGTAACCTGTATACATTAACTGATCTGCCAACATGACTGTTTCTTTAAGGCCAATATCGCGATAGCTTATATCAATTAAATTAGATAATGCTTTCTTATCTAAGGTTCTGTTAATAACATCAAACGCAACGCCTTTAGGTAATAAATCACGTAAAATTGCTCGCCCAACCGTGGTATCAACAATACTACTTGTTTCTACATCATTACCTTCTTCATCTTTTGAAGTTTCGATAACACGTAGCTTAACTTTCGCCTGAATAGCACAGTGCTTATTATCAAATGCACGCAAAGCTTCAGTTGAGTTAGCGAAAACCATACCTTCGCCTTTGACGTTAATATTTTCACGTGTCATGTAGTACAAGCCCAGGATAATATCCTGAGTTGGGACAATGATTGGCTTGCCGTTAGCGGGCGATAGGATATTGTTAGTCGACATCATTAAGGTACGAGCTTCTAACTGAGCTTCGATAGACAATGGCACGTGTACTGCCATTTGGTCACCATCAAAGTCTGCATTAAATGCGGTACAAACCAATGGATGCAATTGAATTGCTTTACCTTCGATTAATTGAGGTTCAAATGCCTGAATACCTAATCTGTGTAGCGTTGGTGCCCTGTTAAGCATAACAGGATGCTCACGAATCACTTCTTCAAGAATGTCCCAAACTTCTGGCACTTCTTTTTCTACTAATTTTTTAGCGGCTTTTATCGTTGTTGCTAATCCACGCAACTGTAACTTACCAAAGATAAAGGGCTTAAATAATTCAAGCGCCATCTTTTTAGGTAAACCACATTGGTGTAAACGCAATGTTGGGCCAACCACGATCACTGAACGACCAGAATAATCGACTCGCTTACCCAGTAAGTTTTGACGAAAACGACCTTGCTTTCCTTTGATCATATCTGATAAAGACTTAAGCGGACGTTTGTTAGTGCCTGTAATAGCACGGCCACGACGACCGTTATCTAGTAAGGCATCAACAGATTCTTGTAACATACGCTTTTCGTTACGCACGATAATATCAGGCGCATTAAGCTCTAATAGGCGACGTAAACGGTTGTTACGGTTAATCACTCGACGATATAAGTCGTTAAGATCCGAAGTCGCAAAACGACCTCCATCAAGAGGTACTAAAGGACGTAAATCTGGTGGTAACACCGGCAATACGGTCATTACCATCCATTCAGGTTTATTGCCTGACTCTAAGAATGCTTCTGATAATTTTAAACGCTTAGATAAACGCTTAAATTTTGTTTCAGATTTACAAATAGCAATTTCTTCACGAAGCTCTTGAGCATCCATATGAAGATCAATGTCTTTAAGCATTTCGTAGATGGCTTCTGCACCCATCTTCGCATTAAAGTCATCACCGAATTCTTCGATGGCTTCTAAATATGTTTCATCCGTTAATAACTGACCTTTTTCAAGGGTGGTCATGCCAGGGTCGATAACAACAAAACCTTCAAAATATAACACACGTTCAATATCACGTAATGTCATGTCTAATAAAAGACCAATGCGTGAAGGCAATGATTTTAAGAACCAAATATGGGCGATAGGGCAAGCCAAGTCAATGTGTCCCATACGGTCACGTCGAACTTTAGTTTGGGTGACTTCGACGCCACATTTCTCACAAACCACACCACGGTGTTTCATGCGCTTATATTTGCCACATAAGCATTCGTAATCTTTTACTGGGCCAAAAACTTTGGCACAAAATAAACCATCACGCTCGGGCTTGAAGGTTCGATAATTGATGGTTTCTGGCTTTTTAACTTCGCCATAAGACCAAGAACGAATAATATCAGGAGACGCTAAACCTACCTTGATAATATCAAAGTCTTCTTTATTATTTTGTGGATTAAACAGATTAAGTAAATCTTTCATTTTTAATTACTCCTGCTCAAGGTCAATATTAAGGCCTAAAGAACGAATTTCTTTAAGCAATACGTTAAATGATTCAGGCATTCCAGCTTCAATACTGTAATTACCATCCACAATGTTTTTATACATTTTATTTCGTCCTGCTACGTCATCTGACTTAACGGTTAGCATTTCTTGCAAAGTATAAGCAGCACCGTAAGATTCAAGTGCCCACACTTCCATCTCACCAAATCGCTGACCACCAAATTGAGCTTTACCGCCCAATGGTTGTTGTGTGACTAAGCTGTATGGGCCTGTTGAACGTGCATGCATTTTGTCATCAACTAAATGGTTTAACTTAAGCATGTACATATAACCAACTGTAATTTGGCGATCAAATGCATCACCAGTACGTCCGTCATAAAGCGTGGTTTGACCCGTTTCAGGAAGATCAGCAAGCTTTAGCATTGATCTCATTTCTGATTCGTCGGCACCATCAAATACGGGTGTTGCCATTGGCACACCACCACGAAGGTTGCCACACATTTCCATGATTTCATCATCACTAAACTTATCTAAATCAACCTTATCGGCATGACTATTATAAATTTCACTTAAAAAGACTTTCATCTTTTCAGCTTTAGTATGCTCATCAAGCATTTTACCAATCTTGATGCCGAGCCCTTTAGCCGCCCAACCTAAGTGAGTTTCTAAAATCTGACCAACATTCATTCGTGATGGAACACCTAATGGGTTCAATAAGATATCAATGGGAGTGCCATCTGCTTCAAAAGGCATGTCTTCTTCTGGTACCACCATAGAAACAACACCTTTATTACCATGACGACCCGCCATCTTATCACCAGGCTGCATTCTTCTTTTAACAGCCAAGTAAACCTTAACCATTTTAAGAACACCAGGCGCTAAATCATCGCCTTGCATGACTTTCTTTTTCTTGTCTTCGAACATCTTGTCAAAGCGCGTACGTAAATCACCAAACTGGTCAGCATATTGCTCTAGTTGCTTGGTATCAACATCACTGGACAAAGCCACTTTAAATAGTTTTTCATGAGGCGTTGAATCTAAAATTCCTTGAGTAACTTCAGTCCCTTTAGAAATCCCTTCTGGCCCGCCATCGGCAATCTTACCTAATAACAAGGTATGCACACGACTCATGATGCTTTCAGTAATAATTCTAAATTGATCGTCAAAGTCTTTCTTAACTGTTTCTACTTCAGCTTTTTCAATTTCTAATGCACGAAAGTCTTTATCAACGCCGTCACGGGTAAAGACACGTACATCGATAACTGTACCAATTGAACTTGAAGGCACACGTAAAGACGTGTCTTTAACATCAGATGCTTTCTCACCAAAGATGGCACGAAGGAGTTTTTCTTCTGGTGTTAGCTGTGTTTCACCTTTAGGTGTTACCTTACCCACTAAGACATCGCCAGGCTTAACCTCAGCACCAACATAAACAATGCCTGACTCATCCAGCTTAGACAGTAAACCCTCACTCACATTAGGGATATCAGCTGTAATTTCTTCTGAACCTAATTTGGTATCACGCGCTAAACAACTCAGCTCTTTAATATGTATCGTTGTAAAACGGTCGTCTTTAAGGACGCGTTCTGATAATAGAATCGAATCCTCAAAGTTGTAACCATTCCACGGCATAAATGCCACACGCATGTTTTGACCTAAGGCTAACTCACCTAAGTCGGTAGAAGGGCCGTCCGCTAAAATGTCTCCAGCAGTAACCGTATCGCCAGGTTTAGTTAATGGACGATGATTGATACAGGTATCTTGGTTTGAACGCGTATATTTAGTGAAGTTGTAGATATCAACACCCACATCATCTGCATCGACCAATTCATCTTGATTAACACGAATAACAACACGACCACCATCAGATGAATCAATGATACCGCCACGTTTAGCCTTAACAGAAGAACCTGAATGAACTGCCACGGTACGCTCCATTCCCGTACCAACTAAAGGCTTGTCAGCCTTTAAGCAGGGAACAGCTTGACGCTGCATGTTAGAGCCCATGAGCGCACGGTTGGCATCATCGTGCTCTAAGAATGGGATTAACGCTGCTGCCACAGATACGATCTGCTTTGGTGATACATCCATATAATGGATTTTATCAGGTGACATCAATGTAAATTCATTGAGATGGCGACAAGGAATTAAATCCTGTGTCATCTTACCTTTCGCATCAATATCAACATTAGCCTGCGCAATAGCAAAACCACTTTCTTCTATCGCTGATAAATACTTAACGTCATCTGTAATGACGCCATCAATAACTTTTCTATAAGGTGTTTCTAAGAAACCATAATCATTAGTACGTGCATACACAGACAATGAGTTTATCAAACCGATGTTTGGCCCCTCAGGTGTCTCGATGGGACATACACGACCATAATGCGTCGGATGAACGTCACGAACCTCAAAACCAGCACGTTCACGCGTTAAGCCACCTGGGCCTAATGCTGAGATACGGCGTTTGTGAGTAACTTCAGATAATGGATTATTTTGATCCATAAACTGAGATAACTGACTAGAACCAAAAAATTCTTTTACCGCTGCTGCGACTGGCTTAGCATTAATAATATCTTGAGGCATAAGGCCTTCTGACTCTACTAAGCTTAAGCGATCACGAACTGCACGCTCTACACGGACAAGACCTGTGCGGAATGCATTTTCTGCCATTTCACCAACAGAACGAATACGGCGGTTACCTAAGTGATCGATATCATCAACAATGCCGATACCATTTCTGATATTAACCAACACTTTCATCACTTCTAAAATATCTTCTTTAGATAAGGTACCAGCACCTTCGATTTCTTCACGACCAACGCGACGGTTAAATTTCATTCTACCAACGGCAGAAAGGTCGTAACGGTCTGCATTAAAGAAAAGGTTATCAAATAACTTTTCAGCAGAATCTTTAGTTGGTGGCTCACCAGGGCGCATCATTCGATACAATTCAACCATGGCTTCTAAAGGATTCGTTGTTGGATCTAACGCCAATGAATTAGAAATAAAGGCACCACGATCAACATCGTTGGTAAAAATAGCTTGAATTTCTTTAATGCCATTTGAACGTAAGTCAGCCAGTAACTCTTCTGTTAATTCTGTATTAACACTCGCTATTAACTCACCGGTTTCTAAGTCAACAATATTTTTTGCTAACACTTTACCAATTAAAAATTCTTCTGGCACTGTGATATATTTTTGTGCCGCTTTTTTGAACTTTTTAAGATGTAATGCCGTAATACGCTTACCTTGGGGCACGACAACTTCGCCGCCTACTTCCATATCAAAAATAGCCGTTTCACCCTTAAATTGATCGGGTACAAACTCTAAATCAATCGTTTCTTCTTTGAGTACATAAGTCTGCATATCAAAGAAGATTTCAAGCATTTCTTCCGAATTATAACCAAGTGCCCGTAACATAATGGTTGCAGGAAGCTTACGTCTTCTATCAACACGAACAAATAATGCATCTTTAGGGTCAAATTCAAAATCTAACCATGAGCCACGATAAGGAATGACGCGTGCCGAATAAAGTAACTTACCAGATGAATGAGACTTCCCTTTATCATGATCAAAGAAAACACCTGGAGAACGATGTAATTGAGACACAATAACTCGTTCGGTACCATTGATAACAAACGTACCATTGTTTGTCATTAAGGGCATTTCACCCATATAGACTTCTTGTTCTTTTATTTCTTTTACAGATCTGCTTTTAACTGATGCGTCTTTATCATAGATAACGAGCTTAACAAGCACCCTTAAAGGAGCTGCATAGGTAATGCCGCGCACTTGACATTCTTTTACATCAAATTGCGGTTCTGCCGTTTTATAACTCACGTACTGTAGTTCTACAGCGCCTGAGAAACTAATAATTGGGAAGATGGAATTAAAGGCTTTTTCTAACCCTGTTCCAGCACATTCGCCACTTGGCTTAAGGAAACGCTTATAAGAATCAACTTGAATTGCAAGTAAATAAGGTTCATTTATTACTGCTCCGCGCTTACTAAAATCCTTACGCAGACGTTTTTTCTCGGTGAAAGAGTAGGCCATTTAATTTCCTCTTTAATACAAACATTTTCTTAAGACAAATGCCGTGTGTTTTGTTGTTAAACATAAAAACACACAAGCACAAAAAGCCAGCGGACCAAAACGGCCTGCTGGCTTATATTGCTTAGGCGCTAAGCGCCCTTGCTTTGGACGAACAAGCTACTTAAGTTCGACTTCAGCACCAGCTTCTTCAAGCTGCTTTTTGATATCTTCAGCTTCAGACTTAGAAGCAGCTTCTTTAATAGTAGAAGGAGTACCTTCAACCATATCTTTAGCTTCTTTAAGACCTTGACCTGTGATAGCACGTACAGCTTTGATAACTTGTACTTTTTGCGCACCAAAAGATGTCATGACAACGTCAAATTCATCTTTTTCTTCTACTGCTGCGCCTTCGGCTGCTGCTGGTGCTGCTGCAACTGCTGCTGCCGCTGATACACCAAATTTTTCTTCCATATCAGAGATAAGATCAACTACATCCATCACTGACATACTTGCAATTGCTTCTAGAATGTCTTCTTTTGAAACTGCCATAATATATTACTCCTGAAACAGTAAATTAATTTAAATAAAAGGTTTAAGCTTGCTTAGAGTCACGAACAGCAGCCACGGTACGAACCAACTTGCCAGGTACTTCTTTCATAGTACGTAACAATTTGACAGTAGGCGCTTGCATAACAGACATAAGCATAGCGAGAGCTTGATCTCGGGTCGGTAGTGCAGCAAGACGATTAATTTCTGATGGGTCTAATAATTCACCACCAAAAGCAACCAACTTAGCCACAAGTTTATTATTCACTTTAGAGAAGTCTTTAATAACGCGTGCTGCGCTACCTGGCTCTTCTTCAGAGAATGCATAAACCAATTGTCCACTCATACCTTCACTCATGCAGGCATAATCTGTATCTTCAAACGCTTTACGCGCCAATGTGTTTTTCACCACTTTAAGATATACATTTTGCTCACGAGCAGAGGCACGTAGAGTTTCTAAATCACCAACCGTCAAGCCTTGGTATTCGGCAGCAACAACTGAGTGCGCAGAGGCAGCTTTTTCAGCTATCTCTGTGACTACAGCTTGTTTTTGCTGAAAGGATAAAGGCATAAAAGTCTCCTGATTAAAAAATAAAATCGAAACATCATTGATTCGATTTCAATCCATATTGAGTTAATTCAAAAAATCTAACTCACTCCTTACGATCGTCTTAATCAGTTACACTGCTTCAGTTGACCGTCTACGTAGGTTTTAAGATAAGCTTATAAACTGACTCATCACCCACGGTCTTCGACGAAATTTAAGACTATTTAAGCTGTTAAGCCTAGGCAATACTCTTAAAGATCAAAGATTTTATTTATTTACTTAAGGTTAAACGACCCTAAATCTACGTTTAGGCCTGGACCCATCGTTGTAGAAACAGATATCTTCTTAAAATAAATACCTTTAGCAGAAGATGGCTTTGCCTTCTTTAAGTCCGCCAATAGAAAATCAATGTTTTCTTGAATTTGCTGCTCAGTAAAACTGACCTTACCTACTAAGCAATGCACTATGCCACCTTTGTCAGCTCTATAACGAACTTGACCAGACTTTGCATTTTTAACCGCTGCTTCTACATTGGGTGAAACTGTTCCAACCTTAGGGTTTGGCATTAAACCACGTGGGCCTAATAACTGACCTAACTGACCAACAATACCCATAGCATCTGGGCTTGCAATAATCACATCGTAATTTAGATCACCTGCTTTCATGGAGTCTGCAAGCTCTTGCATACCAACAACATCAGCACCAGCGGCTTCTGCTTTTTCAACATTGGGGCCTTGTGTAAATACCGCAACACGAACAGATTTTCCTGTTCCGTTAGGCAATACAGATGAACCGCGTACATTTTGATCAGATTTGCGTGAATCTATACCTAGATTGATGGCTACATCAACAGACTCATCAAACTTAACCGTACTTACTTCTTTTAGAAGAGTTAAGGCTTCACCAATTATATATTGCTTTTCAGCAACTACTTTTTCACTTATCGCTTTTGCGCGTTTTGATAATTTAGCCATGATTTAACCCTCTACATCCAAGCCCATACTACGAGCACTACCAGCAATAATGTTAACTGCTGCTTCCATGTCGTTTGCATTAAGGTCTTTCATTTTAGTTGTTGCGATTTCTTCAAGTTGAGCTCGTGTTACTTTGCCAACTTTAACGCTATTTGGTGTTCCGCTTCCTTTTGTAATACCCGCAGCTTTTTTCAATAAAATCGAAGCGGGTGGTGTTTTAATTTCAAAAGTGAAGCTTTTGTCTGAATACACAGCAATAACAACTGATAAAGGCATGCCTTTTTCAGCGTCTTGAGTTTTTGCGTTAAACGCTTTACAAAACTCCATAATATTCAAGCCATGCTGACCTAACGCAGGCCCCACTGGCGGGCTTGGGTTAGCTTCATTTGCAGGAACCTGCAACTTAATATAGTTTTCTATCTTTTTAGCCATTTCATTTCTCCGGGTATAACGGGGTACTTAAAGCCTTTAAGCTTATTCGCCCTTCCCATTACTGTTTAAAAATTCTGTTTAAAA
>CAYZQE010000074.1:0-1080 GCA_964480635.1 uncultured Gammaproteobacteria bacterium | reverse complement strand
CTGTTTAAAAATTCTGTTTAAAACTTTAGTGACTGGTTTAACCTTTTTCTACTTGCCCAAAATCCAACTCAACAGGGGTTGGACGACCAAATATCTGAACGGAAACCATTAACTTGTTCTTTTCGTAATTTACTTCTTCTACTGTGCCTGTAAAGTCATTAAATGGCCCCTCAGTAACACGTATAATTTCACCTGCCTCATACAAGACTTTAGGCCTTGGCGAATCAACACCTTCTTCAACTCTATTTAAGATAGAATTGGCTTCAGCCTCAGTAATGGCAGCTGGCTTATCAGATGTTCCACCAATAAAACCAAGTACCTTTGGAACATTTTTCACTAGGTGCCACGTATCATCATTCATTTCCATTTGAATAAGCACATAGCCAGGAAAGAACTTACGTTCACTCCTCTTTTTTTCACCATCCTTCATTTCCACAACTTCTTCAGTTGGAATCAGGATTTCACCAAACATATCAGCGAAATCGGACGCTTCAATTCGAGTAATCAGTGTTTGCTTAACTTTCGCTTCAAACGCTGAATACGCGTGAATTACATACCATCGCATTGCCATATTATTTTACCTTTGACCTTAAGCGAGTAAACTTCTAACACCCCAACCGAGGAACATATCCACCAGCCAAAGCATAATTGCAACAATTAAAACCATAACAAGAACTGCTAAGGTTGTTTGTACGGTCTCTTGCCTAGTTGGCCAAACGACTTTTCGCACTTCTGTACGGGCATCTTTAGCAAAACCAAGACCTCTTTGCCCTATCATGGTGGTGGTCACCACAACAAAACTCAGCACTGACATCGCAATAACACCAAGTACACGCAACAACTGAGACTCGTCTTCAAAGTGATAAAAACCAAATACACCACCGACTAAGATCGCAATAGCAATCAATAGCTTAACTGTATCTAATCCTGAACTTTGTTCTTCAGTTTTCGCAACCACTTTATGTTATTCCTCTAAATATCAAGCACTGTTAACCAAATTAATGGCAGGACAGGAGGGAGTCGAACCCCCAACCTGCGGTTTTGGAGACCGCTGCTCTGCCAATTGAGCCACTGTCCTAA
>CAYZQE010000073.1:0-12247 GCA_964480635.1 uncultured Gammaproteobacteria bacterium | reverse complement strand
GATAGCAATGAAGAGGTCACTGAATGGAAAGTCGGATTTTCCACTTTTTTCTAACCATTAGTTTAGCGCTATTGTTAAGCCCTGCGTTGATGGCTGCTGAAAAGTCGTTTTTAAATACAGACTATAAGGCTAAGGTTTATCAAAAGCCCGATATCGACGTAGACGATTTTGAATTGGTTTTTATGACGGGTTTTTTAAGCATCGAAGATTTTGGCGTTGATAGTTTTTCAACATTAAACCTTAATTATCATGTGAATGAGTCATTCTTTATTCAGTTTGGTGCGGTTATCGCAGAAGCCTCAGAAACAAGTTTTGAAATTTTAACGGGTAACTCATTGTTATTAACCAATAGTGAAAGAGAATTTACCTCATATCATTTAGATGTGGGTTACAACTTATTTCCAGGTGAAGGGTTTTTCTCGCAAAATCACACGTTTTCTACCGATTATTATGTGATTGCAGGGATTGGTACAACCGAATTTGCAGGCAATGAACGTTTTACCTATAACTATGGCGCTGGGTTTAGAGCGGCGACATCGTCATGGTTAACGATTTATTCAGAATTTAGAAATTATGTGTTTGATATTGATGTATTTGGAGAAGAAAAGAGCAGTAATAACCTCTCAATTACATTGGGTGTTGGCTTCGTCTTTTAAAAAAGGAAATACAAAATGAAATATTTAAAAATATGCTTGATGGCTTTTATTTTATCAATACCTGTTGCTCAAGCAGGAGAAACAAATAAAGTACCCGCCCCAGATTTTACTTTGCCTTCATTGGGTGGCAGCAATGTTCGCTTAAGTGAATTAAAGGGCGACGTTATTTTACTCAATTTTTGGGCATCATGGTGTGGGCCATGCCGTTTAGAAATGCCTCTACTTGAAAAGCTGCATAACAAATATAAAGCTATTGGGTTTACGGTATTGGGTGTTAATGTTGAAGAATCTCATGTCAATGCTCAAGCCTTTCTAGAAGAAAATAAAGTCTCTTTTCCTATTTTGTGGGATACAAAAAACCAAGTTAGCAAACAATATAATGTGCAAGCTATGCCAACAACAGTGTTGATTGATCGAGAAGGCCAAGTACGTTATTTACATAAAGGCTTTCAAGAAGGTGATGGAAAAATTTATAGAAAAGTAATTAAAAAGTTAATCCGTGAATAAATTAACCCCTATTATTCTATTGTTGAGTTTTTTCTTACTGCAAGCGTGTAGTAGTTTAGAGCCGTGGGTAAAACCGTATGAGCGTGCTCGGTTAGCCGAACCCATTATGTTGTTAGATAGAGACCCTGTTTCAAGTGCCTTTTTGGGTCATGTACATGACGCAAGAGAAGGATCAAGAGGTGCAGGAGTTGCAACTGGCGGTGGTTGTGGTTGTAATTAATAACAACTTTTTAAAGCATTTTATTGGCTTATGGAGTGCAATATTTTTGACTTTTTGTTCAGTCAATGCTGCCATTTTACCAGAAGATAGGGCTGACAGCTTATACCATGTCTATGATGGTGGAGGGATAGAAGTGGTCGGGCCATCGATCATTGTGCGTAAGAAGATATCAGAATCTGTATCATTATCAGGTAATTACTATGTTGATAGTATTTCAAGTGCCTCAATTGATGTCGTAACCACTGCAAGCCCTTATACCGAAGAACGGGTTCAAAATTCTTTAAGCATTGATTTTTTACATAATAAAACAATAATAAGTGCCGGTTACACCACCAGTGTAGAGAACGATTATGACGCGACATCCTTTAGTTTTAACATGTCACAAGACATGTTTGGTGACCTAACCAATGTAGGTATGGGTGTTTCTTTTGGTTCTAATATTGTCACAAAAACAGGCGACACAAGTTTTGAAGAAAAGATGGATTCACGAGGCTTTCATCTATCACTATCTCAAGTGATTACCAAAAATTTAATTATTGCATCTGCGTTTGAAATGATAAGTGATGAAGGTTTTTTAAATAACCCCTATCGTTCAGTACGCTATGTTGACGCTGTGCCAAAAGGCTATAGCTATCAATTAGAGGTCTACCCAAATACGCGTACTAGCAATGCCGTTGCTGTGAGGGCTAAATATCACCTACCATCTAAGTCCGCTATTGGTATTGGGTATAGAGTTTTTAGTGATTCTTGGGGGATAGACTCAAATACGTTTGAATTATCGTACCAAACAGCAGTGTTGAAAGACTATATATTTGAAGTGTCATATCGTGTTTATGAGCAAACATCAGCCAATTTTTATAGTGATCTTTTCCCTTTTATTAATGCACAACAATTTTTAGCGCGAGACAAAGAACTAAGCACCTTTAAAGATCAAACTATTGGTTTTGGCGTGAGCCATAACTTTATAAGCAATGGCAGTGGCTTTTTTAAGAAAGGCAGCATTAACTTTAATGTTGACCTTATGAGTTTTGAATACGAAGACTTTAGAGACTTAAGGTCAAATAATGCAGTTTCAACGGAGCCTCTATATCATTTAGACGCAAACATTTATCGCATCTTTGTTTCAGTGTGGTTTTAAAAACCTCAAAATAAAACATGCCTAAAACAGACGTTATCTCCAAATCCCTCATCAAAGAAGTTGTCATGGACATGGCAAAATATTTACTGGGTTTAAACATAAAAAGCTTAAAAGAGCTTGCGACCGAAAAACAGCGAATAGAAACACGCCATGCCGATATCGTCATGCTCGCCACAGATGATACCAAAGAGGAATTTATACTGCATCTAGAGCTACAGCACACCAACCAAAACCATATGCCCTTGCGCATGATGCGCTATTATACCGACATAGCCCTTAGCTACCCCAAAAAAGCCATCAAACAATACGTGATTTACACGGGCACAAAACCACTGAGCATGGCAGCAGGTATTATTCAAGGGGGCGTTAATTACGGTTATACCTTACTTGACATGAAAACACTCGACTGTGAACGGTTTATTGCCGAAGACAGCCCCGATGCGTTAGTATTAGCGATACTATGTGATTTTAAACAGATGGATGCCGAAGCCGTCATCGAAAAAATCATAAAAAGATTAATTGTGTTAACAGGGCAAGAACCCAAAAAGCTCAGAAAATACCTAAAAATGATGGAAATACTATCCAGTGGTCGCAAAGAAAGCGCCGCTTTTAAACAAGTGGAGAAAAAAATGTTAAGTGAAATCAATATCGAAAAATTACCTTCCTACCAAATTGGATGGGACAAAGGCATTAACCAAGGTTTAGAGCAAGGTTTAGAGCAAGGTTTAGAGCAAGGTTTAGAACAAGGTATGGTAAAAAGCATGATCCAAGTTGCCCGTACGGCCAAACAACAAGGTATTGACATAGAAATCATTAAGCAGTTAACAGGTTTAAGTGAATCGCATATAAAGAAACTATAAATTCAACCTCACTAATACAATAAGGGATAGTGCAAAAACGACGGTATGCTGTAGGATAAAAATTATAATCTATGTTTAATGAATGAATTAAGATTTAATATAGCTTAAGCACTTAAAATAAATAAAACAAAGCTGAAAAGGAGAAGTATCAGCTAAAAAAAACAGGGATGCTCATGCTCAAAAGAACACCACAATCCATTCAAGCAACGCTAACGCAAGCCATCTTAATCAGCATCATCTGCCTATTCGGCATGGCTCAAGCACACGCAGGCGTGTTCGAGCGTATCTATAAACTGCCCAATGCCCAAACCATGACGACCGAAAACAACTATCAGCCCAATATCTATTTTTTACCCAACTTAAAACCCACCACCCAAGAAGGCCAACAAGCCTTAGCGCTATTAAAAGCCAGTAACAACAACAAAACGATAGAAAACAACGTAAAAAAGATAAAACAACTCATACAAACAGCTATCATACAAAACGACCCCGTGGCACAAGACATACAGTTGAGAGAAAAATGATTAAAAGCAATGAAAATACTGAAGAAAATATAACTATTGGTAGTGTTTTTGGTGAAATAGTATGGCTGATGGCACAGTCAAAACGTCACCGCTATAGTTTATTTTTAGCCGATTTAGAATGGTTGGTGATGCCTCCTGTTATGGCGAGTCAATTTCGAGTCTTTCATCAAGATGGTAAACCTGTCGGTGTTGCATTTTGGGCTTTTGTTAGTAATGAAACGGATGCGCGCTTAACTCAAGGTGTCGAAAAATTAAAAATAGATGAATGGAATAAAGGCGATAATGCTTGGCTAATTGATATTGTCACGCCTTTTGGTCATGCCGATAAAATGATTGAAGAATTGAGAAACACCGTGCTCTCTAAAACGGTATTTAAATCATTTATTGCTGATGACAAAGGGAATCGAAAACTGGTTGAATATGCGGGCATTAAAAAACAAAACTAAGCTAGCCTTATGCTTAATCGACACCTTTATTACGCGCTAAAGCGTAATGTCAGTGATTAGCTCATCTGTAAGCCACTGCTTTAAAAAACCAGCGGCAACTATAGCCACATGCTCTGCATCGACCCATTCTGTTAAGCCTTCGCAAATGGCACCAAAATTAGCGCCATCTTGAGCTTGTTGTAGCGCCCATGCTTCATGTACATCAAGTGAACGCCAATGTGGGTCTAGTTGTTGTCGCCAAATTAACCATTGAGTGGGGTATTCATCTTTGTTTATAGTGGGTAATTCGCTGTTGTCTTCAACGGCTTGCCAAAATTGACAGGCATTAAAATAGAGGTCTATTTTTTGTAAATTGGGGATGAAGGTGAAATTTAGCTCTGGCCATTGTTCTGGTGGGAAAACCATCTCTTCAAGTTGAAATAAATGATGTGGGTCGCTGCCATCAAATACTAAGCTTTGGTGCCATTCAAACAGTGCGATTTCGGCTAAAAAATCTTGAGATTCAAAGGTGTCTTGTTGTTTAATATAGGCTACTAAATCTTTACCAACCCAGCGTACCGAAGGGTAATGAGACGGGTATGTTTTAATGTAGGCAATCACTAAATATTCAAATTTGTCGTCACCTAATAAGGTTTGGCACGCAGGAAAATCAAAGGCGAGTGCCTCAATTAAACGAGCGCGATAAGCGTTGTAATAAGCTGCTAAACGATGCTCGGCTAAGGCGTTATCGGTGGTCACAATACGCTCGACAAATGCTTCGTTATTGCCTTCAATATAGTGTTGAAACTCACTTTGAAGGGTCTGTAAATCAGCCATAATAAGGTGCCGCTATTTGTTTAGCGTGTTCTAGCTCTTTTAACACGTCGTCAAGTTCAGGAATGTTACCATCACGTTCAATCATGGTTGAAACGGGGCCGAATTTTTTTGCGGCAATTTCGTATAAATCCCAAACTGGGTCAATAATGTCGTGATCATGGGTGTCTAAAATAAGATTGCCATCGTTAGTATGCCCTGCAAGGTGATGCTGCCAAACACGTTTAGGGTTAATGCCATTAATATACTCAATGGGGTCAAAATGATGATTATAAGAGCTGACGTAGATATTATTCACATCTAACAATAAATAGCAGTCTGCTTTTTCTGTTACTGCGGTTAAAAATTCCCATTCAGTCATGCTGTCATCTTTATAGGTGATATAGCTTGATAAGTTTTCGATTAAAATTTGTTGGCCTAAAAAATCTTGTACTTGGCTAATTTTATCAGCCATATGGTTTACGGCTTCTTCGGTATAAGGCAAAGGGAGTAGATCATGCATGTTTTTTTTATTCATGCCTGTCCAACATAAATGGTCAGAAATCCATTTGGGTTCTACTCGATCGATCAAGTTTTTTAATGCTTTGAGATAGGTTTTATTAATAGGGTCAACGCTGCCAAGTGACATTGATACACCGTGCATAAGCATGGGGTAGTCTTGGCGTAGTTTATCAAGATAATAGAGTGGCTTACCACCTTCTATCATATAGTTTTCAGTCAAAATTTCTAAAAAATCAATTTTGGGTTGGGTATCGACTATGGTTTGATAATGTTCTTTTCTAAGTCCGAGTCCAAAGCCGAGATAGGGTTTATTCATAAGGTTAATAATAAAGCATCAGAAACAAAAACGCACCCCGAAGGATGCGCTTTTTAGGGAAAACGAGGGCTATTAACCGTCGAACTTACCGCCTTTCTCATCACATGCCGCTTTAGTCATCTTGACCCAGCCTTGGCCTTTACAAGAGTTTGCACCAGCACAGCTAGTCGTAGCCGTTGCGCAAGCAGATGTGCCTTTACAGCTGTTGCCACCGTGGCATTTTCCGGCTTTATGGCCATCAGCGCTAGCGATCATAGGCGCCATTGAAAACATTGCAGCTGCAGCCGCAGCTAGAGTAACACCAGAAACTTTTTTTGCAGTAATCATAATCATTTTCCTCAGATTGTTTTTTAAGAGAGAGTATTGATACTCAATAAATTTAACTTACGCAGGCTTAGTATAGCCTTATCATGAATAGTTCATATATTGTGCAAAAAATGTGTAAAATAAATTATATGAAAACATTTGAACAGTTAAATTTAAAAAATTATTACTCTCAATTACCGCAGGAGTTATTCAGCAAGCATAAGCCAGAAGCTTTACAAAATAACATTGTTGTTCATGTTAATAAACTCGTTGCCGATTTATTAGAAATAGATATTAACGAGTTTAAAAGAGATGACATTGCTGACTTAGTGACAGGTTTATCTTCAAAATTAGAGTATCAATCAGTCGCTATGTGCTATTCGGGACACCAATTTGGGCATTTTGCAGGGCGCTTAGGTGATGGTCGAGCAATTTTGTTAGCTGAAGTGAAAACAGAGCATAATGGAAAATTTGATTTACACCTTAAAGGGGCTGGGCAAACATTATATTCTCGAAATGCTGATGGCAAGGCAGTGTTACGCTCAACGATAAGAGAATATGTGTGCAGTGAAGCGATGCATCAATTAGGCATCGCGACAACTCGCGCCTTATGTATGACGGCTAGCTCGGAACAGGTGTATCGTGAAAAAATAGAAACGGGTGCTACTGTTTTACGAGTTGCCCCAACTCATGTTCGTTTTGGCCATTTTGAATATGCTTATTACACACAAAATTTTAGTTATTTAAAAGATATAGCTAACTATGTGATTGAGCATCATTACCCAAGCGTAGAAAAAGATGCTCAAGGTTATTTACATGTGTTGCAGCAAGCGATTAAAACGACAGCAAAAATGATTGCACAATGGCAAGGTGTTGGTTTTATGCACGGCGTAATGAATACCGATAATATGTCTATTTTGGGTTTAACCCTAGACTATGGCCCCTATGGTTTTATGGATGAATATGACGCCGATTTTATTTGTAATCATTCAGATCACGAAGGGCGCTATAGCTATAACAAGCAACCCGAAGTCGGTTTGTTTAATATTAGCTGTTTAGCACAAACATTTTTACCCATTTTGGATGACGATGTTGATAAAGCAGTAGAGATTGCCAAGGCCGAGATTAAGCTGTATCAGCCTTTATATGAGCAGTATTACGCTGAAATAATGCAAGATAAATTGGGCTTTGTCGCCATTGAAGACACAGATAGCGTGTTGATTGAGCGTATGTTCCAGTTAATGCAACGTGATCGAGTTGATTTTACACTGTTCTTTAGAGCTATTTCACAAAACAATAACTCAGAGAATCAATTAAAGGTTAAAAGCCTGTTTGCGCAAGATAAACGCTTTAACGAGTGGTTTGATGAGTTTCAACAGCGTATCCAAAACGATGCTTTGGATGCCGACCTTAGAAGCCAAAAAATGAAATTAGCTAACCCTAAATTTGTGTTAAGAAACTATTTGGCAGAACAAGTGATTAGAAAAGCAGAAGATGAACGCGATTTTTCGGAGCTAAATCGTGTCATGACCGTATTAGCTAGGCCGTATGATGAACAACCAGAACATGAACAATATGCTGCCGAACCACCTGATTGGAGTAAAACATTATCGGTGAGTTGTTCGTCTTAATGCGTTAATATTGACGAATGATGAGTTTGCCATCGCGTTGTATTAATTCGAAGTGCTTTAAAACGTTCATGCCCAGCAAGGCTTCATTGCCTGTCATTCCGGTGACTAAACTCGCACCCACGTTGTTGAGTTTGATATCACCTAAATCAAGTGTTTTAAGCTTGGTTGCATAAGCCGTCGTTGTGCCATTGGCAGTGTGTACTTTATAAGAGCGACCTTGCTGTAAGCCCAGTGATTTTCCTAAGTCATAGGGAAAGCTAGTCACTGTTGCGCCCGTGTCGACTAAAAACTTAACTTTTTTGTTATTGACGTAACCATTAAAAATATAGTGCCCATTTCGATTACGTTGTAAAATGATTTGCACATAAGGATTAGCACCATTGTTTATAGAACTAATGGGTTCGTCTTGAGCATCCAGTATTTTGCTAAATACCATGACTAACAGAGCTAAGCCAATAAGCCAGCCAAGCCATGTGAAAATAACGCCTAGTTGTTTTGTGTCTGATGCCATTAAGGAGCCTCTGATCAAGTCCAATTATTTTAAGCTTGCTAAAAGCGTCGATATTTTCTCCGAAGATCGCAGCAATAACTCGCTATTACTGCTCACTTCAAAGAAAATAGCGACACTTTTTTCTGCGCTTAATTCTAATCGACTTAATCAGAGATTCCTTAAGGAACCTTAAATTAAGTCTATAAAAATGATTGTTGTTGAAACCACTCACTGAGTAGTGACTAAATAGTATTGATTGTTTTATAATGCTTAATTCGTTTTTTACAAGTTAATCAGTGATCTGAGGAAGATATGTCCGGTAATAGTTTTGGTAAGATTTTTACAGTTACATCATTTGGCGAGAGCCATGGCCCTGCTATAGGTTGTATTGTTGATGGCTGCCCCCCTGGCATGGCATTAAGCGAAGCCGATTTACAAGATGATCTAGATCGTAGAAAACCAGGGAAAACAAGGCATACCACGCAACGCCGTGAAGATGACGAAGTGACTATCTTATCGGGCGTGTTTGAAGGTAAAACAACAGGAACGCCCATTTCTTTGTTAATAAACAATAAAGACCAGCGCTCAAAAGATTACGGCAACATCAAGAATCAGTTTCGCCCAGGGCATGCTGATTATACCTATTGGCAAAAATACGGCGAGCGAGACTATCGTGGTGGTGGTCGTTCATCAGCTCGTGAAACAGCGATGCGTGTGGCTGCTGGGGGCATTGCTAAAAAATATTTAAAAGAACAATACGGCATTGAAATTAGAGGTTTTTTATCTCAACTAGGCCCCATAAAACCAGAGACTCACGATTGGTCTGTGATTAACGATAACCCTTTCTTTTTCCCCGATGCCTCTAAAGTTGAAGCGCTCGAAAACTATATGGATGCCTTGCGTAAAGAAGGTGATTCAATAGGCGCTAAAGTAACGGTTGTCGCAACAGGTATGCCAGTAGGCTTAGGTGAGCCAATTTTTGACCGCTTAGATGCCGATATAGCGCATGCTTTAATGAGTATTAATGCGGTTAAAGGTATTGAGATTGGTGCAGGCTTTGATTGTGTTACCCAAAAGGGCACAGAGCATCGTGATGAATTTACCAAACAAGGCTTTCAATCGAACCATGCCGGTGGTGTGCTAGGTGGTATTTCATCGGGGCAAGACATCATTGCGCATATTGCCATGAAACCAACCTCCAGCTTACGTTTGCCGGGTGAAAGCATGGATATTAACGGTGACACGGTAGAGGTGATAACCAAAGGCCGACACGACCCATGTGTGGGTATTCGAGCCACCCCTATAGCCGAAGCCATGTTAGCCATTGTACTGATGGATCACATGCTAAGACATAGAGCGCAAAATATGAATGTGGCATCTGGAACACCTGTTGTGCCTGCTGGTAAAAGCTCTTTTTAGAGAAAAGTAAACCTACCTCTATGACTAAAAATATCCCTTTCCTAGCAAGAGAGGGGGCTAAGAGTCTCATTGTGCCATTATTCTAACTATGTCATTTAACCTACGCCATTGGCGCTACTCATTATTTTATTTCCTCTATTTTACCAGTCTAGGTGCGCTTGTCCCTTATTGGAGTGTGTACCTTAAAGACCTATCTTTTAGTGCATTAGAAATTGGAGAGCTCGTTGCATCACTAGGCGTCACAAAAATATTTGCACCCTATATTTGGGGGTGGATAGCCGATAAAACAGGGCAGCACGTCCGCATCGTACAAGTCACATCCATCATAGCTTGTATCTTATTTTTACCACTCGTTTGGGCCGACAGCTATTGGACGATTATGCTGTTTATGGTGCTGTTTAGCTTCTTTTGGAATGCAGCCTTACCTCAGTTTGAAGTCGTCACCATGATTAACTTGGGTGATGAAAAGCACCGTTATAGCCAAGTGAGATTATGGGGTTCATTAGGTTTTATTGTTGCTGTTTTTTTAATGGCATGGTTGCTTGATGTTCTATCAACGCAAATATTACCCTTAGCTATTTTTATAATGATGGTGCTGATTATGCTCAGTAGCCTGAGCGTTAAAGCACCGCTACAAAAACATATTGATGGTGGCTCTATTTGGCCAATCATTAAAAAACCAGCGGTTATTGCCTTGTTGTTGGCGTGTTTTTTAATGCAACTTAGCCACGGCCCTTACTATACATTTTTCACTCTGTTTATGAGAGAACAAGGCTATAGCGTAGCGATCATTAGTGGCTTTTGGTCATTAGGTGTTTTAGCCGAAGTGATCTTGTTTCTATTCATTCATCGCCTATTTAAACGCGGTGATGCCGTATTTTTTATGTTTTTAGCATTGTTTATTACCTCAATACGTTGGTTTTTAATCGCGTTTTTTAGCGATGACATTATCGTGATTGTTATCGCCCAATGCATGCACGCCGCCAGTTTTGGCTTGTTTCATGCGTCGGCAATTCACTTAATAGATGAATATTTTCCAAACCACAAAGGCCGAGGGCAAGCCTTATACGCCAGTGTAAGCTTTGGGGCGGGTGGGGCATTGGGTAGCTTATACAGTGGATATTTGTGGGATTATGTCTCGCCCACCACCATGTTTGTGGTGGCAGGTGTGATTGCGATGTTTGGTGCTTTGTTATATCGCAGCATCATGCTTCAAGTAACGAAATCAGCAAAAATATAGACCTGTGACACGGCTAATGTTGTTCATAATCCGACCTTGTTAAAAAATGGGAACAAGGTCTAATTTTTAAATATACATTAAAAAACATAATGACTCAGCGTAAAATATAGCAACAGAAGAATGACTGTGAAAACTCCGGTAATTTCCCTTCAAACAGCAGCGCCAATCCTTTTGATATCAGCACCCTATAATGGTGCTGATATCAGACACATCCAAGAAATGCTAGGGCACAGTAATTTAAGCAGTACGCAAATCTATACCAAGGTCAGTCATTAAAAATTAAAAGACGTGCATCGACAGACACATCCATCGTCCGTATTACATGACGAGAAAGCAGAAAAAACAGCAAAATAAGAAAGGTACTGATATGCTTAAAAGACATCAACAAAACGGTATAAAGACAATGGCAACGCTCGTAAAAGATATGCTCTATCACCTAGCCGATGAACTCCCCGAAAGTGCCACATGGAGCGACGTATTAGAAAAAGTGAGATTTTGCAGAGCCGTTGAAGGCGGCATACGAGCAGCAGACTGTGGTGACTTTGCAAGCCAAGAAGAGCTACGTGCCGCCTTTGCTCGTTGGGATGTTGATATTGGACGTTAAATGGACACGCCCCGCCATATCTGACTTGATAGAAGCTCAAAGTTATATTGAACAGGAAAACCCTCAAGCTGCAAAAATGATAGCGAAGCGCATCTGGAATGGTGCGCAGTCACTGAATGAACAACCAAGAGTAGGGCGAATGGGGAAAGTAGAAGGTACGCGAGAATGGGTCATACAAAGAACACCTTATCTCATCGTATACCGTATTAATGCAACGCAAATAGAGATACTTCATCTTTATCACGGCAAACAAAACTGGCAAAATAGATAGGCTAAACTTAAAGAAATAAATACTCACCCCACCGCTCGTCATGCCGCTTGCAAAAAAATAGCAAGCGCCAAGCCAAGCTCTGACGGCCATGCATGGCCGACTTCGTTTATCACAATGGCTACGATCACCACGCTACAGCTAAAAACAGCTTGTAATGGTCAAGTAAATAGAACGCTGGCTAGATACATATGGTGGAGAAAAAGGAGACAAAAACAGAAAGCCTCCTTCAAAAAGATCAATAGGGTTTTTCGACCATAAACCGAAGGCTTCTGAGGTTGTTTTTTGATTGTGTTTTTTAATATAGT
>CAYZQE010000072.1:0-12291 GCA_964480635.1 uncultured Gammaproteobacteria bacterium | reverse complement strand
AAAATATAAAGGTAAAGGACGCGTAAACTAGGGATGATATGGTTGACCCAATATAACCAAATCCTGCTGCACGGGTTAATAGGTCGATATCTAAACCCGATTTTGCGGCATGGTAGCAAATGGGTAAGCCAAATATAAAAATGAGTGCACAGACCACTAAAATGGCCCACATAGAATTGACAAAGCCATATTGAAGGGTAATTGCCGCGCCTATAGCCTCTAATGCTAAAAAAGAGACAACGCCTAGTGCAGTATTGGCGATTCGCACACTCGACCATTTTCGGGCTCTTTTAGCGGTAAAGCGCAAGGCAAAGTCTTCTAGGGTCTCATTAGCGACCCATTGGTTATATTTGCGTTTAGAAGGCGGGATGGCTTGTTTCATGAAGAATGCAATAACAGATATGAAATTGCTGTGTTAATAATCAATTGAGTAAAGACTTGAATATCGAATATGGTTTTCATCAATGATAGACGGAGATATGTTAATTGTTGCTAGTGTAGCAGAGTTAAGCGATTACTATTGTCCACGCAATAATCCTTAGTTTAAATAGGTATGAACAGGTGCTAGGTAACGCATTTGTGGATATATGATAATGATTCTCATTCGTCTTTACACTTAAGGTTATATATGATATAAATTCGTTTTAAGAAACTATTTTGTGATAATTATGTGTGACACTAGTTCAATCGTATTAAGTGCTGACAGTTTTGTTAATAAGCGCAAAGCTATATGGGATTTACCACAACAACAATGTTGTCCCGTTATTGGCACTTGTTTAAATGTGGCGCAATTAATAAAGCTTAAAATTCGTTTTAAAGCGTTTATAAATGGTACCGAATTAAAAACAGATTATGATTTGCATGGTTATTTCGTTGCGATGACGTCCAATAAAAATACGGTCTCTGTTTATATTAATAAGTTACTCAATAAACAATACCATCGGCATGTGAATCTCATTAATAAATTAAAAACGGATACTGACATAGTGGATGTATGGGAGAACAAACCTAAGAATGACATGTTAGTTTTAGCCGGTTATTTTTGGGCAATTATGACGAGTAAATATGCTTCAGAAGCATTAAAAAATCAGGTTTATGGTGAAGTTCATATGATCTCACACATAGCAGGTAAAGATAATAAAACTGAATTACAAGCGTTAGGCCTTGAAAAAGAAGAAGCGCTTAAAATGCTGGATAAAAAACAGCGTTTTATTAATGACAAAAACAAACTATTAGAAAAGCAACGACTTGAAATAAAGCATTTAAATCAACGTAATTCTCAATTGTCTTTTCAAATAAATCAGGTGACAAAAAGAAGTAATGATGGCGAGCTAGCACCAAAGGATTATGAGCGCCTGATGGCTGGGCAGCAATATAAAATGAATACATTGCAATGCCAGTTAGATAAGTTATTAGAGCTTGCTGCTATTAAATCAATTGAGCAAAAACCTCAGCATTCGATGACATTACAAAGTGTTGCTGCTCTTAACAATGAAAAGCAATGTGACGGAAATTGCAATGACTGTAACAATACGGATTTGTGCGGTAAAAAGATTTTATATGTCGGTGGTTTTTCAAGACATCGCCGTAAGTTTCAAAAAATGACGAGTGACATTAATGGTGAGTTTTTTTATCATGATGGGGGTAAACAACAGTCAGAACACATGTTGGATGACATGGTAAAAAAAGTAGATTGTGTTTTTTGCCCAGTCGATTGCATCAGTCACAGTGCCATTGGTCGTATTAAAACGCTGGCAAAAACACATTGCAAAGATTGTGTGTTTTTGCGTAGCGCGAGTTTGTCATCGTTTAATACAGAAATTAAACGTTATGCCAGTTGATTTAGTTTTGTACTAATGCGGCTAATTCTAAACGACTTAATCATAAAAACCTTAAGGATAAAGTGATTACTTTCATTGAAGCACAAAAGCAATGGGCACAGTAATATTCATTGCTGTCCGCGATAGTTGAGGTGGGAAAGCAGGCAGGGGTGAAGCTCTTAACAGCATTTTTTTAGCCTCTGCATCTAGAGACTTTGTGCCAGATGAATCAACAATCAAGATGAGAGATGTATTTCCCGATGGTGATAGGGTAAAAGAAACTTTCACCGTTCCTTGTTGATTTTTACGTTTTGCACGACGCGGGTAACGTTGATGTTTCATTAACCACTGAGACAATGTATTTAAATATTTTGCCTGTAACAACGCGGTGTCATCGTCTGTTTTGTGTGTGTTTAATGCCCCTGTATTAGGTGATGATACGACTGAGTGTTGCAACAGGTTTGAGGCTGTATTAACAGGCATGATTGGTCGATGGGGTAGTTTACTGGCTTCAGTTGGTTTGTCGTTCGAGGTATCAGAAGTTTTCGTTGGCTCTAGGACAGACAAGATTTTTTGATGTTCAACTGGAGTTTCTTTTTTTACTTTAGCTACTTTTTTTGAAACCACCTCTTTTTTAATGACTTTTTGTATAACAACAGGTTTTTTTAGCTTACTTTTTACAGGCGTTATTTTCGGGCGTTTAATAATTTTTTTAGGTTTATTAACCTTAGACGTCACTACCTTTTTTATGGCCAGTGGTTTCTCAGCAACTACGGGCGCAGAGTGCTGTTCTTGTGCCGACCCTAATCGAATAACGACGGACTGTATGGGAGCCTGAGAAAGCGATGCGTGGGGTTTAACCGAATCATTCCAAGAAGATAAAAATAAAGCATGTAAGCAAAGAGCAGCAAACAATGCAATGAGCCAATGAAACCACTTTATGACCATTAGTTTAAAACAATTAAGTTAACATTTTGCCAATTTTGCTCTCTCAAGACATCAAGTAACGCATTTAAGATAGAGTTCTTTAAATTAAAATCTGCTTTAAGGGTTATGTTTTTATGTTCCAATAAAGCGAGTTGCTGTTCTAAATTTGCAAAAGAGACAGCCTGTTCATTTAAATACCATGTGCCGTCTGAGGTGACCGAAACAACTGTTGTTTCTTGGTTTTTTTCAAAAAAGGAAGAAGAAGAGGGCAGTATCACTGAATTGTCTGATTGTTTTTCAATATGCCCCATGATCATAAAAAAAATTAACAATAAAAAAACAATGTTAATCATTGGGATCAAACGATCTTCGCTACTGATGGGTTTAATGGCTTCGTTAATTAACATTGTTGTTACTTAATATTTCGATGTTTTTAATACCTAAAAGATGAAAGCTATCCATCACATCGACTAGCTGCTGCACTTGGCTTTCAGGCTCACTACTCACTTCAAACCAAATTGAGTTTGATTCGTTTGAGTATGTACTAATGGTTTGTAACAGTTCTTTTTTTGATACTAAATGCTGATCTATTTGATAATGACCTTGGCTCTTGAGTAAAACGGGGATAATTTTAGGCAATTTATTATCGAGCATCAAGGTTTCATCAAGAGCAATAGAGAATTGCATTTGCCTTTCAGTTTGAAATTTTGTGGCTAACATAAAAAACATGAGTAAGATAAAAACAACATCAATTAATGGTGTTAGGCTCATTTTATTGCTGGGTTTATGAGCATCCTCAATTAGCATGAGCAAACTGTTTTGTTATTTTTAACTCTTGATGTTGAGTGTGCGCCACGACAATGTCTTTTGTAAATACTAAGGTAATCGCATTTTCCATTTGATGCTTAATGGCTTCGACTTTACGTTCAAAATACGAGTGCATAGCAACTGCTGGAATAGCAATTGCCATACCCATGGCGGTAGTTATTAAAGCCACCCAAATACCACCCGATAAAATGGATGGGTCTACTTTACTGCCCGCAATTTCCATCTGTTGAAATGATTCGATCATTCCCATCACAGTTCCTAGCAAGCCGAGCAGCGGGCTTAAATTAGCAATAACATCGATAGCTTTTAGATAAGACCTTAGGTGTACTAACTCATTAATGGCTTGTCGAGACAGCTCTTCTTTTAATAAATTAATATCATTATATGATTGTGAAGCTGCTGAAAATGCGGTTAATAACACCTTGTCTATAGGGCTTTTACTGCCTTCAATTGATTTAATGGCCTCTTTTTCATTATTCAAAAGCCAAAATTCGAGTGCTACGTTACTTTTTGAGGGGGCTACTGCATTTAGCCAAGTGAATTGAAATAACTTCATTAAAATTAAGGTGACTACGATGACAGATAAAACGGCTAAAATGGACACCATTGGGCCACCTGTATGTAGAAGCTCTGTTAAGTTCATATATCTATACTCTTATGGTCAGTTTAAGGAGATCCTGATTAACTTCATAAACTTTTACGATCTATCAAGCCGTTCTATCCTAGGCGCAACTTGAAACTAATGACGAGTCCTTAGTGAAAGTTGGAACGACGGAGAGAATGGCTTGATAGCTAGGTCGATAAATGCTCCTGCATTATCGACATTCACCACATCCATGTGGCTTCCCTACGGGTCGTTGCCAAATGATCGTCAGCGTTGTTATCGAATTTTGTGGTATCTAGATGACACTACAATCCGATGCCTAGCTGACAATAATTTGGCTTAGATAAAAATTATGGAGTTAATCAGGATTTCCTTAAGCTAGGATTGGTGGTATAAAACCTAGTATCCAAGCGGTACACGTTAGGGATAACGCTATATTTAAAACCCAATTTTTTAAATCCATATGCAAATCTCCGTTGTTTAGTTTAAGGTTAAGTTTTGGTGTTTACGAAATTGAGCTTGATAACGCCATTTTTTTAATAAACGGCTGCATTCACAATCCAATCCGTCACATTCATTTTTTTCAATTTTTATTTCTATTAATTCTAAATTTGACACAATAATATTGGCTAAATAAGCGGAGGGTTTTCTGCTATACCAATTCATAAGATGACCAACGTACTCAATTAAGTCATCGGCATCACAGTCTTGTTCAACTAGGCCTATATTTAAAACTTTATTCATTACATTATTTAAAAACATCTTATTTCCTCAAGTTATAATTAAAAATTGCTGCGTTGTGGCTATCAACACAACGCAGCAGACATCCTTGTCAATCTTCCTTAGTCACTATTAACACTATTAGAGGCCTTTGCAAAAAACAGAAACTCATAAAAATAACTGAAATCCGCCTGCTTTTCGTTGAAAAACTTGTCAATAGCTCGCTATTACCTGCGGTTTTCGCCTCAATCAGGCAAATTACATCTATTTTTCTTTCGCTTCCGTTTTGTGCAAAGGTCTCTATTATTGTTATAAACCTGCTCTTCTAATGGAGCAGTACATCCTTCCTACTTTTACTCGTTATAACGCTTCAAAACGAATGGTTAAATGCCCACTGGTTCCAGCATCATTGTAATAACTGAGATATTGCAATTTATAGACATTTTGACCCGGGTTAGCGCTGTCTAAATCGATGCTAAAGACGCGGTAATTAGGCCATAAATTATGTCCGCCTTGTAAGCCATAGGCATACCAACTGTTGTCTAAAAATACACCAGTAGGTGCATCTTTTTCTAAATAACGGCTAGGTAATTGGCCAGATTCATCGCCGATACCGGGGTAAGTAAAATCAGCAGGCGTTGCAAAAGAACCTAAGGTCATTGCGCCGCCGCCAGAACCATCGCCATTGATGCCACCATTACTCCAAATATTCCAACCAAAACCAGATGCAGTCACTTCAAGCATTAAATCCCAAGTGGTGGCTGCTGTGGTGCAATTTACTTCACTGGTAGTTTCGAGGTCGTAGCACAAACTACCACCACCAGCGCCAATGTTAGCGGTCCAAGTAGTTGCCGTTTCAGAAAACTCTGTATCTGCCGCGCCTTGAATAAACAGCTCAACCGTAATATCGCGACTTGCTTGTACAATATCTGTCACATGAAATTTAGCGTAACTGCTACCATCAGCGCTTTTAATAATATGCCATGCAGTTGGTTGAGCAGAAACGGTATTGTCTGCTAGGTTATATAACGCCCATGTTTCATCGCCACTTAAAGTGCCGTCAATCTTTGGGGTATTAACATCAGTTTCAAAGACTAAGGCTGAAGAATCTGTAAAACCGTCGAATACAGATTTTTCTGTGTCTTTGGTTGCATTAACAAAGGTATTCACAATGGCTGAATTTTCGTTATCGTAGAACGAATCTTGCGCTTCAGCTAAAGCGGCGGTGACATTGCCTGGGCCAGAAGCACCACCGTTAATTTTTGTTTTGGTACGCTTAAAAGCAATATCCCACACACTATTGGCTTCTGCTTCGACATCGGTTAACTCAATAACCGCGCCTAAATCTAAATCAAAATAGGTGTATTTATTGGCTGGGTCACTGGCTTCTGCACGACTACCACCTGCTGTGGCATCCAACTGAATGGTATTGTTATTACCTAAATTAGGTTCTAAGTCATCATCGTCTGCTTTATCGCTGTCGCACGCTGTTATTATTAATGCCAGCGAGGCTATGGTCATAGTTTTAAAAAAGTGTTTATTCATTACTTTGTTCCTGAGTTATTTCATTAATTATTCAAAAAAGTTATACCCGACATAAATAAAACGGCCTTCTTCGGGGCGCCTATCATTGGCTTGGTTTGCAGGGTCTTTATGCTGATTTGTGATGTTGTCGATTCCGACAAATAGCTTGCTGTTTTTATTAAGGGCATAGTTATATTTAATATCTAATGCATGCCAAGCAGGTGATTCAGTGGTATTTGAGTCATTAACCCATTCTTCACTTTGCCACTTCGCTCTAATGATAATATTTGATTTAAGCTTGGGTAATTTCCAATCTAAGTTGATGTTTACTTTATGACGTGGGCGTTTTTTAAGCTCTTTGCCTGTGTCTTCATTGGTTGCTTTCAAATAACCATAAGACGTATCGACATAAAAATTATCCGTAATTGGCTTGCTCCAAGACACGTCAAAACCTTGGGTTTTAGCATTGGCAACATTGGCATATCGATAAATGGCATAGGGTATGCCAGCCGTTTCTGGGCCAGAATATCTTAACGATTCAATTAAATTTGAAATGTCATTTTGATACAACGAAAAATCAATGCGCGATTTGTCATCATTAATAATTTCAATGCCCCATTGAAAAGACAGTGACTCTTCAGGCTTGGCGACCGTAGCATTGCCAAAGTCAATGGTGGTATTGAGATCTGTATCTTCCCATTGCTTTACTTGACTACCCAAAATAATATAACCGTTGGCACGGTGGTCAAATTTAAAATAACGCTCTTTTAAATCAGGGACACGGTAACCTTGCCCGACGCCAAATCGCACTCTAATTTCAGAGGTTGAATCAATGTCAGGCGTATACATGGCATTGATTCGAGCGGCAGTGTAAGAGCCAAAGCCACTGTCTTCTTGAATTCTAATGCCAGGTACTAATTCCCACTGATCATTGAGAAAAATATTATCTTGAAGGTAGAATTCTAAATTATCGTGGCTAGGCTTACCGGTTGTTTCAGATACAAATGGCTGGCTAGAGTCAATGGCTTTTAATTGTTTTAACTCACTTTCAAAGACAACAAAACCTGTTGTAAAAAGGTGATTATCGCTAACATCAAAATCATATTGAATCTCCGCTTTAGAAAAGCTTATATCAGAGGTACGAAGTGCATCAATGACGGAAGTTGCTAATTTGTCTTGAGCCGTTTCACCCTCAAAATTCTCAACCATAAAATAGGCCGATAGCTTTGATTCATTTTCATAATTTTTTGTATAGCGAATAACATGAGTGGTCTTATCAACGGTTTCGGTTTTTCTACCTTTGATAAAGCCAACACCGGGTCGGAAAGTTGCCGTGTCTTTACTAACATCTTCAAAATAAAATGAGGGTTTATAGCTAATAGACTGATGAGTATCAATTTGATATTTCAAATCGAAATTTAAATTGATCTTACTGCCTTCATCACCCGTCATTGAATAGGTGTCTTTATCTAAATCAAACCCGCCACTATCTCTAATGTCAATATTAGCGATAGCGGTCAACTTTTCATCACGATAACTGGTAACTGTTTTAAAATGCGCTTTGCCATAACCAGTGTCTTTATCGCCCCAACTACCAAAGTCTGCGGTTAATTCATAATGCACGCCTTTTTCAGGAGTTTTAGTAATGACATTAATAACACCGCCCATAGCGGCACTACCATAAAGAGAAGAGACCGCACCTTTAACAATTTCAATACGGTCTATACCGCTGACACTTAACTGGCTTAAATCGGCGGTTGACCCGGTAGACGATGACACCGGTAAGCCATCCACTAAAATTAAAACACGGTCTCCGCCCACGCCTTGCATAATCACTTCATAACCACTCTTGCCATGAATTTTTTGCAAGCTAATGCCTGGTTGATACTCTAAAGCCTCTACTAAATCACGTGCATGCGTTTTATTTAGTTGCTCAGCACTAATAACCTCAGTGCGAACAGGCACATCACGCAATTTACGCTCGGTTTTTGTACCCGTTACAACAATCGTATCTAAACTTACGGCTGATTGAGCCATAGCATTGGCTGCTAAAGTGCCGGCTAAAACAAATAAAGCCGATGCTGGCGTGTGTTTTCTAATCAAGTGAATGTCTTCTTTTAAGGTAAATGTAAGCGCTAAAACATGTTTAACGACTTGTTGATTTGGTTTTAAAGTGAAACCAAAATAATTTATGTTTGAATTGTATTCCCTTACTAATCTTAATGCAAATCATTATCATTAGTATTTACATTAAGATTAAATCTAATTACAATGGCAACAACCTCAAGGGGCGCTTGTGTTGAAATAGTAGAACCCTCCTTCGATAGTTTTTAATGTAACCGTGTCTTGGGGCTTTTTTTAATCTAGGAAAAATTTATGAACAACTTTTTTATGACGTTAATGTTAGTTTTGTTGGTTTACCCAGCAGCTTCTATGGCAACAACGCAATCAAATTGCGAGTTAGATGAATGCTTGGTTGGCATCACGGATGCAGCTACTGGTTTTTTAATTGCGGCACCTGATCGGGGTTATAAAGGTAATCAGCGAATACGCATTGCGTTTGAGCAGTTAAAGAAAAATAAAAAAGCAGAATTGGTTTTTATTACCGACAAAAGAATGGAGCCTTATCTTCAGCAGGCACTTGATAATTTCAAGAAAAATCATGTGAAAAACATCATCGTGTTACCGGTGTTTTATTCTAAATCACATCCAAAATTAACGCTTTTACGTCAATTATTATCAAAGCATGAAACAGTAAATGATGCAGATTTGTATAAAAAAGTACTTTCAAGTTTTGAGCAAAAGCCAAAAATTATTTTTGCGCGCCCGTTTGGAAATACTTATTTAGCCGTAGAAATGATGATAGAGCGATTGAGTGACATCAATTTTGACAAAAACACCCCCTTATTAGTATTGGGTCATGGTGGTGGTACAGAGTCAGAGTTATCAGCAGTGAAAGCAGATATTGAACGCATCGCTAAGGCAGCCATTAAAGGTGTCTCTAATAAAGCCATTAAGGTTGTTGTTTTACCCAGTAATCGTAAAAGTAAAACCTACCAACAACAAGCAGACTTGGCTTGGGAAAAGATTAAATCTCTTGCCGGTGACGAGAATGTTCAAACTGTTTTGCCGTTACACATGGGCACAGAGCTTGATGGTCATATGTCTTTAAATGCATGGACGGCTCAACAATTACCCAGTTATTTAAAGATGGCAAAGTTTAAGCAAAATGAAGTTGAGTTTATGTCTTTGTGGATGCAGCGTGAAGCGAATCGTTATCTTGGTAGTAAAAAAGCGCCATTAGGCATTGTTTTTCATGCTCATGGGTCTGATTTTCATTGGAACCAAGGTATGCGTGATGCCATAGAGCCACTGACAAAAAAAATACCAGTTGAGTTTGCTTTTTCTATGGCAGATCCTGTTGATTTAAGTGAAGCCGTGCAGCGACTTGAAGCCAGAGGTGTTGGTAATATCGTTATTTTGCGTGTATTTGGCATGAAAAATAGTTTTGAAAAAGGGATTGAGCGTTTAATCGGAATGGATGAAGATGTTTCAATGACGGATGCAAAAACGAATGACCATGCCCACATGAGGCATTCAATGGATATGGGTAGTCAAAAACAAAAAACACGGCTTCGTACTACTTCTTTGGTCGTTACCATAGGAGGTTTAGAAGATAACAATTTGTTTGCAAAAGCCATGCTGAGTCGAGCGTTAAAGTTATCAAAAAATCCAGCTAAAGACACCGTTATTGTGGTAGCACATGGTAAGGGTTCGGTTAAAGCAAACGGACAATGGCTAGAGGTTTTAAAGTCGCTAACCACAAAAATGAAAGCAGCAGGTGGCGATCAATTTAAAGCCATTAAATATCAAACGTGGCAAGAAGATTGGGATGACCAAAGAAAAGGGCGAGTAGCCGCGATAAAAGAAATGGTTCGTGATGCCAACAAAGAGGGTGGTCAGGCCATTATAATACCCGCAAGAACAACGGGGAAAGGCAGAACAGCACAGTTTTTAAAGGGCGAAACATTTATTGCAGGCAAAGGATTTGCGCCACACCCTTTATTTAACCAATGGATTGAGGAGCAAGTAAGGCTTGGTACTCAGCTCATCATCGAAAGCCGTTATGTTGACTATCCCAAGTTGCCAGTAAGCAATGACTAACGTTTAAAAGACGAAAAAAAGCCGGTGAGATAATTTAAATCAAACCGGCTTTTACTACGGTACTACAGTATTACTGCATTACATTTGGGACTGAATATAGTTCTCAATACCAATTTTTTGCATAAGACCTAACTGCTTTTCTAACCAATAGGTATGATCCTCTTCGGTATCTTCGAGCTGTACGCGCAACATGTTACGAGTGACGTAGTCTTGCTCTTGCTCGCATAATGCAATAGCTGCTTTTAAGTCACCCACGACCTTATATTCCAGTTGCAAATCACTTTCAATACACGATTTCACATCACTACCAATATTTAAACCGTCTTGAATGGATAAATCAGGTGTCGTTTCTAAAAATAACAAACGTTTAATGATTTGATCCGCATGATCCGCTTCTTCTTCCATTTCGTGGTTTAAGCGCTCAAATAATTTGCTTAAACCCCAATCATCATACATACGAGAATGGGTAAAATATTGATCGCGAGCGGCTAGCTCACCCTTAAGTAGAAACTGAAGTGTTTCGATAACTTTTTGACTGCCTTTCATAAGAGTATCCTTTAAATAATTGACTGGTGATAGTTGTTAGAGCCGACTTTGCCGGATAGACTTATCTGGGTTTCAAAATAATCTAAGCGGTCTTCACAGTGCTCTAAGCATTCTTTTAAGTGGTCGCGAGTCACATAATCTTTTTCAGACTCTGCCTCTGCAATTGTCGTTTGCAAAAGCCCTCTAAAGTCCTCTTCCATTGATAAATTACAGTTTAGAATTTCTGGTACGTCTTCACCAATCGCCAGTTTGCCTAAATCTTGTAAATTAGGCAGCCCTTCCAAAAATAAAACTCTTTGGATAATCGCATCGGACTCTTTCATGGCTTTAATAGAATACTTAAAGTTTTTTTCACCTAAAGCATCAAAGCCCCAGTCATTTAACATGCGAGCATGCAAGAAGTACTGATTAATCATCGTTAAGGATGATCTCAGTACTCGATTAAGGGAATGATTTATTTTGTTATCTATTTTCATATTATCTCCAAAAGTTTATTGACTTATGATTTAACTTAAATATAATACGAATCATTCTTATTTGTATTAATGTTTATTTATGTACGTATGCATTTGTAACGCCATCACTGATAAAGCAATTAAACAGGCCATTTGCAATGGTGCCTGCTCAGTCGCTGATTTATCGCAACAACTCAAAGTTGGAACGTGTTGTGGCAAATGCAAATCATGCGCATATAAAATCATTAAAGAATCATTCGTGCTTCCAGCGCCGCCTTTATCTGTCTCACGGAATTCAGGCCGAGCTTTTCTTTAAGGAATCTCTGATCAAGTCCAATAATTTTGAACTTGCTAAAACTGCCGATATTTTCACCGAAAATCGCAGCAATAGAGTGACTATTACGGCTCATTTCGACGAAAATAGCGACAGTTTTTTCTGCGCTCAAATTTTATTAACTTAATCAGAGCTTCCTTAAGGAGACACTGAACAACCGCCAATTATTTTTTACTGGCTAAAATGCACGACAACTTCCGTTAAATTCGACGCAATAGCCAGCTATTACGACGCATTTAACGAAACTTGACGCACATTTTTTCTCAGTAAAATTCTAATCGCAGTTAATCAGTGTCTCCTTAAGGAGCAACCGAGTTAATCTTTCTCATTAACGAGTTTGCCTCTTAACCTTGTATTTTAATCTGTATT
>CAYZQE010000071.1:0-12480 GCA_964480635.1 uncultured Gammaproteobacteria bacterium | reverse complement strand
TGTCGTGCATTTTAGCCAGTAAAAAATAATTGGCGGTTGTTCAGTGTCTCCTTTAGGGGGACTCTTTAGAGAAATAATTACTTAAAGTCGTTGTAGATCTGAACTAGAATGAAAGTCTAAAGCCTAAGCCGTACCTTTATGGCTTTTCCACCCGTGGTTAATGAGCATTTTTGTAGAATATGAGTGATGTATTAAATATATATAAAAAAACAAAACTGTTTAAAGACATGAACTCTGAGCAGTTAAATAAATTGGTTGAATGTTCTACCATTCGTGAATTTGATAAAAATGCTATCGTCATAAAACAAGGCGATGATACCGACTCGCTATTTGTGATTATTGCAGGAATGGTTGATGTCTATTTACAAAATGATTCGGGTAAAAAAATCATAATAAACAGTTTGAAGCCTACCGATGTGTTTGGTGAAGTAGAATCTTTAAGTGAAATATCACGTCAAGTGAGTATCATCACAAAATCAAAGTGTATATTTGCATTAATTTCGAGAGAGGTCTTTATGGAAACGGTGCTCGCTGAAATTACCGTCAATCAAAGTGTCATAGAGATGTTGGTTAAACGCATACAAGATTTAACCGAAGACTTAAGCAGCGTTGCTTTAGACGATGTGTATCATCGCGTGGTACGTGTTTTGTATAAAAATACAACCGAAGTTGAAGGTAAAATGGTGACAGGGCGTTTGACGCAACAAGATATAGCAAACCGTGTTGGTGCGACACGTGAAATGGTGCATTGTATTTTAAAAGAATTGAAAACAGGTGGTTATATTTCAATTGATGGTAAACAAATTACCATTGAAAAGAAGCTTCCTCCTGGATGGTAAGTGAATGATAATTTTGGGCATAGACCCTGGGTCTCGTAAAACAGGTTATGCATTTATAGATAATAAAGCCGATAAAATTACACATATTCATAGTGGTTTTATTGCCGTTAAAGGAGAATTGTTTCCTGAACGCTTAGGCTGTATTTTTAAATCTTTAAATGAATTGATTGCCGAATATAACCCTGTAGAAATGAGCATAGAGAACGTATTTATGCATAAAAATGCAGCGTCAGCTTTAAAGCTAGGGCAAGCTAGAGGCGCGGCAATTTGTTCGGCCATGCATCATGATATGGATGTGTCAGAGTATTCTGCGAAAGAAGTCAAAAAAGCCTTAGTCGGAACGGGCTCTGCGACCAAAGATCAAATACAATATTTGTGTAAACAATATTTAAATATAAAAAAAGAATTACAAGAAGACGAAGCCGATGCCATTGCCATTGCGTTTTGTCATGCACAAGCATTAGCAGCAGAAAAACGAACAGGGTTACCTGCTGCTTACTTTAAACGAAAATCTAGGCGTTCAAGATGATAGGTCGACTTCGCGGTATTTTAGCCATAAAAAAAGCGCCACTAATAATGATAGATTGCAATGGCGTGGGCTATGATGTGGAAGTGTCTATGACCACATTTTATCAATTACCAGCGGTTGATGAAAAAGTCAGTGTGTGGACGCATTTACAAATTAAAGATGATCAACATGCACTGATTGGTTTTGCTACCGAGCAAGAGCGTAAGTTATTTCGAACGTTGATAAAAATTAATGGTGTTGGTGTGAAAATGGCATTAACCATTTTATCGGGCATGAGCGAAGTTGAGTTTTGCGGCTGTATCTTAGCCAGTGACGTGACGACCTTAACGCGCTTACCGGGTGTTGGAAAAAAGACAGCAGAACGTTTGATTATAGAGTTAAGAGATAAAGTCGAAGCCTTAACTCAAGACCATGAGCAGCCAATGGTTGTGAATTCTTTGCTGGGTCAAAAAACAAACAGTGTTTCTGAAGCCATAGAAGCATTGCAAGCTTTGGGTTATAAACCTGCAGAAGCCGATAGAATGGTTAAAAAGGTAGCAACACCCGAAGCCGATACAGAATCATTGATCAAATTAGCGCTGAAAACAATGGTTAGAAAATAGCCATGTCAGAAGACCGAATGATAACGGGTAGCAAACAATTAGACGACGTAGCTCAAGAGCGCGCTTTACGCCCCAAAACCTTGGCAGAATATCGCGGGCAGCCCGTCGTTAAAGAGCAAATGGAAATTTTTATACAGGCCGCTAATGGTCGGCATGAAGCGTTAGATCATGTATTAATTTTTGGCCCCCCAGGATTAGGAAAAACCACACTAGCACATATTATTGCTAATGAAATGAATGTCACTTTACGTCAAACATCAGGCCCAGTATTAGAAAAGCCGGGCGATTTAGCCGCCATGCTGACCAATTTAGAGCCAAATGATGTGCTATTTATAGATGAAATACACCGTTTAAGCCCAGTCATCGAAGAAATTTTATACCCAGCCATGGAAGATTATCAATTAGATATCATGATTGGTGATGGCCCAGCGGCGCGTTCGATTAAATTAGATTTACCACCCTTCACCTTGGTCGGTGCAACCACCAGAGCAGGGCTTTTAACCTCACCGTTACGCGATCGCTTCGGCATTGTTCAGCGTTTAGAGTTTTATAACATCCCTGATTTAACCTATATTATAAAGCGTTCAGCCAATTTACTAGATATTGTTATCGAGGATCAAGGTGCTGAAGAAATAGCCAGACGTGCTCGTGGCACACCTCGAATAGCGAATCGTTTGTTACGTCGAGCAAGAGACTATGCACAAGTCAAAGCCGATAATGAAATTACCGCCGACGTTGCGGTTAAGGCCTTAGATATGCTTAATGTCGATAAAATTGGGCTTGATAATATGGACAGACGTTTAATCTTAGCCATGATAGAAAAGTTTGATGGTGGCCCTGTAGGTGTTGAAAGCTTAGCGGCGGCCATTAGTGAAGAGCGCGGCACCATAGAAGACGTGATTGAACCATATCTCATTCAGCAAGGTTTTATCATGCGTACACCGCGAGGCCGAGTGGTGACGCAAACAGCGTATCGACATTTTGGTTTTAAGGCTAAAGTGATGAGTGATAATATTGAGTCGGATAATGCCTAAGCCTCACACGATTGATGTGCGAATTTATTATGAAGATACCGATGCAGGTGGCGTAGTTTATTATGCAAACTATTTAAAGTATTGTGAGCGAGGGCGTACAGAGTTTTTGCGCCAATTGGGTTTTGAGCAAGATGAATTATTGCAACAAAATATCGTTTTTGCAGTCAGACAAGCAACGATTGATTTTAAGCAAGCAGCAAAGTTTAATGATGAGCTAACGGTCATCACTGAAATTGAGAGCTTAAAAAAAGTCAGTGTTATTTTTAAACAAACCATTCAGCGAGAAAATGATATTATTTGCCAAGCAATTATAAAAATTGCCTGTTTAAAAGCAAAACAATTTACACCAACCGCAATTCCATTATCCATTATGAGCCAACTGACAACATGAATGAATCAACCTCTATTTTAAGCCTAATTGCAGAGGCCAGCCTGCCGGTTCAATTAGTGATGGTGATTTTGCTATTACTGTCTGTTTTTTCATGGGCAATGATGTATGTAAAGTATAGCTTTGTTAAGCAAGCGGTGTTAGAAGCAACGACCTTTGAAGGTCGTTTTTGGTCCGGTATTAATCTCAGCGATTTATATTCGCAGTTAAATACTAGGGCTGAAAAACGTTTTGGTATGGAAGCCGTTTTTGAAAGTGGTTTTCGAGAATTTGCTCGCGCTAAAAAAGCTAAAATGGGAGCCGACACAATGGTCGCGGCATCTCATCGCGCTATGCGAGTCAGTATGTCTCGTGAAATAGAAACGCTAGAAAACAATCTTGGCTTTTTAGCAACGGTTGGTTCCATCAGCCCTTATATTGGTTTGTTAGGTACTGTCTGGGGGATTATGGAGTCTTTTCGAGCTTTAGCAGGTGTTCAACAAGCGACTATTGCGATGGTGGCACCAGGCATTGCAGAGGCTCTAATTGCCACCGCAATGGGGTTGTTAGCCGCTATCCCCGCCGTTATTGCCTACAATAAATTTGCCGCAGAAATAGATAAAATTGTATTGCAATACGAGAACTTTATGGAAGAGTTTACGGGAATATTGCAACGTCAGGCACACGGTTCTAACTAATATGCCAACTATGCGTAAACGTCGATTAATGGCTGATATTAATGTCGTCCCCTACATTGATGTCATGTTAGTGCTATTGGTTATATTTATGGTGACAGCGCCTTTATTAAACCAAGGTGTTGAAATAGACTTGCCCATAGCGCCATCAAAAAATATAGATGTAAATAGCCCTGACCCCATTATTATTTCTGTAAATCAACGCGGAGATCGTTTTTTAAGTATTGCTAGTGATCCAAAAGCAGTGATAGAAGATGATGTATTAATTAGCTTATTGCAACGTCAGCGTTCATCCGATAAAAACCGATTAATCATGATCAGAGGTGATAAAAATAGTCCGTATCAATTTATTATGGATACACTGGTTTTATTGCAACAATCAAATATAGAATCGGTGAGCTTAATTACCGAATCATCGGCTGATTCGAAGCCTTAGTTAATATATATGTTTAACGAACTTTTACGATATCCTAAAGCGTTGTTTTTCTCGGTGCTATTGCATGTCGTTTTAATGGGTTTAATCGTCATGGACGTTATGAGCGAGCCTAAAAAAATGGTTGCTCAGTTTGAAAAGTCGGCTCCTAGCATTATAGCCCATACCGTTAATGCTAAAGATTTAGAAAAACAAAAACAAGCAAAGTCAGATCAAGAGAAGCAAAAAAACCAGGCTAATAAGCAACGCCAAAAGGATATTGCCCAAAAAGAGGCTGACAAAAAGAAAAGACAAGCAGATGCTAAAAAGAAAGTCCAAAAAAAGAAAGATGACCAAAAGAAAGCTGCTTTAGAAAAAAAGAAAAAGTCCGCAGAACAACAAGCAGAGAAAAAACGTGTTGCCGCTGCGAAAAAGGAAAAACAAGCCGACGAAAAAAAGAAAGCAGCAAAGAAAAAAGCAGTTGAGAAAGAACGCTTAAAAGTAGTGGCGGAAAAACGCAGAAAAGAACAAAAAATAGCAAAAACAGCTGAGTTAAAGAGGCAGCAAGAAGAAGCCGAGGTCGCCAAGAAAAAACGCATAGAAAAAGAGCGTTTAAAAGTAGAACGTTTAAAGAAGGAAGCCGAGCAAAAGCGTATTGCTGATGAGCAACAAAAGAAAGCAGAGCAAAGGCGGGCCGCCGAGCAAGAACAAAGGCGCAACGAAATGGAACTTCAAGCGCAAATAGCTGCCGAAGAAAGGCAAAACAAATTAAATGATTTAAAAACGCAATACCTGTTTGCCATTCAACAAAAAATACAAAGAAATTGGCGGCAACCCGTGAATGCAGGCGTCATGCCGAATTGTGAAGTTAATGTCTTGCAAGGGCCAGGGGGAGTTATCTTAGACGTGACTTTTGGCGAATGTGCCGGTAATACCAATTATCGTCTTTCAGTCGAAAATGCGGTGTATAAGTCAGAACCATTACCCGAACCCAAAGACGCTTCTTTATTTGATAGACATGTTAAAATTTTATTTAAACCTACGAATTGAAAATAACTTATGCGATTGATTAATCCTTATTTAAAACAGTGCTTAAATTTAATTGTTTTGGTTGGCGGCTTATTGTCATTTTCGGCACAAGCCGTTTTAGAAATAGAAATTACGCAAGGTACTCAGAGCGCATTGCCTATCGCTATCGTGCCTTTTAAAGCCAGTCAAAAATTAGCCGATGTTGCCGCCATTGTATCTAACGACCTTAATCGCAGTGGTGTTTTTAGGGCTTTAAAAAAGGCAGAGTTACCCGCTAAGCCCAATAACTCAAAACAAGTCGATTATTCTTTGTGGAAAAGTCAAGGTGTTGAATATTTAGTGGTGGGGCGTATTTTAAATCGAACGTCAAATACAGTTGATGTTCAGTTTCAATTGTTAGATGTGTTAAAACGTAAGCAAATGTTAGGTTTTAGCTTTCCTGTTAAAACAAGTAAAGTTCGCTCTACGGCTCATGAAATAAGTGATTTAATTTTTGAAAAAATAACCGGTGTGCCTGGCGCGTTTAATACTCGTATCGCTTATATTAATGCTCTAAAAGATAAAGGTCGCAAGTATATCCTTCAAGTTGCTGATACCGATGGTTATAACCCCCAAACCATTTTAGAGTCAGACCATCCTTTAATGTCACCAACATGGTCACCCAATGGTGAGTCTTTAGCCTATGTGTCATATGAACAAAATCGTCCAGAAATTTTTATTCAACATTTATCAACGGCGAGGCGTAGTAAGGTAACAGGCTTTGATGGCATGAACAATGCGCCTGCATGGTCGCCAGATGGTAAGAAAATGGCCTTAGTGTTATCTAAAGGTGGCAGCCCAGATATTTATATTTTTAATATAGGCAATAAACGCTTAAAACGCTTAACGAAACATAGGGCGATAGACACAGAACCTGTTTGGTTACCAGATGGTAAAACGATTATTTTTACATCAGACCGTGGCGGTAGCCCACAGTTATATAAAATTAATGAAGCCGGTGGACGAGCACAGCGAATAACCTTTGAAGGGCGTTATAATACAGCGGCGACGGTGTCACCAGATGGAAAATTTATAGCCATGGTGTTTCAAGACCAGGGTCATTATCGGATTGCTCAGTTAGAATTAGCGACCGGTCAATTAGAGGTTTTAACCGATACAAACTTAGATGAGTCACCATCCTATTCACCCAATGGCAAAATGATTTTATATGCAACAACGCGATTAAATAAAGGTGTACTATATGCTATCTCTATTGATGGCCGCTCTAAACATAAGCTTTCAGATCAAACTGGCGATATTCGTGAGCCAGCTTGGGGGCCTTATAAAGTTAAAAAATAAAAGGTAACTATTGCGGTGAAAAACTGGATAGTTACGGTCTTTGTAATCACTCGTTGAGTCGTTACATTATAAAAATAAGTTATTGATGAGGAAAAAATAATGACTAGAATCCTATTACCTTTGCTATTGGTGTTTGGCGTTTTGTCAGGCTGTGCAAAAGATGAAATAGATATAGAGGGCGATGGGCCACCTACAGAGGATACACAGCCTATTTTAGATGGCTCAGTGTTTCAAAATGATGGTCAAGACACTTTAGGTGACGGTGGGGTTATTGCCGATAATGGGGCTAGTGCAAACGCCATTAGTGATGATGTTCTAACCGCTCAAGAAATGCTTGAAGAAGAAGGCTCCCCATTAACAACGCGTATTATCTATTTTGAATATAATAGCGCTAAAATTAATGATGTTTCGCTAGCAATTTTAGAATCGCATGGCGATTTTGTGTCTGACAATGGTTCGGTTCATGTGCGGTTAGAAGGTCATTCTGATGAGCGAGGAAGTCGTGAATTTAACGTGGCATTAGGTGATCGTCGAAATCAATCGGTACGTCGATTGTTATTGTTTCAAGGTGCGTCAACCAATCAAATTCAAACCGTCAGTTATGGCGAAGAGCTGCCCGCCGTTTTCGGACATAATGAAGAAGCTTGGTCTAAAAACCGACGTGTCGAATTAATTTACGAAATAAAATAAATTTAAAGAATCAAATTATGATGATAAAAACTCTTTTAGTCTCTTTAGTTCTGTTAAGCAGTAGCTCGGTTTTAGCGCAATCTGCGGTATTAAAAACACAATCTAATCAGCAATTAAGTGCATCAGTTGCCGATATTCAAGTGTCGATTAAAAAGATTAATAAAGATTTAAAGCGAGCGTCGAAGTTGCTTGATAATAAGGCCATGTTTGGTTTGTTTCAACGTCTTGATGAGGTTTCGCAAGATGTTGATGAGCTAAGGGGTTTAGTCGAAGAACAAGGGCATTTGCAGCAGCGTTTGCAAAAGCGTCAACGTGAGTTGTATTTAGATTTAGACCGTCGTTTACGTGAAATGGAATTGAATGCAACGGCTCAAGCTAAAGTCACTAATAACCCCATTCAAGTGCCAGCTATTAAACCGGTGATGGTGCCAGCAGTCACAGTAGAAACAACCACAAAACCAATGGTTGCTGAAACTAAGCAGGAAATGACACAGCCAGCTATTGTGACCCCTAAAGTACCTACAGTAAAACCTCAACAAACGACTAAGCCAGTTGTTACTGCGCCTTCTCAGCCCATGAGTCAAGAGCGTAAAGACTACCAAAAAGCGTTTGATTTGTTAAAAGAGGGGCGCTACAACAAAGCAAAAACAGCCTTTAAAGGCTTTTTATTGAAATACCCAACCAGTAGTTATGCGGGTAATGCACAATATTGGTCTGGTGAAGCAAATTATGTCACACGCCAATTTGCCACGGCGATGAAAGAATTCAAACAAGTCATTACGCAATACCCTGCCAGTAATAAAGTGCCAGATGCGATGTTGAAACTAGGTTATACTTTTTATGAAACACGCCAAATGGATAATGCAAAACAAATATTAACCGAATTGGTCAAACGGTTTTCAAAATCAACAGCGGCACGTTTAGCAAAAAAACGTTTAAAACGAATGACGCGAGAAGGTTTTTAAATTTCGACAGCATGTTAGCAATGAAAGTTTTAATATAAAAACTGTTATCGCTCTAAGCTATTGATTTTTAGGCTATATATAAAATATTACTAAGGGACAGTAAAGTTATGTTACGCATTAAGTTTTATGTATTCAGTATGCTTATCGCACTTACATTAGTTAATTGTGGCGGAGGGGGTTCAGACAGCGAGCCTGAAACGAGCCTTGATAGTATCTCTATTAATAGTCCGCCCCAAAATTTAAAGCTAACTGAAACTTTTCAGTTAATAGCGACAGGCACACTTTCTGATGCTTCTAATTTAGGTATAAGCAGTCAAGTTACTTGGTTGTCTTCTAATGAAGCCATTATGACGGTTAGTAATTCAGGTTTGATTAGGGCAGTGTCAGCGGGTACAGCAAGTATTTCGGCAACATTAAATACAGTTTCAGGCAATATATCCGCGCTAGCTATAGCATTAGCTGAAATCAGCATTACACCCTCATCATTAACCCTAGCAATTGCTTCAACGCAACAATTGACAGCGACTGCAAGATACACAGATAATAGCACGGAAAATTTAACCAACTCAGTTACTTGGGGATCTAATACATCAGCAGTGGCTAGCATAACTAGCTCTGGAAACCTGACAGCAATAGCGGCAGGAACAAGCGAAATAACAGCAACTATCAATGGTGTCACGGGCATGATTTCGGTGGCTGTTCCAGTTCCAGTTCCAGTTCCGAGATTGGATAGTATTTCTATCAATAGTCCATCACAAAATTTAAAGCTAGCTGACACTTTTCAATTAATAGCGACAGGCACATTTTCTGATGCTTCAAGTTCAGATATTAGCAATCAAGTGACTTGGCTGTCTTCTAATGAAGCCATTATGACGGTTAGTAATTCAGGTTTGATTAGGGCAGTGTCAGCGGGTACAGCAAGTATTTCGGCAACATTAAATACAGTTTCAGGCAATATATCCGCGCTAGCTATAGCATTAGCTGAAATCAGCATTACACCCTCATCATTAACCCTAGCAATTGCTTCAACGCAACAATTGACAGCAACTGCAAGATACACAGATAATAGCACGGAAGATTTAACCAGTTCTGCCAGTTGGAGTACAGATTCGGTAAATGCAACGATCACTTCATCGGGCAATTTAACGGCCGACTCAGTTGGAACGAGTCAAGTAACAGCCAGTGTTAATTCTGTTAGCGGCGTTATATCGGTCATTATTTCGGCGGCTACACTACAAAAAATAGATATTGTAGCTTCTTCTTCGCTAGCCGCCGGAGTCTCTGAGCAGTTAAGCGCTATCGGTACTTTTTCTGATGGCAGCACTCAAAATATTACAGCAGATTTAAGTTGGCAAAGTAGTATCCCCAGTGTTGCCAGTATTGGTGATCAAACTGCTTTATTAACGACTATACAGCAAGGTAGTGTTGTGATTACGGCAACTAATGGCGAATTAACAGATACAAAAAATGTAACCATTTCACTCGCAATACTTTCCAAGCTTTCGATTGTACCCTCTGCAATTTCGTTAGCAAAAGGCAGCACAAAAGAAGTCACGGTCACTGCATTCTATTCTGATCAAAGTTTTATTGATGTATCAAACCAAGTGACATGGCTTAGTAGTGATAATACGATTACAACTGTTCAAGATGGTACGGCATTAGTTGAGGGTCATGAAGTTGGAAGTAGCATATTAACTGCCGCCTTCTCAGGCATGAATGCAACGTTGAATGTCAATGTGACTAGTGCAACGCTTAGTTCTTTAAATATTTCACCTAAAAACACATCAATTCCTAATGGCTTAAATCAGGCGTTTTCTGTTACTGGTATTTATTCAGATGGCTCAGTTCAAAACTTAACACACCAAGTGACATGGATAAGCAGTGATAACAGTTTAGGTTCAATTAGCAATGCAGAAAACTCACAAGGTATCGCTGATGCAATAGCAATAGGATCAGTGACTATTACGGCTTCATTAGAAGCTGTTAGCACATCGACCACACTAACGATCAATAACGCTCAGTTAGCGAGTATAGAAATTACTCCAAGTCAAACTCAAGTTGCAAATGGGGTGTCAGTTCAAGTATCGGCTCTAGGGACTTATTCTGATGGCACTCAAATTGATATTACTCAATTGGTTCAGTGGGATAGCAACAAGGTGACTGTAGCTAAGGCCTCGTCTATTACCAAAGGCCTTTTTGAGACATTTAATAGTGGCCAAGCTTTAATTAGCGCTAATCTCAATAGTGTCTCAGCTTTAAGCTCAATTACTGTTAATGCCGCCACGCTTCAAACTATTAACATTAATTCAAGTATTCTAATACTCCCAAAGGGATCTGAAGTGATATTAACCGCTATAGGTGTTTATTCAGATAACTCTAATAATGACATGAGTCATCAAGTAACGTGGACAAGTTCTGACGATAATATATTGACCGTAGAGAATATAATTAACACCCAAAGTGTTGTCGGTTTAACTAAGGCCACCAACATTGGAGGGGCTACGGTTACTGCTAGTTTCAATGGTGTCGTAGGTAATATAGCTTTAACCGTCAGTGATGCGATGTTAACTCAAATAGCAATATCGAGTGAAAATACCGATATTAATATAAATTCAAATACACAGGCTTTGGCAATGGCTACATTTTCGGATGCCAGCACCCTTGATATGACGCAGCAAGTTAACTGGTTGAGTAGTAACTCCTTGGTCGCATCAGTGAATCAATTTCACGATAATGGGGGGCTAGTTAAGGGTGTAGTAGAAGGTAGTTTTCAACTCAGTGCATCATTTAATGGCATTGCCTCTAATGCTTTAACCATTAATGTGAATTCCACGCCTAATGCCCCCCGTAGCATGACATTCAATCTCACTCCAAATGTGATACTAAGTGATAATTTAGATAGCTCTCAAATAGAGGTGACTTTAATTCCAGAGTCAGAAAGTGGCGTAATATTAGATGGCACTAGTGTGAGTTTTGACATCACCGAAGATGGAAATACTAGAACAGAAACGGCTGTCACAGTTAACGGCGTCGCAACGCTTAATTTAACATCTTTAATTGATGGTTTCATTTTAATTAAGGCAAGCTTTAATAATGATATATCTGCTGAATCCATAATTGTCAGTACATCAAGATTTTCTGATGTGATTATAGCCGAAGGTCGTAGTGATGCCGTTTTTACGAATAATATGTTGATTGAAGGCAGTGTGTTCTACGTTTTATTGCGTAATATCTCAAATAGAGAATTTAATATACCAGCAGTTTTTATCACTCGTGGGCCTGATGGCGCACAAGTGAACTTACACGATTCACCAGTTACTGACCTTCAGTTTACCAATGGAGGAGTTTTACCCGGAGGGGCGTTTACAGCATTGGGTTATTCTCTTGATGATGATATTCCCGGTAATACCCTTAGAATGATTTATAATTTTACAGATACCGCAACAGAGCTTAGCTTCTTCTATGGTATTGCTTTTTCATATTAGCTTATAGCTATAATCTAAACGTCAACATACTCATTAAATCCACAGCAACTCTCGCTTAAACCCCAAAACCGCTCAAAATCAGGTTTAAATCAACATGCGGCTTTAAAATAGCCTCATATAGCCGTCAAACCCTTTTGGATAATCATATTTTTTTTGTTACAGGCAGGGGTTATTCTGCACATTTCAATGTAAGTCATTCTACAAAAGAGGTTTTATTTCTTTTTTTGCCTCACCTTTGCATTCGCTCTACCGTCTAATAACTTGCTAAATGCCTCACGCCAAGAATCAAAGATAAAATAAATAATCAAGGTTCTAAAGGTTTCCCACAAAGCCCGCTTATTGACATAGCTTTTACGGCACAATTGATAATCAGGGTCTGACAATTCAAAAATCTGATGAAACAAAAAAGCGAGTAAAGTCAGGCAATACATATTATGGCTGAGGTTCTTTTTACCGTGTCCAAAGTTATGGCTTAAATGGTAGCCTTGATTTTTT
>CAYZQE010000070.1:0-12588 GCA_964480635.1 uncultured Gammaproteobacteria bacterium | reverse complement strand
AGAAATGTGGGACAGACCACAATTAAAGCGTGAGCAGTATTTCACTAAGCTTAATGGCAGTAAATTATGGCGCTGCGCATTGCTAGATTTTTGGTTACAAAGCCAAAGGGTTTAATCTTGTAGGGTTTTTCTGATAATTTTGTAATCAATATTTAATGTCATGAGGTTTTTCAAATAACGACTATATAAGGCTAGTACAGGAATGTCGTAAATTGGAGAAATAAAATGTTAGAAAAACCGTGTATTTTAGGCGTTGATGACGATGCCATTAATCAACTCGTCTTAACAGAATTTTTAGGCGATGATTATAATACTGTGCTATGCAGTGATGGCCCAGAGTGTTTGAGTTATCTTGAAAATAAAACGCCTGATGTTATTTTAATGGATGTCAGTATGCCAGGTATATCGGGTTTAGAAACCTGCGAAAAATTAAGAAAAATGCCGAATTGCAGTGAATTGCCCGTCATTTTTGTATCGGCGCTAGCATCTAAAGAAGATAAAATTGCAGGCTATCAAGCAGGCGGTGATGATTATTTAACTAAACCATTTGAAGAAAGCGAGCTGAAAAATAAAATTGAACTGCTGTTAAAAAATAAAGAGCGAACATTAGAGCTAAAGGCTTCATCTGACGAAGCCTTTAAAACAGCTATGTTATCAATGACTAATGCGGGTGAGTTAGGTGTTGTCATTGAGTTTTTAAAACAAACCTATCAAGCTCAAACTCCTCAACAGTTAGCTCAGTTAGCGATAGACAGTTTGGCAGCTTATGGACACCAAGGAAGTGTTTTGTTGATGGTGTCTGAGCAATCATTTTTTGTAACAAGTGATGAAGGTCAAAATATAGTTGAACAAAAAGTGATGGAAAGAGCTAAAGATAAGGGGCGTATTATAGAATATGGAACGCGGGTTATTTTTAATGGCAAAAACGCCTCTTTATTGGTGCGAAACATGCCATTTGACGATGAGCGAACGGGTCGTTTGAGGGATCATTTAGCCATTATTTTAGATGGCTTAGAGGCACGATTAAACAGTTTAACGTTAGTTGAAGAATTAGATCATTCGCAAAATGTGAACCATCATGTCAAAGATCAGGCGCTTGTTCTTTTAGACGAATTAAAACAATCACATAAAGATCAGCATTTTGAAACGGCGACGATATTTAACACATTGCATGATGACTTAGAAAATATCTACCACCAATTAAAATTAACAGAAGAGGAAGAAGTCGTTTTAAATGATTTTGTAACAACAGCAGGTAAAAAAATAAATAACTTACTCGACATTGGGTTGTCATTAGACCAAAAGCTAGAACTAATTATTAGAGAACTGGATAATTAGAGCATTTAGTGGCTTTGCTTAATGGGGATTATGAAATAAAAAGCTGAGCCATTAGACTGGCTTTTATTAGACTGATTAATGGGGCTTTGAGCCCAAACAATGCCATTATGTATCGTGATAATTTCTTTTACGATGGGTAAGCCTAAACCTGTTCCTCCTGCTTTAGTCACCGTTTTACTGCTTTGACTGAATTTATTAAAGATACTTTCTAACTCATCTTCGGGTATGCCAATACCTTGGTCAATAACGCTCACTTTTAAAGCAGTTTGTTTTTTATCTTTGAGGCTAAAACGATCTATTGCTAAATGTATAATAATGGTTGAGTCTTGTGGGCTAAATTTGATGGCATTGGATAGCAAATTAATCATGACTTGTGTGATTAACTCATCATCAAACTCTATTGCAATATCATCGTCACCAGTAATGCTTATCGTTAAGTTTTTATCGTGAGTTAAACCAGATAATTCACAAATGCTGTTTGAAATCGTGCTTTTTATTTGATTTAATTCAAAGTTAGGCTCCATTTTTCCAGCTTCCAATTTAGATAAATCTAATAAATTATTTAAGAGTCCAGTCAGTCGACTGCCACTGGTTTTAATGTGTTGTAAATATTCCTTAAGCTTCTCTTGTTCGACATGTTTTAAGCATAAGCTGGTAAAGCTTAAAATGCCGTGCATGGGTGTGCGAAGCTCATGTGACATGTTGGCTAAAAACCGGCTTTTTTCTAAGTTGGCAGACTCAGCTTCTTCTTTTGCAATTTGTAATTCAATTGATTTTTTTATAATGGTATCTTCAATACGCTTATGATGGTCAATATTAGCAAAGGTGCCAATTATTCTAAGTGCTTTACCGTTGGAGCTACGCGAAATTATTGCACCTTTAGAACGTACCCAAACATAATGATTAGTTTTATTTAAAAATAAGTATTCCATTGCAAATCCGTTTTCCTTGCCTTTAATATAGTTATTTAGCGCGGTCATTACTTTATCTTTTTCGGGCGGATTTATTTTTTCAGACCAACCGTCTAAAGTGCTGGGAAATTCATTAATCTGATACCCTAAAATAGAGTAACAACGATCATCAAAAACAATGTTGCCGCTACTTAAATCGTAATCCCAAACACCATCATTAGCGACGGCTAAAGCAAACTTTAAGCGTTCTTCGCGGCGTTGAAGTGAATGACTGTTTGACTCTGCTTTATCCCGTTCAGCTTTTAACTCTTCCGTTCGTTCTATGACTTTTTGGTTAAGTGAATGGTTAAGCTGTAGGTTTTCAAAGATTGTTTTATTATGCCAAAAGGCCAAAGCCCCTAATTCATTCTGCAGAGAATTGATTGTATCGAGTGGCAGCGTATGGTTATTGGCTTTGAATTGTCTAACCATGCTCTCAAGTGGTTTTATTAAATGAAATTTTAATAAAATAAAGCCAATTAATGAAATTATAAAAATGCCAATAAGTTGAGCAAAAAAACTACTGTTAACTACCAGCGTAAAGGGCGCATTTTTAAAGGATGTGGGAGCGACAGTGACTAAATGCCAATTTAAGGTTGGTAAATAAAAGAAATTAATGTCTAAGCTATCATCGACTTGATGAGAGGCAATTAAATGAGGATGTAATGCATTTGATTCTTGGTTATGATTAATTTGGTGAGCAATTGCGGTTGCTTCTTTGGCTTCAATATCATAACTATCGGCTAGGATTTTTAAAGAATTTTTCTCTATGTCAGGTTGTATGGATGGTCTGTTTGTTGAATAAAGTTGCGGGGCCATGTTAATGAATGCTTTCACATGCATATTATTATGCTCAAATAACTTGTTTTGGGGTGGCTGTGCAATAAAATTTTGATTTCTATCGATAATAAATGAATAACCTGAAAAAACTTGAGAAGTGTTGAGTAATAGTTTTTGAAGCCTGCCCAGATATAAATCAAGAGTGATGACACCAAAGAAAACATCCTTTTTATACATGGGAGTAGAAATAGTAACCATTGGTTGCTTGGTATAAGGGTCAACATAGGCTTTAGACCAATAAACCGAGTGTTTTGGCATGTACTTGACAGGAGCATACCATTCTTCTTTATGATAACTGGGGCCAATGGTTCTATTATAATCGTCAACAAAAAATAATGAGCCTTGTGTCGTTTTGCCCCAAAAAAAACTATGGCGTTTATCTGTTTTATTAAATAGAAAAGGTTCTGGCCACATGCCGCCACCGGCAATAAAAGAGTCGAAACTGGTGTTAAGTATCAACATTTCGGGTAATATTTTTTTAATTATTGTGTCTTCATGGGGAAGGTTCTCCATAACACGGGCAATGCTTTTAGCCAAAGTAGACGCAGTTGATGTTTTTAAATAAATATTTGAAATTATTTTTTCACCTGACTCAATATACAAAGTATTGGCAATGCTTTCTAATTTTGGGCGAGTGACTTGGTTTAAAACAAGATAAGTAAATGACAGAAGTAAAAGAACTAAAATGAGGTAAGTAACGGGTATTCGAAATTGTAACGAATGCCACCGATTGATTTTAAATGATTTTTTCGAAGTATCCATAAGGTGTTAGATTAAATTCCATTAGCTTCGGTAAAAGTCGATGATAAATAGAGCGCTTTGCTCGAAACAGCAATGTAAAAAAATATTGTGCTGCCTTTCTGTTGTCAGAATATCTATCCTCTATTTATAGCTGAAATAAAAAAAATACTTCGAAAATAACCCTAGCTTGCTTGAATATTGTCTATGACGCACATCATCCACGAGTGAATCATAACGCTAATAGTTTTTCACTCATATAACCACCACTGTTTTTACTATAAGCCATAAATATCTCATCAAAATCGTCTACGACAGAACTCTTAACTGATTCACGATTGATGAGTGCGTTACTCCATACCGCTAATCGACCTTTAGCATTAAAAATATTCAATTTAAAAACATCGTCTATGAGTTTTAAGCGGACAAAAATAGGGGCATAAGCTGCATCGACTAATGAAAAGGCTTCACCTGCAAAAAAAGGCCCCTCTTTATTAATAACTTGCTCGACTTGAGAAAACTGCTCGACCACTTTGGTTTTTAATTCGCTGAAGTCTTCCTCTGTTTGGCTATGCAGCATAGAAAACATATTCATTGTAATGTCAGACGCAAATTCAGTCCAACAGCGGTGACTGGCTTTGGTTAATAAGTCTCTGGGGTGTAAGGTGGGCGGGTAACATTCATCTAAGTATTCGGCAATAACGGCTGACTCAAATACGGTGGTCTCGTTTATTTTTAACACGGGTACCTTGCCTAAAGGTGACACCTCAGCAAACCAATCAGGTAAGTTTTGCAAATCAACATAGGTTGTTTTAAAGGCTACATTTTTTTCATTTAAAGTAATGGCAGACCTTTGTACAAAGGGGCACACTTTAAAGCTGATGAGTTCGGGTACATGGTCGGTCGTCATAAAAACTCCTTAGGGTGTTATGTTAATCATTGTTTTAGGTTTTGTGGCAGTCATTGAAATCACAAAGCCTTGTAAGTATTGTTTTGATGATATGTGAATTAACCCAGCATGTTCAAATAATTTATACATATCGAGTTCATTCATTTTAGGTGCGCGGCTATGCCAAGCGTTTAAGACAGCGGCCGAAAAGCCCGACTCACCAATAGAGGTGTGTAAGTTTTTTAACTGCTCATCTTTAAATGTATCTGAAGGGACTAATACAGTCACCATGCCGCCTTGCATACAGCAGCGTGTTAATTCATCCATGGCGAGTTGCTTATCATCGACGATATTAATGAGCGATGTCGCTATAACGGCATTAAAATGATCTGATTTAAACGGTAAATCAAGAACATCAGCGACTCTAAAATCAATGTTTTTATGCTTGTTTTTAGCGCGTTGAATCATGTTGCTAGAAAAATCAGAGCCCGTCACTATTGAGCCTGAATGAGCAATATAAACGCTTAAGGCTCCTGTGGCACACCCCATTTCAAGTACCGTGTTACCTGCTTTAAAGCGTTGGTCATCAACCCACTGACGTAATGCCGTTTTATACCAAAGTAGCTGGTTAATTCGGTCAAAAAGTTCAGTGGGTCTAACAATGGCTATCAGTAATATTTGAACTTGATAATATCTGCTTTTAAGCCAATCAGTCATCGTTTAGCTCTCTTGTTTTGGCATCCATAAATATAACAATGCAATGATCCATGTGGCATTAAACATAGCAAAACCGGAATCTGCAATATTGACAATGCCACTCATGGTGTAAAAAATGCCAGCGCCTAAATCTATAAACTGAATGAGTATCATAAACTTAATCCAAAGCACATTTTTTGCCGCTTCTTTGGCAATGTAAATAAACGCAAGGCCATAAGCGATAAAACGTGCGGATAACATGGCGAGTGGATAAAAAATATCAGGTTCAGGTACAGAATGCCCCATGTTTTGTAGCAAGAAAGCAGGTGCAAATAGATAAAGAAGGCCTAAAATAATTTGAATAGCGCCAATAAAATATAATAGATAGGTTAGTTTTTTCATAGTATAAAGTCTCGTTGAATAGGTAGAAGGCTGTTACTATAAGTAACTAAGTAACATTTTGTAAGTAGTTACCAAATTGATAGTAGGGGTCATAATGGTTAGTTTAAAAGAAAATAAGGCTTGTGATGATGAATGCCCAGTAAAAAAAACCGCAGAGCTCATCGAAGGAAAATGGACGACACTAGTTATTCGTGAGTTGTTACCGGGAAAAAAGCGTTATTCGGAAATACAAAGAGCCTTAATTGGCATTAGCCCCAAAGTGTTGACGACGCGTTTAAGAAGTTTGGAGGCAAAAGGTTTAATCAGCCGTAAAGTGTTTGCGACAGTTCCACCGACAACAGAATATAAGTTAACGCGTTTGGGCGAAAAATTAAAAGTGGTGCTGAATGCAATGGCTGAATTTGGTGTTAACGTTTAATGCCATAATTTTTCTAAGCTAGAAAAGTATTCGGGGCTTGTTTTTACCTGTTTAATTTTGTCAACGATTGATCGTCTACCTTGAAGGCCGCCTGTATGAATAACGAGAGGCCGATGTTCTGGATTGCTTTGCGTTAAGTGTAATTCAATAACTTTGCGAAAAACTTTACTGGTATACACAGGGTCAAGCGGGATATCAGTTAATGCTTCAAACTGAGCCATAAATTCAATATGTGTGGCATTAGCTTTTGCAAAACCACCGTAAAATGCATGGCCTAGCCATTCAATACGCTGTGCTTGTTCTGTTGTTAAATAATTATCGACGTTTGTTTTTACGTCTTGCCAATGCTTTATAACAGGTACAGCAAAAAGTTGAATGTTAGAGTGTAATTTTCGAGCAATGCCCGCTAAAGTTCCGCCACTACCAACCGCTATATAAACGGCATTAAAGGGCTGGTCTGCCATAGCGGCATTAATTTCATTGCCGATATCTTCACAAGCATTAATGGCTAATTCGCCCATGCCACCTTCTGCAATCCACAGACTATCTTGTTTAATATGGTGCTGATAAGGCTTTAAAAAATCGGTGTGATAACGTTTTTTATAGTCGTCACGGGTGACAGGGATAAGCGTCATCCCCATGCCGATACAATCTTGCAGTGTGATCGTTGGGTTATTAATTTCTAGCGCTCGAACTAATCCATAAGTTGGAATGTTGTGTTTTAACCCCGCCGCTGCCAAAGCATGTAGATGGTTTGAATATGCGCCACCGCAAGAGACTAACGCTTTGTTTTGTTTAAGTGCTTGGTTTACCCAAGGTTTCAGTTTATAAAACTTATTGCCTGATATGAGGCTGTCGTTTTTATCTAATCTTAAAACCCAAAGTTTTAGAGGCTGTGTCAGAGGGAGGGTAATAGATTGCATGTATTTATCATTGGCTATTTAAATATTTTATTTTACCCTTATAATAACCTACTAATTTAGTCAGCTATTAAACATTTATTTTTTGAGGTTATTTTTATGGACGTTTTAGAACGTATTAAAGAACAAGTTGAAGGAAATGCCGTCGTTATTTATATGAAAGGCACGCCACAAATGCCACAGTGCGGCTTTTCTAGTCGTACGTCTGAGGCACTTAAATCATTAGAGATTGAATTTGCTTTTGTGAATGTTTTAACAGACCCAGAGATTTTTCAAAACTTACCACGTTATGCTGATTGGCCTACGTTTCCACAAGTGTATGTAGGCGGTGAGTTAATTGGTGGATGTGACATTACACTAGAAATGCACGCTTCTGGCGATTTAGAAAAAATGGCGAAAGAAGCGATTGCTAAAGCAGCAGAATAAAAATTGAGTGAATTCAGCATTTCGTAGGTTAGATTAGCGTAATCCGACCTACGAGAGCTTGATTTATTGGCTCGGCAGTTCTTTAATATAAATATCTTGTTTGGAATAGGGTATTTCAATTTTATGCTCAATAAATTGCTTGTAAATAGCACAATTTATGAGGTCAATCACTCGACCTTTTAACACGGGTTGGTCTATCCAAACTAACAGTTCAAAATCTAAGCTCGATGCTCCAAAAGTTCTAAAACGCACTCTAGGTTCTGGGTCTTTGCAAATATCCTCTGATTCAAGGGCAACTGTCATTAATACATGCCTCACTAAATCAATATCAGTACCATAAGCCACACCTACTGGGATGCGGCAACGGTACTTTTCATGCGGGCCTCCCGATTCATTAATGATTTTAGTGTTGCCCATGACCGAATTTGGGACAGTCACTTCGACATCATCACGGGTTAAAATTCGTGTGCTGCGAATGCCAATGTGAGTCACTTCGCCGCGTTCACCAGAATCTAACACGATAAAGTCTCCAATTTTATATGGCGTATCAGCCATAATAAAAACACCAGAGAATAAATTTGATAAGGTGTCTTTAGCGGCAAAACCAACGGCGATACCCACAATACCTGCTGAGGCAAGCCATGCCGTCATATCAATATGCCATGCAGAAAATATAAAATAAACGGTCATCACTACAATGATGATGTTCATTAAGTTTAAAAATAAAGGCAGCGTTTGTTGGTGGATGACTTTAACGCGTTTAGGATTACGCGATAATTGGGTTAAAAATATTCGATTGACCTTTAATAAAAAACTGGTCCAAATCACAAAAGCTATTGTTTGGGCTATCGAAAAAAAGATACTGAGATAAGCATCGGGCGGTGTTAGAACTAAGGCAGCACTTGAAAAGCCCATTAATAATAGGCTGTAGTAAATAGGCGAATGAAGTAGATTAATTAAGTAGTCATCAAATGATATTTTTGTTTTGGCGACGACACGTTTTAGTGTCGTCATAATGACGTGGTTAAATAACCAAGCAGCAACAAAAGATAGCGCAATCGCCATAAAGGCTTGAATGTAAATATGATCGCCAAAAAGTTTTAGATAGGGTGCGATATTTTGCTGAAGTTGTTCAAGCATATGAAGTCTCGTTGTTTATGAGTAATAATGGCATGTGAGATGGTATGACGCACATCATACCTAAACTAAAAAAAGACCTTAACTGTTTTATTTGAGTTACTCTTATGTTTTTAAAGTTAATGTCATCACATTAGAGAAATGGATTAATGAAAAATATAATACGATTAATATGGTTTTTACCGACGTTTGCGTTGGCTCAAATGCCAGCTGGTTTTAACGCCGAAAATATGGCGAATATGGAAAAAAACATGATGTCTATGGTGTCGGGAGCGGAAGATATGGAAAAATGCATGAGCCACATTGATCAAAATAAAATAGATGAAATGGGCGTTAAGGCATCACAAATTGAGCGTTCAGTGTCTGAGTTATGCGAGCAAGGAAAACGTAATGCAGCACAAGACAAAGCCTTAGCATTTAGTCAAGAAATGCAAAAAAACAAAGAGCTACAAAAGATGAAAGGCTGCATGGCCTCCATGCCAGCGATGATGAAGTCAATGATGCAAACAATGCCATTTGAAGAGTTGGAAAATCAATTTGGGGCTGGCAAAAAACACGTTTGTGATTAATAAATGGCTTTAAGAGTTTGGCATTGCTGCATTACGTTATCCAATTGAATAACATCATCAACCATCGTATTGAGTAACGCCTTACCCAAAGGAGCATTGGGCGTGATTAATACAATATCATGATTCTTAAAATTTATTTTTAAGCCGCCTGCAACGGGGCTCATAAAATAGTATTGTTGTGAATTTAGATCACCTTCTAGCAAGATCAATTGCCCCATAGTCACTTCATCTAACGTATCGAATAATGTGATTGGTAACGCTTTAAAGCATTTAATATGAGCGCGGCATTCTTCGACTCGTTTACTTTGTCCATGTGCAAGATAAGACGCCTCTAAACCAAACGTATCGTATTTGCTTTCAGCTTTAGTCTCCGTGTTAGTCGCTGTTTCATAAGCTTGTTGAGCCGCATTTAAGGCAATTTGGTAATTAGCCTCTAAAGCTAATAAAATACAGTGATGTAATAACGCTTTATCGTGTTGTGTGTTGATCAAAGGGACAAGGCCTCATAAATTTTATAGCATTATTGCATATAACAATGCGTTACTCGTCTCGATTTGGCACGACTTCTGCATTCTCCTGTGTACACCCTAACACAGGAGAAAAACAATGAACCAAGCACTTTGGGTCGCAAAAACAGGTCTGGACGCCCAACAGACTCGTTTATCGGTTATTTCTAATAACCTTGCTAATACCAGTACCACGGCTTATAAAAAGTCACGCGCTGTCTTTGAAGACTTACTCTATCAAAATGTTCGACAGGTCGGTGGGGCAACGTCTGAGGATACATTATTACCTAATGGTTTACATTTAGGCACGGGTACTCGAGTTGTTGCAACTGAAAAAATTCACACGCAAGGAAACATCAGTACCTCGGATAATGCCTTAGATATTGCGATAGACGGTAAAGGTTATTTTGCGATTACCTTACCTGATGGCAACACGGCTTATACCCGTGATGGTGGTTTTAAACTCAATGATCAGGGGCAAATGGTGACCGCTAGCGGCTATGTTTTGCAACCGGGCATTACGATTCCAGCGGATACGCGTAATATCAGCATTGGCAGTGATGGCACGGTCAGTGTGACCTTGCAGGGTGCTGTTGCCCCCGTCACTGTAGGCAATCTTCAAACCGTTAATTTTATTAACCCCGCAGGTTTAGAGCCGATTGGTAAAAACCTTTATGTTGAATCGGCTTCAAGTGGTGATGCCACAGCTGGAACGCCAGGTTTAACAGGCTTAGGCTCGTTACATCAAGGTGCTTTAGAAACGTCAAACGTTAATATCGTCGAAGAAATGGTGTCGATGATTGAGACGCAACGCGCTTATGAGATGAACTCTAAAGTGGTTTCGACCGCTGATAGCATGATGCAGTACTTAAATAACAATATTTAGGTGACGTGATGACTATACAACATTATATCGCTGTTTTTACCTCCATAGCCGTCATGCAAGGCTGCTCGACCAGCCGCATTATTGTAACGCCTGACCCTATGTATGCGCCCGTTTCTATTCAAGAAATGCAATACACACCAAAACTGAATGGCTCTATTTATCAAGAAGGTCGCTCAGTGAGATTATTCGAAGATAACAAGGCTTTTAGAGTCGGTGATATTTTAAGCGTGACGTTATCTGAATCGACAACTGCTAAAAAAGCAGCAGCCACTAACACGTCTAAACAAGATGATTTGTCGACAGATGGAACGGGCTCGCTTTTAGGGGTTATACCTACATTTAAAGGTGCTAATTTATTAGCCAATTCATTAACTGGAAATCGAGCTTTCGCAGGTTCAGGTGATACGTCTCAAAGCAATAGCTTAACGGGTGAAATAGCTGTGACCATTACCCGTATTTTCCCCAATGGCAACTTAGAAATACGCGGTGAAAAGTTAATTGGCTTAAACCATGGGTCTGAATACATCAGGCTTTCTGGCTTTGTTCGCCCTCAAGATGTCAGTTCTTCTAATGTTATTGTCTCTACTAAAATAGCGAACTCGCGTATTTATTATGGTGGCGGTGGCGTGATTGCCGAATCCAATGCTCAAGGTTGGCTGTCGCGCTTTTTTAGCAGCCCAATAATGCCTTTTTAGAATCAATAGGAGTTTAAAATGATGATTAATAAATTTTATAAAAGAATGTTCCTTATCGCGTTTTGCTTAATGGTTACTTTAGGTGCCGGCCAAGCATTTGCAGAGCGCATTAAAGACGTCGCCCAAGTACAAGGGGTTAGAGATAATCAGTTAGTTGGCTACGGTTTAATAGTGGGTTTAGATGGCACGGGTGATTCGACATCACAAACCATTTTTACCATGCAAAGCTTAAAAAGCATGTTAGCCAACTATGGCATCACGCTTGGCCCTAACGAAACGCCACAGGTGAAAAATATAGCGGCGGTTGCTTTACATGCAACCTTACCTCCATTTGCCAAGCCAGGGCAAAAAATAGATGTGACGATATCATCCATTGGTAACTCTAAAAGTTTACGCGGTGGTAGCTTGTTAATGACGCCATTAAAAGGTGCCGATGGCAATATATATGCCGTTGCTCAAGGTAATTTAACGGTAGGCGGGTTTGGCATTGCAACGGCTGATGGCTCTAGCGTGACGGTGAATATACCCACCGTTGGACGCATCCCTAATGGCGCGATTATTGAACGAGCGGTGCGTAACCCTTTTGTTGAAGGCAATGACATTGTGCTGAATTTACATCGCCGTGATTTTACCACCGCTAAACGTTTAGCCGAGACGGTGAATGATGTTTTAGGCCCCGATAATGCGCATGCAGAAGATGCCGTGACGGTTAGAATTAATGCGCCCAAAGATAAAAGCCAGCGCGTTAGTTTTATGTCGTTTCTTGAGAATCTAACATTTCAGCCCGGCGAAGCAGCCGCCAAAATAATCATTAATTCGCGTACTGGCACAGTGGTTATAGGCAATCATGTGAAGGTTTATTCCGCCGCAGTGTCACACGGCAATATGACGGTCACCATCACTAATACGCAAGAAACGAGTCAGCCAAATGCATTAGCAGAAGGCGAAACGGTGCAAAACAATAATCAAGAGATAATAGTAGAGCAAGAAAACAACCGTATGTTCTTATTTAGTGAAGGGGTTGAGCTGAATCAATTAGTGCGGGCATTTAACCAAGTAGGCGCGTCCCCCAGTGATTTGGTGGCTATTTTAGAGTCATTGAAACAAGTTGGCGCGTTAAGTGCAGAGCTTATAGTGATATAAACCAAAAGGCATAGAGATGAACGCTTTAGCACAAC
>CAYZQE010000069.1:0-12640 GCA_964480635.1 uncultured Gammaproteobacteria bacterium | reverse complement strand
TAACTTTGAATGTTAAATGAGTGTTTTTATATTAGATTTTTAGTTTAAAAGTCGCTTGTAGTAATTGCCCTACACTCAGCAACTTTTTATTCGTACGAGTTGTATGTCTAACACCCCTATGCAAATAATAAGCTCATCAGTATTATACTGACCATACTTGAATGATTTGAGTAATGGACGTGAAATGGAACTTTGCACATAGGCAAGAAGCCTAGCAGGAAGCCGTAGAATGAAAGAAGCAGGTATTTAACCCTCACACCCTTTGGGTGTGAGGGTTTTTTTATGCCTAAAATGTCCAGAGCTGTCGGCCTTTACGCCATGAATGGCGGTTGTGCATGTTATTTAAAATCAGACAATCTAGTTGGTGCATTTAACCTATTAAAAACATCAAGAACACGATAGCATAATGTTTTTATCTAAAACTAAAATATAGTGTCTCTAGAATCACTTTCACCAACTCCCAGTACAGCAATTATATTGCTTTCAAGTGATGAGCCTTTGCTAATTCGAGATTACCTTGATGCTACGCGAAAAGGCTTTCGTAGTGCGGGTTTCGAAGACATTAAAACCTTATATGTAGAGCAGGGCTTTGATTGGCAGGCGCAAGAAGGCTCTTCTAATATGTCGTTGTTTTCAATGCAATCTTTAACTATTTATCAGTTTTACTCGGCTAAGCCAGGCGTGGCAGGTGCTAAAGGCATTGCTGAATTGTGTAAACAAGCATCTGCAGATGATGTGATTATTTTGTCCATGCCAAAACTTGATACGAAGACTAAAAATAGCGCATGGTGTAAAAACATTAAAAAGGTAGGGCAAATTATTGAGCTTAAGCCTATTTATGCCAATCAATTAATCACTTGGTTGACTCAGCGATCTCAGCAAAAAGGGCTTAATTTAGCACCTGATGCAATTCGTTTTTTAGCCGATAGAACAGAAGGTAATTTACTAGCAGCGGATCAAGAGCTAGAAAAATTATTGCTTATATTTGCAGCAGGCGAAGCGCTATCATTAGAGCAAGTAGCAACAAGCGTCGCAAATCAAGCACGTTTCACCCAATATGAACTGGCAGATTGCTGTTTGTTAGGTGATGCCAAACGAGCGGTAAAAATTTTAAAAAACCAACAAGCAGAAGGTGTCGCTAACTTAACGTTAATGAATGCATTAAAAGGTAATGTTGATATTTTAAGCAGGGTTAAACCGGTGCTTAATAATGCTCAGTTATTGGCAAAAGTATGGCTGCAATTACGTGTTTGGGATTCTAAAAAGCGGCTGTATACACAAGCCGCTAACCGATTAACCGGCGATCAAATTAATGGCCTGATACAGCAGTGTGCGAAAATTGATCGCATAGAAAAAGGGCAGCAACGTCGTCATCCAAATTACGTTAAGTTAAAGCCTCTTTCCGCAGATCTAGATAACTTAGATATGTTAGAGTTAGTGAATAGTTTTTGTGGATTAAGGAGCTTTTAAAAATGACGACCATTGCAGATATGATGCAAAGCATGGGTGAGCGCGCGCGCAAGGCCTCGGCACTGATTGCACAAGCAACAACAGCAGAAAAAAACCAAGCGTTACACGAAATAGCCAATGAGCTGAATCGCTCTAGAGGGCAAATTAAAGAAGCTAATGCCAAAGATATTCAAGCCGGCGAAGCCAATGGCTTAGATGCCGCACTGTTAGATCGTTTAGCCTTAGATGATGAGCGTATAGAGGGCATGATTGAGGGCTTGAGGCAAATTATAGCCTTGCCTGACCCTGTTGGCGAAATACAAGATATGAAGATGCTGCCATCAGGTATTCAACTTGGGAAAATGCGTGTGCCATTAGGGGTTATTGGTATTATTTATGAATCTCGGCCTAATGTGACCATTGATGCCGCTGCCTTATGCCTAAAGTCGGGTAACGCCAGTATTTTACGCGGTGGTAAAGAGGCTATACATTCAAATCAAGCTATTGCTCAGTGCATTAAACTCGGCTTAAAAGCAGCCAATATTAATCAATATGTAGTGCAAGTAGTCGGTACCAAAGACCGTGAAGTTGTGGCGCAAATGCTAGTGATGAAAGAGTTTATTGATGTATTAATCCCGCGCGGCGGTAAAAGTTTAACTGAGCGCGTGGCTAATGATTCTCGCGTTCCTGTTATTAAACACCTTGATGGTATTTGCCATGTTTATATTGATGACCAAGGTGATGTGAAAAAAGCCATTGATATTGCGTTTAATTCAAAAACACGTCGCTATGGTGTGTGTAATGCGATGGAAACATTATTAGTGGCAAAAGGGATTGCCAATGACGTGTTGCCGAACCTAATTGAAATGTATCTTGAAAAAGGCGTCGAGTTGCGAGGTTGTGAAAATGCCATAAAGCTTTCTAATCAAATTGTTGCTGCCAGTGATAGTGATTGGGATACTGAATATCTAGCGCCTATCTTATCCATCAAGTTAGTCGATGATATGAATGAGGCGATTGAACATATTAATCACCATGGCTCGCATCATACCGATAGCATCGTGACTGAAAATTACACTAAAGCCCGCGAGTTTTTAAAGCGTGTCGATTCTAGCTCGGTAATGATTAACAGTTCTACTGGGTTTGCCGATGGTTTTGAATATGGCTTAGGTGCAGAAATTGGTATTAGCACCGATAAAATTCATGTGCGTGGCCCAGTTGGCCTAGAAGGTTTAACCAGTCAAAAGTATATTGTTTATGGTGATGGCCACATACGCAGCTAATGCTGGGCTTGTTAGGGGGCACTTTTAACCCAATCCATCGTGGGCATTTATCCATAGCTCAAGACGTATTTCAGTTTCTAAATTTAGAAGCGGTTCACTTGCTGCCTTGTCATACCCCGGTGCATCGTGATGTGCCAAGTGCATCAATACAGCAGCGTTTAGCAATGTTGCATTTGGCCATTAAAGATCAAGCGCATTTAAAACTTAACTTGTCCGAAGTTGATCGTGGCGGCGCGTCATACATGATTGACACTTTAAAATATTTGACCCAAAAAACATCAGATAAATGGGTTTTAATATTAGGTACTGATGCTTTTAATGGCTTGCATCAGTGGCATCAATCGGAGCAAATTTTAGATTATTGTCATATCGTAGTGTGTCAGCGTCCAAGTCAAAATTGCACTCAAACTCAATTTAATCAGCACCTTGTTAATGATGTGAGCCTGCTGTCAGACAAGGTAACGGGTTGCATTATTTTATTAGAGGTTAAGCCAGTGCCTTGTAGCGCTAGTTTTATTCGAGAAAATAGTGCTAATAAGCAAGCAATAACACAATTTTTACCTCAGCCTGTGTTAGAATTTATGCAATCTAATAGTTTATATGTGAGCAACAAAATTTAATGTCCGATTGTAATGTAAAAGACCTAACTCAATGGGTTACTGAGAGCGCCGACGATTTAAAAGGCAAAGACATTAGCGTGCTTCAAGTTAAGGGTAAATCAACCTTTACTGATGTGATGGTATTTGTCACGGGCACATCAACCCGTCATGTGAAATCAATTGCACAAACCATTGCAGAAAAAGCAAAAAAAGAAGGCTGTCCTGCTTTAGGTGTCGAAGGTGAAGCAGATGCAGATTGGGTTTTAGTTGATTTGGGCGATGTCGTTGCGCATGTCATGACAGCGCAAGGACGTGAATATTATAATTTAGAAGAACTTTGGGGTTCATAAAGTCGGTTATCTATGAAGCTAAATATCATTGCTGTTGGGCAGAAAATGCCAAAATGGGTGAATGATGCGTTTAGTGAATATCAAAAAAGAATGCCGCGTGAAATGGCTATTCAGCTGTTCGAAGTAGCGGTTGCCGCTAGAAAAAATAATAAACATATCGAAAAGTTACAATCTGCTGAGTGGAAAAAGCAACAGCAGCATTTACCAACGCAAGGAATTGTCGTGTCTTTGGATGAAAAGGGGAAGCAGTGGAGCACTAAAGAATGGGCTGCTCAACTTGAAAAATGGATGTTAGAAACAAATCAGGTTAGTTTTTTATTAGGAGGGCCTGATGGTTTATCTGAAGATGCTAAAGCTGCATCTCATCAATTTATATCCTTAGGTAAAATGACCATGCCTCATGGTCTTGCTCGTGTCGTCTTGGTGGAGCAGTTATATCGTGCATTTAGCCTATATAAAGGCCATCCTTACCATAGAGAAGGTTAAGACTGATTTTGTCGCGCTATTTAAAATAAGCGCTTAAAATAAAAAATAAGGAAAGACAGAACTATAATAATAAATATCTTTCTAACCATTGCTTTGGTGTTGAGCTGAAGTGTCATAAGAAAAAAATAGGAGGTTTAATACATGCCAAGTTATGCCGAAAATAGCTCATTAACGCACAGTGAAGAAATACTCATTAATGTGACGCCGCAAGAAACACGGGTTGCTATTGTTGAAAACGGAGCGTTACAAGAAGTTTGTATTGAACGTAAACGCAGCCGGGGTATTGTTGGTAATATTTATAAAGGCAAAGTGAACCGAGTCTTGCCCGGAATGGAAGCTGCTTTTATTGATATAGGTCTAGAAAAAGCGGGCTTTTTGCATGTGTCAGATATTGATAAAGAAGTGAATAATGGTGATGAGGCTCGTCCCGTCATCAGTGAATTATTGCATGAAGGTGAAGTGGTTTTAGTGCAAGTGGTCAAAGACCCTTTAGGTACAAAGGGCGCGCGCTTAACAACCAGCATCTCGGTGCCTTCGCGTTATTTAGTTTATATGCCAAACTCTTCATTAATCGGTATTTCGGTAAAAATAGAAGAAGAATCAGAGCGCACTCGCTTAAGAGATTTATTGTCGGCTTGTATGACTGAAAACCGTACCGGTGGTTGTATTGTTAGAACAGCAGCAGAAGGCGTAGAAGACCAAGAGCTAAACCGTGACATTAAGTTTTTATGCACCTTATGGGATAACATTCAAGAAGTCACTGCGAGTGCAAAACCAGGCACGGTTGTGCATGAAGATTTGCCCTTAACCCTACGAACTTTGCGCGACATGGTGAGCCATAAAACAGTAAAAGTTAAAATAGATTCAAGAGAAAGCCACAAAAAACTGATTAAATTTTCAAAAAAATACATCCCAGATATGCCTGCTGAGATAGAGCATTACCCAGGCGAACGCCCTATTTTTGATTTATATAATATTGATGAAGAAATTCAGCGTGCTTTGGGGCGTAAAGTCGAACTAAAGTCGGGCGGTTATTTAATTATTGATCAAACCGAAGCCATGACAACGGTTGATATTAATACGGGCGCCTTTGTGGGGCACCATAATTTAGAAGAAACGATTTTTAAAACCAATTTAGAATCGGCATCCGCTATTGCGCGTCAATTACGCTTAAGAAATTTAGGCGGCATTATCATTATCGATTTTATTGATATGGAAACGGATGACCATAAACGTCAAGTTTTAAAGGCTTTAGAAAAGTGCTTAGACAAAGATCATGCGCGCACGCAAGTGTGTGAAGTGTCGCCTTTAGGTTTGGTTGAAATGACGCGTAAACGCACGCGTGAAAGTTTAGAGCATATTTTATGCGAGACATGCACTACCTGTAATGGTCGTGGTTCTCATAAAACGATAGAAACAGTGTGCTTTGAAATCTTTCGAGAAATTATTCGCGAAGCACGTTTATACGATGAGTCACAACAGCTATTAGTGATGGCAAACCAAACCGTTATTGATCTATTGTTAGATGAAGAAGCGGCTAGCTTAGCAGAGCTTGAAGCCTTTATTAAAATCCCCGTAAAACTACAAGTTGAAAGTTTTTTCTCGCAAGAAAACTATGACGTAGTGCCCATGTGATGATGCTTAGGAAGCCTCTGAATAAGTCTAATCATTTTAGCAAGCCCAATTCTAATCGACTTAATCAGGAATTCCTTAAGGAGCCTCTGAACAAGTCCAATAATTTTGAACTTGCTAAAACTGCCGATATTTTCACCGAAAATCGCGACAGTTTTTACTGCGCTCAAATCTTATTAACTTAATCAGATGCTCTTTAACTAAATGAAAATAGATCGGCACACATTGTTTTATATGGCTCAAATAGGAGTCATTATAGGTGCTGTGTTGATAACGTTTATTCGTTTAGGTGTGCATTGGGTCGATGGGTATGAATCTCACGTAGAGTCATGGTTTGAAGAACAAGGCATTCATCTTAATGTTGAACGTTTATCTTTAAAAATTGAAGGCTTTAGACCCGAGCTTAGTATCCATGGGCTGACGATTAAGGGTGAAAGCAATATTAATTTAATAGAGCTGAGCCGTGCCAAGCTTTATTTTAATGTGTTACAAAGTTTGTTACAGCAGCAAATTATTATCGATAAAGCTGATTTTTATATCAGTCAAGCAAAGTTAGATATTAGTGATTTTAATTCATCGACCCATGATGGGGATTTTGGCTTATCATCAGGTCTATTGCATCGCTTAAGCGCTCTTAAATATGTCAGTCTAAAAATTGATCAAATAGAACTCGTTGATAAACAGCAAACATACACCCTATACCAAACCATTTTTAGTTCAGAAGGCGATGGGCTGAATAAACTGTTGCGACTTAGAACGTCATTGCGCCAACAAAAATTGTCGATGCTGAATGCTCAGCTTAATATTGATATGAGCCAACTTTTAGTGGGTTCCTCCATAATGGGTAAGGGCTATGCTTCGTTAAATGTCCCCAATTTAAGCTCGATTTCATTTGCTAAAGACATCGCGTTAAACGGTGATTTAAAGGTTAACAGTTGGCTTGAGTTTGAGGGTATGAATTTCAACGTCGTATCGAGTGTCCATGCTCAAAAAGTGATGGTTAGCGTCGCTAAAAAATCACATACCATCGATGCGCAAAGCATTATCTCGACAGTCTTTAAAGACGGAGAGTTATCGGTTGAAGTCACTAATGAGTTATTAAATATAGATAAGGTCGACTTTAAAACACTTGGTTTGAATGCTCAATCGACATTAGTCGCGGGTAAATTTAAAAATAATTTATTGTTAATAGAGTCATTAGCGGTTGATGATTTAAAAAAACTAGCATCATCCATACCAAAATTAAAAAAACTCAATAAATTAGCAAAAAGCCTCAAGCCAAAAGGTTATATCAGTGAGTTATTTATTCAGATGCCTAATTTTCAGCAATTAGAGCAATTTCAAGTTGCTATTAGCGCAAACGATTTGCAATGGAAATCTAAGGGGGCTATTCCAGCCGTTAAAAAGTTGACACTTGATTTGGTCGCTAATCAACAGCATTTTAATGCTCAGGTGAGCAGTGATTCACTCAATATATTGCTTGCCGAACTCTTTACACAGCCTTTTTCAGTGAATAGCTTAAAGGCGACTGTTAATGGACAAATTAATAGTGATGGCGTAATAGTTGATATCCCTAAGATTGCTATAAAGCAAAATAAGGCAAGAATAGACGGTCGTGCTAGTTTGAATTTTCAAAACAATGCATCGCCATATTTGTTTTTGCGCTTACAAATGAAAAATGCAGATATCAAAATAATCACGCCCTTTATGCCCCAAATTTTAATGGATACAGATGTTATTAATTGGGTTAAGCAAAGCGTAAAAACAGCAAATGTTAAAATGACCGATGTGCTGTATGCAGGGCGTTTAGAAAATGATGTTAATTTTGACATTAAAAATAATGGCATTTTTGATGCCACACTTGCGCTCGAAAATATTGATTTAAGCTATGATCCAAAATGGCCAAGCTTTCAATCAAAGCAAGCAACATTAACCTTTAAAAACTATCAATTAAAAGTCACCAGTGCGTTGGGTTCATCTCAGGGCATTAACGCTAAAGAGGTTGTTTTTTATATTCCAGACCTTGATGATCCACACGCTGAACTTAGCTTAAAAGTAAATGATACCTTAGAGAAGCAATGGGGTTTTTTAAAGGCATCACCCATAAAAGAGGATATTCCGTTTTTTGCAGAAGTGTCTGAGCTTCAAGGTAAGGTTAAAACCGCAGTCACAGCGGGTTTTCCACTCATTAACCCTAAGTCATCGGATGTTTTGTTTAATGTGGATTTAAAGGCGCAACATGCAGGGTTTGCAGTGGATAGTTTGGGTGTGTCCCTGAGTGAGATTAATGCTGCGATTAATATAACTCAGGATGGCATAAGCATTAAACCCGCGCCAGCAAAATCGTTTGGTCATGCGGTTATTTTAGAAGCATCGACTGATGAAGATAAATCGATACGTTTAAAAATGTTTGGTGAGAGTATTGAGATAGCGAGCCTGCTACAGACTTTACCGAGTGAAGTAACGAAGCATCTGTCAGGTAAAAGCGCATGGGAAGTGAATGTACTTATCAATCAAAGTAATAAAGATAAATTAAAGCCGTTGGTTAGTATTAATGCGCATTCTGGTTTAAAAGGAACCGCAATACATTTACCCGAACCTTTTTCTCTAGCCGCAGAAGACGTAAATCACATAAAAGTCTCTGTTGATATTTATGAGAATGAATACTTGAATGTACGGCTCACTTTGGATCATCGTTTTGATGTCATGGTGGCGCTTACAAATGATCATTCTGGTGCCTATGACTTGATAGGAGGGCATATTAAGTTTGGTGATAAAGGCGTATTAAAACAAATAGAAAAAGGTTTTAGCGTTAATGGGCATATTGCTGAATTAAATTTGGATCATTGGAATGCCTACTTAGCCCCAACAACAATGTCCTCATCGACCAGATCTTTAGCGTTGATAAATTCAATAGAGGTATCTATAGCTCAGTTAGAGGTTAAAGGGGTGACTGCTAACAATGCTAACATCAGCCTTAAAAAAGTTGAAACTGGATTAGCGGGCACGGTGCAATCATCTGTCGCTAAAGGTGAGTTTTTTATTCCGGTACAGCAAGCAGCTTCTGTGCCCATTGACATTAATATGGATGTCGTCGATATAAACATAAAAGAAGGTTTGGGTAACGGTAATAAAACGGTGTATGCAACTAATCAACTGCCAACATTAAAATTTAGAAGCAAGCAATTCACGATTAATGGCAAACAGTTTACCGATGCAAAAATAGATATTGAGTCGCACATTACTGATTTTTTCGAGTTAAAAAACTTATCTTTGAAGCATAATAAAGTTGTTCTCAATGCTCAGGGTTCATGGGATTATAATAAAGAAATTGATGAACATGAATCACGCGTTAAAATCACCCTTAAAGGAGAGCAATTTGGCCAGACACTGTCTGCATTAGGTTTGGGAGAAAGCATTGAAAATGGGAAAATTGATATCAGTTCTGAACTAGAATGGGCAAAGCCATTTTGGTCTTTAGATTTGGCAGATGTGACGGGTAGTGCCAAACTCAAGTTAGAAGAAGGCTATTTGATTGATGTGGAGCCTGGCGGAGGACGTTTCGTTGGTTTGTTAAGCCTCAGTGCATTACCCAGGCGTTTAACGCTAGATTTTTCTGACTTTTTCAAAAAGGGGCTTGAATTTGATAGGATTAACGGCGATTTTTTAATCTACGAAGGGAATATGTGGACTGAAAATTTAAAGATGACAGGCTCAGTGACGGATGTAAAAATAGTGGGTAGAACGGGTTTAAAAGCTAGAGACTATGACCAGTTAATCACTGTTATTCCACAGATTAGAGATGCCTTACCTGTGTTAGGTACTTTAGTGTCGGGCAGTTCTGTTGGCTGGGCTTTACTGTTAATACAAAAGCTATTTAAAGGCCCCATTGATGAGAGTGTCAGTATAAAATATAAGGTAACAGGGCATTGGGACGACCCTAAAATAGAAGTCATTGATAAACCTAAACTAAAAAATATTGAAGACGAACGCTATGAAGACAATTAAAATTTTTATCCTATTATTTAGTTTATTTTTATCAATGGCGCATGCTCAGTCTGCCCGCATTTTTACGCTCTCGGCAGATGATTGGGCGCAGCCTCGAACAGGTCAGGTTGTAGCCTCGTTTTCTAGTGTTAGAAATGCGGTTGAATATTGGCAAAAAACATTAGGCGCTGTGTTTTTAATTCGTTATCCAGGCGAAGATTCTGGTGAATTATGGGCATCAGAATTAAAAGATTGGATGGTTTCATTGGGGGTACCCAATGATTATATTATTTTGGCTTCGGGTTTAGAGACCTTAGATGAAGTTGAAATTATCGTTGCAAAGAGAGAAGAGCTTAGTTTTTAATGAAAATTTCTGTGTTACAAATGACCTCAGGCTCTATCGTCAGTGCTAATCTACAACAAGCCGAAACATTGATCCGTGAGGCTTGTGAGCAAGGAGCAAATTTAGTTTTGTTACCAGAGAATTTCGCCTTTTTTGCAAAACAAGACAGTGAATACTTAGAGCAGGCTGAAATATTAGGTCAGGGTGACATTCAAGGTTTTTTGCAGCAACAAGCAATAAAGTATCAGTGTTATGTTGTGGCTGGCATTGCGCTAAAAGGTAAAGATGCTTTAAAAGCGCGTGAATCAGTGCTTATGTTTAATCCACAGGGTGAACAAATCGCTCGTTACGATAAGGTCCACCTATTTGATGTGACTGTTCCTAATAGCGATGAGCGCTATCAAGAATCAGATGTTTTTGAAGCCGGTAATAGTGTTACTGTGGTCGATACTGCATTGGGTCGTATTGGCCTATGCGTTTGCTATGATTTACGCTTTCCAGAAATGTTTCGTTTAATGTTGGATGAAGGCGTTGAAATTATTTTAGTACCTTCGGCGTTTTATAAATTAACGGGTCAAGCACATTGGGATATTTTGGTCAAAGCCCGAGCGATCGAAAACCTAGTGTTTGTGGCCGCAGCAAACCAAGGCGGCTTTCATGTGAATGGACGAGAAACGTATGGGCACAGTATGATTGTAGACCCTTGGGGAACCTCACTGGGAAGCATTAAAAGTGGCCCAGGTGTTGTGGTAGCCGACATTAACATCGAACAACAAAAGAAAATCAGGCAACAATTTCCTGTTTTAGAACATCGTAAAATTGCGTGTAAAACGCCCTAGAGAATGAGAATATGAATATTTTAGAAACTGTTAAAAACAGTTTATTAAGCCCCGTTAATTTAGATGAAAATGACTTAAATCATGCGCTAGATAGTTTAATGGGTAAGGGCATTGATGCGGCAGATTTATACTTTCAAAATAGCCAGCAAGAGTCATGGGTGCTTGAAGATGGTATCGTGCGTGACGGCCAATTTAACATTGAAAAAGGCGTGGGCGTGCGCGCCATGTCAGGTGAGAAAACAGGTTTCGCCTATAGTGATGATTTGTCTTTAAATGCTATTTTGCGTGCTAGTAGTAACGCTAAAGCCATTGCTAAATCAGGTGCTAGCCAAACCGCTACGCCTATAGTGTCATCGCCACATAAAATGATTTATACCGAACATAACCCACTGGGTACAAAAACAGCCGATGAAAAAATTGAACTCTTAAAGTCTTTAGATGAATATGTGCGTCAACAAGACCCGCGAATAGAACAAGTGATTGTGTCGTTATCGGGCGGTTTAGATGAAATTTTAGTAGCGCGTTCTGACGGCATATTAGGCGCTGATATACGGCCTTTAGTGCGTTTAAATGTCACTGTATTAGTGCATTCAGAAGGTCGCCGAGAGCAGGGTTCATCAGGCGGTGGTGGGCGTTTTTCGTATGATTATTTTTTCGAAAATAATAAAGCGCGCGAACATGCCGACGAAGCTATTAGACAAGCATTGGTCAATTTAGAATCTATAGCAACACCAGCAGGTTCAATGCCCGTGGTTTTAGGTGCAGGTTGGCCCGGTGTGTTATTGCACGAAGCGGTTGGTCATGGTTTAGAAGCTGACTTTAATCGCAAAGGAACATCAGCCTTTAGCTCATCAATGGGTGAGCAAGTGGCATCGCCTTTATGCACCATAGTCGATGATGCTACCTTAGAAAATAGACGGGGTTCGCTAAGTATTGATGATGAAGGTGTCGCCGCGCAAAATACGGTGCTTATTGAAAATGGTATCTTAAAAAATTATATGTACGACAGCATGAATGCACGTTTAATGAATACGCAATCAACAGGTAATGGGCGTAGAGAATCGTTTGCTCACTTACCCATGCCACGGATGACAAATACCTATATGCTTGCAGGGGAGTCTGATCCACAAGAAATGATCGCATCAGTTGAAAAAGGTATTTATGCAGTTAACTTTGGTGGTGGTCAAGTTGACATCACATCAGGGCGATTTGTGTTTTCCTTATCTGAGGCATACATGATTGAAAACGGCAAAATAGGCGCACCTTTAAAAGGTGCCACATTAATTGGTTCTGGCCCTGAAGTGATGAAAAAAATATCAATGGTTGGGAATGATTTAGAGCTTGATAAAGGTGTCGGTGTGTGCGGCAAAGAAGGGCAGTCAGTGCCGGTTGGCGTTGGTCAACCGACATTGAAAATTGATGATATTACTGTAGGCGGAACAGACGGTTAAGGTGATGTTATTTTAAGATGAAGAAAGATTGCTTTTGGGTCTATGTCAAATTAAGTGAGTAGAATGAATAGACACAGAGACCACAGAGGACACAAAGAGTGAAAGAATGTAGTAAGGAGCGGGTATATCCTTTATTGTTTAGACATCTTCTACAGGGCTGTTGATTAATTTTAATGAGTCTAGATTGGTCAATGGAATTAAATATTATAAACTATAACTCT